>JAKVBW010000072.1 GCA_022446945.1 Phycisphaerales bacterium | reverse complement strand
TTCGTCGATGCAATGATCGAGACGATGACAAAGGATCGCATTACTTCTCTTCCCGCAGCATCGCCCGCGCCGTTCACACCCATTCTGGTGGTCGGCATGTACCGAAGCGGCACCACCCTGACAGAACAGATCCTCTCAGCGCACCCACAAATTACACCTGCGGGTGAAAGCCCTGCGATGCCGACCGCCATACGGCTGCTCGCAGAGGAAATAGGTCCCCTCGAGAACTTCCCACACTCTCTTGCAGATGCGACGCAGGACGCTGTCAACAAAGCGTCGAAGGCATATATGGAGCAAATCCACAGTCAGGTCCAGGGCGACATCATTGTCGACAAATTGCCGATGAACTATCTGAACCTGGGCATTGCGTCTCTGCTTCTCCCGAATGCCAAAGTCCTACATCTCGTGCGCGATCCGCTGGATACGGCAATCTCGTGCTACAGCCAATCCTTCGCATCCCGCATGGCCTTTACTGCTGATCTTGACCATCTCGGTCAGGCGATCACGCAAGAACGCCGGATCATGCAGCACTGGGACAGCGCGATCCCGTTGCCCATGTTGAGAGTCGAATATGAGACGCTCGCCAAATCTCCGGAATCGACATTGCGCAACATCATCGAGTTTCTCGAACTCCCCTGGGATGATGCGGTCCTCAACTTTCACACATCCAAACGTGTCGCAGCGACGCCGAGTATGGATCAAGTCAGAAAACCGATCAACACATCGGCCATTGGACGCGCGGCACACTTCGATGCCTATCTCGAACCACTGAAATCAAGTCTGGAGGCCTGACATGCTGAGCTTGATCTCTCTCACACTCGCCACCGCGCCTGTACCACTTGTCAGTCAGGAAGAATCGCTCAGTACCTTCGTCTTTGAAATCAGAGACGGTGCAGGCCAACCGATGCCGGCACGATTGACCTTCCTCAAGGGCGACGGAGAGGACCCGGGATCCATTTTTGACATCGTCGATGGGGATCCGAATCATCTGGCGGTCCGCCGCAACGTGGTCTATTCCGCTGACGGATCCGGCACTATTCAAATCCCTTCTGGAGAGTGGCGCATCATTGCCAGCAGAGGTCTTGAATATGCCGTTGCGCAATGCAATGTGAGCCTCTCGAAAGGAACGCGGATCAAATGGACGACTTCGCTTCAGAGGATCGTTGACACCACAGGCTGGGTCGGTGGTGATTTCCATCTCCACACGCTGACTCACAGTGGACATGGTGATTCGAACATGCCCGAGCGCATGATTTCGATTGCGGGAGAAGGTGTCGAGTTTGCTGTCGCGACGGATCACAATGTGAACATCGACTACACGGAGACAATGAAGGCAACCAACACGGATTCGTGGTTTACCGCCGTCACCGGCAATGAAATCTCGGCCAACTACGGTCACTTCAATGCCTATCCCCTCGACCCCGACGCCAAAGTCATCGACTGGCACGCGCCCGCACCCGCGCTCTTTGCCGAAACCCGTGCCAATGTCAACGCATGGGGCATCGTGCCTGTCATGCAGGTCAATCATCCACGTTGGGGCGACATTGATTACTTCGGCGCGCTGGGTCTTGATCCCTGGATCGCGGAATCGACGCATCCAGAATGGACTTGGGACTTCGACGCCGTGGAGATCATGAATGAGAACGCCGGTTGGGGGTGGTACGACGCCGAAATAGATGACGAAGCTGTCGACAGTTGCAGCCACAGTGTCATGCGAGACTGGATCAACATGGTCAATGCCGGCCGCCAGATTGCGCCGATGGGAAACAGCGATTCACATGCTGTCGAAACCAACTTCGCCGGCATTCCCCGAACCTATGTTCATGTTGATGACACGGATGCGGCGAACATCGATCCAGTGGAAGTCGCCAATGCGGTTCGCAGAGGCGCGGTGCTCGCCACAACCGGGCCCTTCATCACGGTCAACGCCAATGGCGGTGGGCCAGGAGATCGCATCGACGCTGAAGATGGCCAGCTCGACATCACGATCAAAGTGCAAGCAGCGCCTTGGGTACCAGTCGACCGTGTCAAAGTGCTTGCCAATGGTGATGAGGTCTTTTCATTCAACCTTCTCGAAGACGGCTATAAGCCGCCCATGTCCATTGGACCCCTATCCCTTGTCGCAGCCGAGGATGCCTGGATCACCGTGATCGCCGAATCTGATCGAAGCATGGCGCCCGTGGTTCGGGATCGCCGTCGTCCGATCAGACCCTTGGCAGTCACAGGCCCGATTCGGGTCGATGCCGATGGGGATGGGCATTGGACGCCTCCTCTTGCTTCGGCGCAGATGCGGGTGGCTGATGCGGACGGACAGTGGGATACGCTGGCGGATGAGTGGGAACGACAAGGACCTTTCGGGCGCTCGATGCTTGTGCAAGCTGCAGCGAGAAACCCTGAGTTGGCTGACGACGCCATTACCGCTGCCCTCGATGACAACGATCGACTTGTCGTCGCAACAGGGATCCTTGCGGCAGAAGCGCAAGCCGTCAATCAACATGCCGAATCCATCCGGGAGATCATTGTCGATCCACTGGCAGATCAGGCACTGGCCTACACGGCTTGGGCGGCAGGCGACAGGATCGCGCCCGATCCCGAAGGCTTCCATACCTATGTGGAACGCTTTGGAATGGAGGCCGCCCGGCGACATCGCAAGGAACATCCTTTCCGTCTGCCCGGATCACATCTCCGGGATTGGGAAGTGTCTGGTTTCTTTGATGCCCCATCGATGGATGCGCTCGATCTTCGCCAATCACCCGAGCCAGGCATCGTGCACATCACACCACCCCTACAGAAGAATGGCGAACCCCTTTCCTGGCGATCCGTCACAACACCCACGTCCGGTCTTCTCGATCTGGTGGATGGAAGTGACGAGGCGAATCATGCCATTGTCTATGCGCGCACCATCGTGCACAGCCCGAAAGCGCAGCGCGTCGCCTTCACTGTCGGCAGTGATGACGGTTGCAAAATCTGGATCAATGACCAACTTGTCTGGGTCGATGCGGCTTATCAGGGCGCCACACCCGATGCCAAGACATTCGAAGCGAATCTCCAGCAGGGCGACAACACCGTGCTGGTCAAACTGCTCAACGGAACGGGTGGCTTCGGTCTCTATCTGAGACCGTTGAGTGACACGGTCAAGTCTGCGGTGAAGTCACATACTGATTGATGATGCTGCGGAGGAGTTCCTCCTGTCCGGATGCGAGGTCCGGTTCGCCAGCCGCAGCAGCATGCGCTTCGAGTTCCTCCAGCGTCACGGAGCCCTGTTCGATGCGCTCTCCTAATTCGCTCTCCCAACTGGCGTACCTGGCGTGAAGCATGTCATCGAGCCGCCCATCAGCGCGGATGGCCGCCGCAATACGGAGACCACGCGCAAAGGCATCCATTCCCGCGATGTGGGCGTGAAAGAGATCCACAGGCTCGAACGAGCCGCGTCGTCGCTTCGCATCGAAGTTAAGACCACCCGTGGCGAACCCCCCCATCTGCAACACGCGCCGCATGATGGAGGTCGTGAGATACAGATCGGTCGGGAAGTGATCCGTATCCCATCCCAGTTGCGCGTGTCCCATATTTGCATCGATGGAGCCGAGCGCTCCGGCGGCGGCCGCGACTTCCAACTCATGTGCCACCGAGTGCCCCGCCAGTGTCGCATGATTCGTCTCAATGTTCAGCGAGAACTCATCGAGCAGATCATGTTCGCGCAGGAAGTTGAGACAGGTAGCGGCATCGAAATCGTACTGATGTGTCGCCGGTTCCTTGGGCTTGGGTTCGATGTAGAAAGCGCCTTCGAATCCGATGCGATGCTTGTAATCGACCGCCATGCGCAGCAGTGTCGCCAGATGATCCAGTTCGCGCGACATGTCGGTATTGAGCAGTGTGTCGTAGCCCTCGCGTCCACCCCAGAACACGTAACCTTCGCCGCCGAGCGCGTGTGTGGCATCGATGGCCCGTCTGATCTGCGCACCCGCATGGGCAAACACATCAACACTCGGCGAGGTCGCCGCGCCATGCACATAACGTGGATGGGCAAAGAGACAGGCGGTCCCCCAGAGCAAACGCTTGTTTGATGCGCCCTGCAGCGTACCGAGCACTTCCGTCATCTTCGCCAGATGTTCGTTGGTGGTCTCGACTGTCTCCCCTTCAGGAGCCACATCGCGGTCGTGAAAGCAGTAGTAGTCAATCCCGATCTTCTCGAGAAACTCGAAGAAGACCTGCGCTCGCCGCACTGCATTCTCGATTGAATCAGTTCCATCATCCCACGGCATGTGCGCTGTCCCGGCGCCGAAAGGATCGGACAATACATTGCGCATCGTGTGCCAATAGCACGCGGCGAATCGCAGATGGGCGCGCATCGGGCGGCCCTCGACCTCCGCGTCGGCGTCATACCACTTGAAGGACAATGGATCTTGGCTGTCCGGTCCTTCATACGTGATGGCCGGAATACCCGGGAACCAGTCGCTCACTGCGACAGCTCCGTCCAGCCCTGACCGGAAGACTGCACAACGGCGTTGATGAAGCGCACCCCACGCGCCCCGTCTTGCACATCGGGATAACCGAAGGTCTCACCATCATCGCGCCCTGCGTGCATGGCCGCTGCCGCTCCCCGGTAGATGTTGGCGAAAGCTTCAATGAAGGCTTCCGGATGACCCCCGGGCAGTCGCGTCGCCTCAGCCGCCGCAACAGCCAAGTCTGCGTCTGCTGTGCGGTGAATCTGGTCGGGGCCGTCGAGTGAGGTATGAAGAAGTTGGTTGGGTGATTCTTGCTGCCAGTCGATCCCGCCCGTCTCACCCCAGACGCGGATGCGCAGGCCATTGCGAGAACCGGGACAGATCTGTGAAGCTGTCAAGACACCGGTAGCGCCGCCATCAAAGCGGAGAAGCACGCTGGTGTCATCATCCAGCGCCCGGCCGGAGACATGCGTCACAGATTCGCCGGCAAATGCAGCCACTTGAAGACCGGTGATGAAGGAAGCAAGATTTTCCGCATGCGAGCCGATGTCCCCCATCGCGCCACCCGCTCCGGCGCGTGCGGGATCCGTCCGCCAGTCGGCCTGCTTCTGCCCGCTCTGCTCAAGCGGCGTGGCCAACCACCCCTGCAAGTACTCGACCATCACCTTGCGCACAGGGCCGATCGCGCCCGAACGCACCATCTCCCGTGCTTGGCGCACGAGCGGATAGCCGGTGTAGTTGTATGTCACTGCAAAGACGCGGCCGGTTGACTGTTGCAAATCGACCAACTCGGCTGCCTCTTCATTGGTGCAAGTCATGGGCTTGTCGCACACGACATGAAAGCCTGCTTCCAGTGCCGCTTTCGCCACCGGAAAGTGGACATGATTGGGCGTCACGATGACGACGGCTTCGATCCGTTCATCTTCGGGACGCGCATTCTCACCCTCGAGCATCTCCATCCATGTGCCGTAACAGCGCGCTTCTGGCAACCCGAGGGCTTTGCCGCTGGCGATGGCCTTCTCAGGCGTCGAGGACAACGCGCCGGCCACCATCTGCATGGAGCCATCCAAACCCGCTGCCATGCGGTGCACTGCGCCGATGAAGGCGTCCTGGCCGCCTCCCACCATTCCCATGCGAATCGGTCGATCTGACATGGAGGGCATGCTACCGCCCGGCCCCGCCCTCGCTGATACGGTGCTCTCCATGGCAGCGGCCAGATATGTCTTGGGTATCGACATCGGCACGGGCGGTGCCCGCGCCGTGCTCCTCAGCCTCGATGAGGGCACCATCGCCGGCACGCATACAGCCACCTACGACACGCGCCGGCCCCACCCCGGTTGGTCGGAACAATCCGCCACAGACTGGTGGCAGGCCACATGCGAAGCAGTGCGGGGCGTCCTGAACGGATCCGGGGCCAGCGGTGAGGATGTGGCATGCGTGGGCGTGACCGGACAGATGCACGGACTGGTTGCGCTGGATGCCCAAGAACAGCCGGTCAGGCCGGCGATCCTCTGGAACGATCAGCGCACAGCAGACCAGTGCGCTCAGATGCATGATGTCATTGGTGAGGCGCGACTAATCGAATGGACCGGCAAACCGGCCCTCACCAGTTTCACCGCGCCCAAGCTTCTCTGGCTGCGTGAACACGAGCCGGATTGCTTTGATCGCATCGCGCATGTCCTCCTGCCGAAGGATGCCGTCCGGCATCAACTCTGTGGCGAGCAAGCGATCGATGTCACAGATGCCTCCGGAACGTCTCTCCTGAATGTGCATACGCGACACTGGTGCGCGGACATCCTCGAGGCACTGGATCTTCCCGCCACCTGGCTGCCGCCTGTTCTGGAAAGCGCCGCGGTGGCAGGTGCCATCACTGCTGCTGCGGCAGACGAGACAGGCTTGCCTCAAGGGACTCCCATCGTGGCGGGCGCAGGCGATCAAGCGGCCGCAGGTGTGGCATGCGGAATTTCAGAACCGGAAATCGTCTCGATCAATCTCGGCACTTCGGGCGTGCTCTTTGCGGCTTGCCAGGGCGCGCCCATTGATTCGACCGGTGGTCTGCACACCTTCTGCCATGCCATTCCTGGCACCTGCCATCTGATGGGATGCATGTTGAGCGCCGGAGGATGTCTGGAATGGTTCCGTGATGTCATCGCCCCGGATGCCACCTATGCGCAACTGATCGAGGAAGCCATGAATGTCCCTGCCGGTAGTGAAGGACTGCACTTCTATCCCTATCTCACGGGGGAGCGCACTCCTCACAATGATCCCACGCTAACTGCATCCTTCCGCGGACTGACCGCCCGTCACGGCCGCGCCCATCTGGTGCGGGCGGTTCTGGAAGGCATCACCTACGGCCTGCGGGACGGATTGGACCTGCTTGGCGCATCGGGTCAGCAGATCGATCGCATCCGGCTGACCGGCGGCGGGGCCAAGAGCGTGTTGTGGCAAGCGCTGGCTGCCGACATCTTTGGCGCTCCGGTCTGCACCATGCAGGCCAATCAAGGCAGCGCGCATGGCGCGGCGATCCTGGCGATGGTCGGTGGCGAACACTACGACTCTGTTCCGGAAGCAATGGCGGCCTGTGTCAGTGAACATTCACAATATGAGCCGACTAGGCAATCAGGGATCTACACCGAACTCCACCAGCAATGGAAAGATGGTTCGGCGTGATCCTCCGATGAAGATCGCGGATGTGATCAGGAACCAGAGATGATCACTGATGTGACCACAACCACCGTCACCATCACCTGAATACTCGCGATCTTGGCCGCGACGGCATCACCTGCCGGATCACCGGCAATCAGGGACTCGATGCGCCCCTGCCGATCCTTCCGCTCGTCCTTAGTGAAGAGCATGGCATTGAAACCCGTTTTCTCGCCAATCGCGAGCAGTGCGCAAGTTCGGGCATCGACGTTTGCTTCATCACTCATGACTGCCGAACGAATGCGCTCGCGCAGCGCACGCTCCGGGGCAGGATCAATAGTGGGATAGACTTCCTTTGTAAAGAAGATCCATGCCGAATCACTCTCAAGATCCAGAATCCCTTTGTCCGCCAGCTGGGAGGCAATGCGCCCCCGCATGTCCTTTTGACTCGCTAGTTTGCCGACCCAGTGCTCGGCCGACTGCGGCTTCTCTTCCCCAGCGATCTCTGCTAGGCACGCGTCGACAAAGGCGCTCCCGATCGGCGTAGCATCAAGCAGCCCAACCTTGAGTGCCTTCCCTTCGCCGGTAATCTCAATGCGGTCCTGCAACGCAAGCTCGGCCAGAACGGCCCCCGCGACTGCGTGCTTGTAGCCCACATATCCTGACCAGAAACTGACACACTCAACCTTGCCCGTCTCGTCTTCGAGCGTCAGGAGCATGATTTCTTCCGGTAGCGTGAGTGCTGATCTCATGCAGATTCTCCTAAGGGTTGCCCATGATAGCTGGCAACAGGACACGTGAAGTCAAGCTGATGCGCCGCATTCCTGTCCGCGCCCAGTTACCATACCGGACATGAATACTGGAACCACCGCACCGGACTTCACGCTCTACGCCCACGATGGAGAGACCGTCACACTCAGCGATCATCGCGGTTCGACGGTGCTGCTCGCCTTCTACCCTGCTGCCTTTACGGGTGTCTGCGAGACCGAACTCTGCACCTTCCGTGACTCAATGGCGAACTTCAACGATCTTGGCGTGACCGTCTACGGCATCAGCGTCGACTCGCGTTTCGCCAATGCGGCCTTTGCCGAGAAGAACGACCTGACGTTCACTCTTCTCAGCGATTACAACCGCGAGGTGACGGACGCCTACGGCATTCGCTTCAACGATCTGGCCGGCATGCCGGGCTACGACGTGTCCAACAGAAGCGTCTTCGTGATCGATGGCGAAGGTCGTCTCGCCTGGCAGTGGATCGCCGACAGCCTCGGCGATCAGCCGCCTTGGGATGACGTTCGCGCAGCAGCTGAAGCCGCCAATACGGTCAGTCCGTAGTCACTTCTTGAATCAGACTGAGTGCCGCATCGCAATGGTCGCATCGTGACCATCAAGGTAATCCTGCCGGAACTGAACCAGCGGGGTCTGCTGCATGCACCAGCGCAGTACCTCAGTTGTGTGAAAGCGGCGTGCCGGCGCCGTGTCCTTGCCGTGATAGCGCGCGTCCGGCATGTCTGACAGAAAGTTGAACACCACGCCGATGCTGGCCATCTCAAATGCCGCGGCCACGACCTTCAGGGCTTCTTCCTGCGCCATCGTGTTCAGTGAACCGGACATCACGCACACCTCCGGTGACCAGTCTGCCACCTGGGACAAATCTCCGGTCATGTCGAGTACTGCGAAAGACGTGTCAAAGGGAAGTGCCTGTTCACATCGTGATTGGGCTTCGGCCACCATTTCGGGCTGTCCATCCACTCCCAGATAGGCACTCGGAGCAGAAGGATGCCCTGCCAAGGTCTGAACAAGATCGCCGACACCGCAGCCGAGATCTGCCACACGGTGCCCCGCGCAAGGAAGCATCTCGAGCGCAACTGCAAACCGGAGTTGTTGCGCCTCGGGTTTGCGCCAGAGCGTCGCATCAAAGCCTGGCCCATGCAACGCCATTGCATCGCGATAGGGTTTCAGAGATGCTGATTCTTCGGGTCTGGCGGCTGTCACGGGTGCATTCTACTCCGCACATTCCAACCGACAGGATGCGCCGATGAAAGATCCTGTTCTGGTCGTCGGCGCGGGACCTGTCGGGTTGACCGCTGCACTGATGTTGGCGCGGCACGGCACAGCTGTGCGCATCATCGATCAGAATGACGGTCAGACCACGCTATCCAAGGCGTGAGTGCTCTGCCAGCGCACGCTTCAAGTACTCGATGCGCTGCCCAAACATGGCATCTGTGTCAAGCGGCAGACGGCCCTGTCGGCATTCACCGCCAATGATTGCCGCCATGCATGACTGTTGCATGCCGGATGCATGAACCTTCGCTAGGATGGGCGATCCCCCTGCGGGTGTAGCTCAGTGGTAGAGCGTCAGCTTCCCAAGCTGAATGTCGAGGGTTCGATCCCCTTCACCCGCTTTCTATTGTGTGTCAACTAGTTACGACGATGCGCGCGTCGTCGAAACCACGCAAAACAACATTACTATCCGAAGTTTCGGCGGTTGATGGTTCGTGCGTTGTTGATGCAACTAAAGAACAACCCCCCTGCGATGTGCAGAGGGGTTGAGTGGTGTTTGGGAGGTAGTTGAAATCCCCAACCATCATTCTTCTTCATATCTTCACACCAATCAGATTCAATCAAATGACATCCATATTGGAGGGGAATCACCTCAAAATTGGTTGGTCTTTTTACTCACCCATTGTTGAGCAGTTCCATCACTCCAAATGCAAACAACCTCTCCACCGATAATGCCGTTCCAAACAACAGTGGATTTCAAAACCCCCCACGCATTGACTCCCGCTATCACAAGCAACAGCAACACAACTATCACCTTGAATCCAGTCCCATTCGATTTGTTCTCGTTGCTCATTGCTATTCCTCTGCTTTCTTATTCAACCATCGCAGTTGTGATTTCCACATCCTGACAACTGCTCTCCTCCACACCCACATTGCTGGAATCCAGAAGATGAGGACCCAAATCCATATTGCGTATTGCGAAAGGTCGAGACCATCCCCATATTTCACATCCCCTACCTGGTAGGTCTGGTCAAGAGTGAAAGTCGGGTATATAAATAATAAATCACCATCTTTTGTTGCAAAGAAACCCCACTTCAACAACAACCCAAACACCAACAGTGGTGTCTGATACACACACCATCGGAAGACTGCGTATTGCCATAGTTCTTTGAGTTTGTTCATAGTGCTCCTAAGGAAAATGGATGCACTCAATGTACCCACTCCTACATCACGCCACTACTATCCGATCATTCGGTGGAATAATCGGTGATCGGGGAATGTTCTTGTGGAATTCGGATAGTACGACTTCGCTTGTATACTCAAGCCAATGAGTAACTTGGGTACACCTCAGCTCCGAATCTCGACATTCCCAAGCTGAATGTCGAGGGTTCGATCCCCTTCACCCGCTTTCCTGGTCCACGGACTCGAAACCAAAGAGCAGTAATGAACAACCCCCCTGCGATGTGCAGAGGGGTTGAGTGTTGTTTTGTTTGTGGCGTGGGAGTCAGGGAGACTCTGATGT
>JAKVBW010000071.1 GCA_022446945.1 Phycisphaerales bacterium | reverse complement strand
TCTTGCTGTCAACTTCAGCAAGTGGTGACCACATGGTCCACGGATACGGCCACTCGACCGGCACTGATGCGCCGTCGACATACAGCATTCCCAGAACCGTTCCATTCTCAAGTATCACATGCGCTTCGCCTCCGGAGATACCCGTCAAGACTGTGGCGGAGACAGTGCTATTGGACAGATCGACCCTCCAGACCATTGGCTGGCGGGCTGGGCTCATCCAGGCATATCCGGGTATCAGAAGATTGTTCGGCTCTTTGTCCAGAAAGACAGGTTTGCCCAAATCGACACTCCATGCCTCATCTGGCATGGGCAACGCGATGCTGTCTCCATCCGGCATGTTGACCCAGCCGCCGCTTTCCCACAATTCGCCAGTGGATTGCTCATAGACGATGTGTCCCGCTTCAGTGATCCCCTGCACATATGCATACTCCTGAAGAAGGGGGCCGATCAACTGGGCTTCGTCATCCAGTTGAAGAATCGCTGGCGCTGTGCTGCATGGACCGTTGTCACTTGGACAGGTATTGACTGAACCTGCAACTGTGTGGGCATCATTGATGGCCTGACCGAGACTGAGTGCCCAGCCATCATCTGCGCATTGCTGCATGCCTTCGGTGGGGGTCCACACAAACGCATGCCATCCAACAGAACTCAATGTCGATCCGCTTCTTCCCGTGACGGCACCATTTTTTGACATCGCTGTTGCGACGACATGCGAGGAGGAGGGGACATCAAGATATGGAATTTCCGCAATGGTCCATCGCAACCGCTCTGCTCCACCGAGCACAACTGCTGCCATGCTTGCGCCAGTCACAATCATCTCACGCCTCCGAATCGATCGGTTTACTTTACTTGCTACAAGGTAGAGGTCAAGGCGGATGTCTGGGAGATCAACATTCTGCAAACTGCTTGATCTCCAGCAGCTGCACGCAGGCAGTTATCCCTTCAATCGAGATCCTCTTGTTGTTTCTTTCGCTCAGGATGTCCATCGCGGATATCTTCAAGCGTGAGCCCTTTTCGATATGTACCGAAGCCAAATGGCGAAGGGTCCCAGTTTCCAACAATGGTGGCGTCACACCCGTTCTCGGGAATACGTTCTTCTTCGCCGAGTTGCCAGAGTGCTGCATTCAAAATCAGTTTCCGCAAGTCTTCGCTTGACCAATCTTGGGCAGTGCCCATGGTCGTGACGAAGATGCGTTGGCTTGTGCCATTCGGCATCGTGCGTTCTCTCAACCACGCAACTGGATGCATCGGATCGTTGCGGTCATCTTGCACAGGGGGGTCACTCGCGGACATGCCTTTCAGGATCGCACCCCGGAGAAGGATGGTGACATCTTCCGGAAGTGACGAAATGGCGTAGACATCGGTGGGTCCGAATACATCATCGACACCTCTGACGACAGGATGGTCGTGCTGGCCTTCTTCAATAACGCCACGCGTTGCTTCCCGGCCGTGTCCACCGTGGTGTGCGACCCATGTTTCACCAAGGATGCGCTTTCCAAATCCACCGTTTCTATCCCATGACCAATCGGAGAACGCAGATGATCGATTTGCTGGAATTGCAAATGCATGGGTGGAAGTACGGATTCCAGTCAAAGGCTTGCCTGATTCAACAAAGGAGACAACGTGTCGCATGTCCTCGTCAGGTAGATCACGGAACCGCCATTGCATGATGCAGAGATCCGCTTCATCCAATAGATGCAGTCCGGGGATATGCTGCCGATTGTCAGGATCGATGACACCGGTTTCGGGGTTCTGACTCAGCAGGACGATGCATTCGAACCCTGCAGCCGCAAACATCCTCGCCAACATCGGAAGAGCTTCTTCCGATCGGTATTCTTCATCGCCCGCCAGAAACACGACACGCCGACCGTTTCCTGGGCCATCCGCTGACGGTGCATACGCCAACCATGGGTTCGACTTGGTTTCATGCATAGGTCGCTCTTCCTGAACGCAACGAAAGCCTACGTGTGAGAAGGAACTGTCCTTCGTCGTCATGGTTCTCGCACTGGGTCGATAAGCGCCGCAATAGGAATCATGACACAAGAAAGATCCGCCTTTTTGCACACGCTCGATTGTCCCGTTGCCGTCCGCTGTCCATTCCCAGACGTTCCCAGTCATGTCGTGAAGATTCAAGGCACTGGGAGGAAATGACCCGACGGGCGCAGTCAGTGTGTAGCCGTCCTCGGCTGTATTGGTCTGTGGGAACACGCCCTGCCAAAGATTGGCCATGTGTGTTCCATTGGGTTTGAAATCGTTTCCCCAGGCAAATGGCGATCCCTCATGTCCGTATCTGGCTGCTCGTTCCCATTCATTCTCCGTTGGAAGTCGCTTGCCGGCCCACTGCGCATAAGCCGTTGCATCATCCCAAGAAATGTGAACAACCGGATGATTGCCACGGTTTTCAATATTGCTGTCTGGCCCTTCCGGTTGTCGCCAGTTGGCTCCATGTGTCCATGTCCACCAACTCGGAGAAACTTCACGCAGATCAACAGAATCTTGCGTCGGTGTAAAGACTGCTGATCCCGGTGCAAGATCGTGGTCCGATGGCTTGGGCGTTCCTGAGGGCAATTGCTTTGAGAGAACTTCCCAGTCGACCGGTTGTTCGGCGGTGGTGACATACCCGGTCTCTTTCACGAATGCTGCGAACTGATCATTCGTGACCTCAGTCTGATCGATCCAGAATCCGGGAAGTTCAATCGTTTTCGCCGGACGTTGAGAAGGCATCGTTCGGAGTTCAGCGCCGATTGTGGAGGAGCCTCCAGGAACCCAGATCATGTTGGGGCTCGTGTGAGTGATGACGATTGTCAGGAGAACAATCATGATCAACTCGCAGCTTCAGCCTTGGCTTGGGCCGCAAGATGCTTGATTTCGTCGGTTGGAGGGGCAAACCAACTCTTGATTTCACTCTTCATGTAATTGGCGGCCATGTGCGCCGTGACGGCAGGGGGGATCATCAGCGCATCTGGGTCAACATTGCAATCGACAATGCAAGGTCCGTTATGGGCAAGCGCCTCTTTCACTGCTGGCATGAGCTCAGAATATTCGCTGACAGACAGGCCCTTGCAGTGGCACGCTTCAGCGAGTTTGGCGTAATCCGGATTCAGGAATTTGGTTCCAGATGCTGGATTGCCGTCATGGCTGGCTTCCTCAAATTCGATGAACTTGTAGCAGCCGTTGTTGAGAATGAAACATTTGATCGGTCGTTCGTACATCGCAGCCGTCACGATGTCCTGTATGGACATCTGGAAGCCGCCATCGCCGCCGATCATGATGACCTGACGATCTGGTTCGGCGAACGACGCACCAATCGCCTGAGGCATTCCCCCGCCAAGTGTCGCGAGATTCGCACTCCAGATAAAACGTTGTGGGGGTTTCATCTGAACAACATTGTTCCACCAGATTGTTGTTGAGCCGGAGTCGCCACAGATAATGGCATCGTCATCCATGCATTCGGCGATCGCCGCCATGACCGCAGCAGGGTGAACCGGCTTGCCCGGTTTCGTCTCCTTCGCTTTGAAGGTGTGATCATCGATCAGTTTGACGAGAGGTTTACGACTCTTCTCTAGGAAATGAGTATCAGTTCTGGATTCCACACGTCCCAGAAGTCCCTGTACTGACGGAAGGGCGGACCCGAGGATCGGGTGGGTGACATGGACGTGTGCGGCGAGATGTTCTGGGTTGTGGTCGATCTTGATGATGGGGGTTTTAGCGGGGTAGAACTTCTGCCATGCGAAGTTGCAGCCCACAATGATGAGCAAGTCAGCTTCATGCATTGCATGGTTTGCAGGGTGGTTCCCCATGATGCCAATTCCACCGAGCACATTCGGATGATTGTTGTCGATGATGTCCTTTGATCTGGTGGTATGCAGCAGGGGCGCTTGCAATTTTTCAGAGAGCGCGATGACGTCATCTGCTGCCGATCCCGCACCTGCGCCGTAGAGGATCGCGGGTCGTTTGGAATCGGCAATGGCTGCTGCGGCCGCGTCGAGGTAACTGTCTTTTGGCACAATGCTCGCGTTCTGAGAACTCACAGGGATGGGAAGCGGGTAGGCGACCTCCGGCTTGAGCATGACGTCCGAGGGAATGGAGATGTGGGCGAGGCCACGTCGCGTCAGAGCAGTATTGATGGCGATGTGGAGCATCTCGATGCAGTTGTGAGGTGTGCGTGCCTCTGCATTGAAAAGTGCGATGTCATCAAAAAGTTTGAGCTGACTCGACTCCTGAGGCATCCCAGAACCGATCCGTTCGCTTTCCACCTGACCTGTGATCGCAAGGACAGGGATCCTGTCGCTTGCCGCATCAGCCAGACCATTAAGCAAATTGTTTGCACCCGGTCCCTGGCAGGCAACAGCAACGGCCAATCCGCCAGTCACTCGGCTTTCGCCCGAAGCCATGAATGCGGCATTTTCTTCGTGACGGCAGACCACGAATTCGGTGTCCCCATCCTTCCGGAGGCTTTCCATGAGCGTATCGATCGTGTCGCCTGGAATGCCGTAGATGCGGCGGACACCAACAGCTTTGAGGGTGTCAAGGATCTGATCACTCAGCGTACGGCTCATCGAGGCACTCCTTTCGTCGCGATGTCGCAGGCTACCACTACGGTGGGGATGGGGGGATGCTCGGTCAACAACCTTGTGCTGTAGAATGGGGGGCTCGGGAAGGCTGAGAGTGCCTTGCCTCATTCCAACCCAGAACGCGGGAGTTTCGCCTCATGTCGGGCACGCCTACGATCATCTACACCCACACCGACGAAGCGCCGGCGCTGGCTACACGCTCATTCCTGCCGGTGATCCGAACTTTTACCGCCGGAACAGGCATTGATGTCCAGACCCGAGACATTTCGCTCTCAGGTCGCATCCTCTCACAATTTCCAGAAAGATTGACGGACTCTCAGCGGGTTTCCGACGATCTTGCCGAACTTGGTGCACTTGCAGGTACGCCTCAGGCGAACATCATCAAACTTCCAAACATCTCCGCATCGATTCCACAGTTGAAAGCGGCGATTGCCGAGCTTCAATCACAGGGCTATGACCTCCCGGATTATCCGGATGAGCCGCAAGATGACGAGGAATGGGCGATCAGATCAATTTACGACGGGATCAAGGGCAGCGCTGTGAACCCCGTCTTGCGGGAGGGGAATTCGGATCGCAGAGCGCCCAGGGCTGTTAAGGCCTATGCGCAGGCCCATCCTCACCGAATGGGAGACTGGAATAGCGACAGCAAGACGCGCGTGGCCACGATGCAATCAGGCGATTTCCGTCACAGCGAGAAGTCTGTGACGCTCACAGAGCAGACGACCGCACGCATTGAGCATATGGGAACAGATGGCACAGTGACCATTCTCAAAGAGGGCTTGGTATTGCAGGCTGGCGAAGTGCTTGATGGTGCGTCCATGAGCCGTAACGATTTGCTCAAGTTCCTTCATCAACAGATTGACGAAGCTCGCAACCAAGGCGTGCTCTTTTCTCTGCACATGAAGGCAACGATGATGAAAGTGAGTGATCCAATCATCTTTGGACACGCCGTCGAGGCCTTCTTTGCACCATTGTTCGAGAAGTATCACGAGACATTCGATCGTCTCGGCGTAGACGTGACCAATGGATTTGGTGATCTCGTCGGTCGACTCGGGGAATTGTCTGCTGAAGACCGGACATCGATTGAGTCCGACATCGCACAGGAGCTTGATGCAGGACCAGATCTAGCCATGGTTGATTCCGACCGTGGGATCACGAATTTGCACGTTCCAAGTGATGTCATCATCGATGCATCGATGCCGGCCATGATTCGCGCCGGGGGGAAAATGTGGGATGCAACCGGTTCCACTCGCGACACTTTGGCAGTGATCCCTGACAGCAGCTATGCCGGTGTCTATGAAGCGGTGATTGAGGACTGCATCGCCAATGGTGCATATGACCCATCAACCATGGGCAGTGTGCCGAATGTCGGTCTGATGGCGCAGAAAGCTGAGGAGTACGGATCTCACGACAAGACGTTTGAGATCGAGAATGCGGGAAGTGTTCGGATCGTGACTTCGGATGGCACCGTCCTCATGGAACATGCCGTGGAATCTGGTGATATCTGGCGTGCATGTCAGACCAAGGATGCTCCGATCCGTGACTGGGTGAAACTCGCAGTCAACCGTGCTCGTGCTACGGGCGATCCGGCTGTCTTCTGGCTCAATGCTGAGCGTGCACATGATCGTCAACTGATCGAAAAGGTCGAAACCTATTTGCAGGATCATGACACGAGTGGTCTGGATCTCCACATCATGCCTCCGGTTGAAGCAACGAAGTACTCGATTGATCGTATTCGTCGTGGCGAGAACACAATCTCCGTGACTGGGAACGTGTTGCGTGACTATCTGACGGATCTTTTTCCGATTCTAGAGGTTGGCACGAGTGCCAAGATGCTTTCGATCGTTCCCTTGATGAATGGTGGTGGCCTCTTCGAGACTGGTGCCGGTGGTTCTGCACCCAAGCATGTGCAGCAATTCGAGAAGGAAAATCATCTGCGATGGGATTCGCTTGGCGAGTTTCTTGCGCTAGCGGCATCCTTTGAACACATTGCCGATCGATACGAACATCCTGTTGCGCGCATTCTGGGAAGAACGCTTGACGAATCGACAACGGGATATCTGATGAACAACAAATCGCCATCTCGAAAGTGTGGTGAACCGGACAATCGTTCAAGTCATTATTGGGTCGCCCGATACTGGGCGGAGGCACTTGCCAAGCAGACTGATGATTTGGATTTGGCAGCACGTTTCTCTACAGTCGCCGAGACGCTGGCGGGATGTGAAGAAGCGATCCACAACGAGATGATTGATTGTCAGGGAGTGCCACAAGACATTGGCGGTTACTACCACCCCAATGAGTCGCTTGCATCCGCCGCGATGCGTCCCAGCACGACTTTCAACGATGTTGTTTCCGGAGTTTGCACCTGCGGTTGATCAAGGCGCATGGGGTGGTCTCCGCCATTGATCAAGTTGCTCGAATGCGTATCCAAGCGACAGTATTCGGGCGTCTGACCATGCTGATCCGATGAACGACAGGCCCACGGGGAGTCCGTTGACCATTCCAGCCGGCACAGTGAGATGTGGGTACCCCGAAACTGCTGGAAGGGTCGTCGCGCTTCCGGCAAATTGATCGCCTGACCCAAGTGTGATTTCGAAGGCGGGCCCTGTGGTCGGGGCGATCAGAGCGATGACATTGTTGTCTGCCATCAGTCGATCGATTCCGTTCAGACCGGTTGCTTCGAGATTGCGCTTTCTCGCAAGACGGTAGGCAGCATCATCTGCGTCACTTGTGGCTGCTGCCATCTCGAAGAATTCCTGCCCGAAATAGGGCATTTCACGATCAGCATTCGACGAATTGAACGCAATCACCTCTTCGATTGACTTCGGTCCATCGTCGTCGGGCAAAGTGTGGAGATAGGCATTCATGTCACGTTTCAGTTCGTGAAGAAGCACCTTGAGTTCATCATTGTGAATCTCCTCCATTCCTGAAAATGTGCGGATGTCAACCAATTCCGCGCCGGCCTGGCGGAGAGCTTCGAGATTACGCTCAAATGCGGATAACTGTGGGCCGGTGCACCAGTCGGTGTGAAACCAAAGGATGCCGAGCCGCGCACCTTTGAGTGATTCAGTGTCGAGTTGGCTGGCAAAGTCCACACTGTGAGCATCTGCTTGCTTCGTCGCATCATCGGCAGAATCGCTGCCTGCCATGATTGTCATCATGATGGCGGCATCGCGAACGGTTCGCGTCATCGGGCCAGGCGTATCCTGTGAGTTTGAAATTGGCACGATATGTGTGCGGGGTAACAAGCCGACCGTCGGCTTGAATCCAACAAGGCCATTCATTGCAGCGGGGCATGTAATCGATCCATCCGTTTCGGTTCCGATCGCGGCGGCGGCCAGATCGGCAGCGACAGCAGCACCGCTTCCACTGCTTGATCCACAGGCACTGCGATCCCGATCGTAGGGATTCCGTGTCAATCCCCCAATGGCGCTCCACCCACTGGTTGACTGTGGTGATCGAATGTTTGCCCATTCGCTGAGATTCGATTTCCCGAGAATGATCGCGCCTGCACTTCGAAGCCTCGCAACGATTGGTGCATCACGACGTGTCCGGTTGTCTTGAAGTGAAAGTGATCCAGCTGTCGTCGGCAACTCCATCGTCTCGACGTTGTCCTTGATCAAAATCGGAATGCCATGCAGGGGTCCGAGAGTTGTCCCCTCGGCTCGTAAGTCATCGAGACGTTGTGCCTCATCCAGAGCCCCTGGATTTCTCGCCAGAATGCTTCGAAGTCCCTGGAGACCAGTATCCAATTCATCTGCACGCTCGATGTAGAACTGCGTGAGTTCTACCGATGAGAGCTTCCCTTGTGCCAAACTTGAGTTCAGCGTCGACAAATCGGCATTGATGGGTCCGCCGAGTGAGGCTATGAGGAGCGCCAAATGGGGCATGTCAACAACTCCATACGTGCATCATGCGACGATGCGTAAAGGCGAGGAAATGATCCGGACCACCATATCCGACGACAAATGTTCAGGTCTTTTCTGTCCTGACGGAGGGATCTGAATGGGGTAACGGGGGAGGTGACTGGGGTCAGCCCTGACAGTCAGTCAGACCAATCGGCCAGCACACGGAGCATGTCCTCGATACCCACAAGGCCATCACTGTCAAGGTCCGCCTCACAAGATTGGGCGCAGGGCCCCCACGCATCCACCACGGCCAGCAGATCATTGACATCGACGATGGCATCACCATCAACATCTCCGAGAGGCACAAAAGAACAATAGTGATTGGTGCGTGCGAAGCTGAGCTGGAATCCTTCTTTCGCAGGGTCTATTGCCTGATGGGTCGAGAAGGCGCTGACGCGCCATTGCCCCGCAGCCAGGTGGTGCATTTCATAGCCATTGTCGGTGAGGGGCTCGATGTAGGCATTTGCGCTGCGATCGATGACAGGTGGCATCGGATTCCATGTGCCGTCCAGATCATAAAGTCGTTGCAACTGGAGTTGGAAACTCCCCAGGCCGGCTGCCAGATAGAACCAGTTCACGCTGATCCTGATGTCTTCGGGGATAATCAGCAGCATACTCGCGCTGGTGTCGTGCCTGCTGAATGCGTTGTGGGTTCCCAGTCCGACCGCATCTCCCCAGCCATTCAGCTTGATGTTGAAACCATCAGGCACTAATTCAAAGTGAAACTCCGCAATAGATTGAGTCGAAGGAATGTCATCGATACAGATTTCGTGGTCAGCCCATCCGGCCAAGAGATCAGGAAGATCGAGATATGTGGTGCGCCCGACTTCACAAATGTCATCGGTGCCTTCTGTCAGATTGACGAAGACGTAGGTTGATCCGTTCCCCTCAAGTGGTTGCACTTGAGCTTGCATGACGGTTAACAACAATCCAAGGCTTGCGAGCATGGTTTCAGCCTAATACTTCTGAAGGAAGGATCAAGGATTGCTCGAGATCAATCGACAAACCAGCCCCTGAAGGAGCGCCAGATCCGTCTAGGGAGGGCAATGCAGAGCAGGCCGATGGAGACGACAAGCACGATAAATCGAAGTTGGAGATCGCCGCTCTCGATGAGGATGGCTACAGCAATGCCACCTAGGCCCACCCAGCCCATAAGCGGTCGCTTCCATGTGTTGATCCAGTCCATCATGTGACGCCTCGCTCTACGAGCTGGTGGTCCTCCAGATCCATTGGGCCAACCTGTAACCAGCATACTTCCCTTGATGCGGGCCGGTTGCTCTTCGCGTCTCTACCGCGGATACTAGTGACCATGAATGCATTTCAGATTGTGTTATCACTTGGCAGCGTGGTTGTTTGCGCGCTCGGAGGCGATATCTCGGGCATGGATCCGAAGGATGCCACCCAGATCCAAAAGCAATTGCCTGGAGTCGTGATCGGCAAGGCTGAGATACCGCCGACCACCCATGCTGCTGAGTGGCTGCCCCTGCGAAAAACCAGCTTCGAGTATGTGAGTCCCTCAGGCAAGGCGGGTGATATCAAACTGAAGCCAACCACCCGGAGTCCAGGCAGCCCAGTGGGGGATCAGTCTGGAGGATGGCGGATGATTGTGTCCGATGGGCTGACTCGCTATCTGAGGCCTGATCATCTAGACCATCAGGCCAGCATTGTCATTCCGACGGATGTTTCCACCACTAACGGATTGCTCATTCGTCTGAATCCGCCTGAGCCGCTGCTCCTAGATCAACACCACGAAGACCGCCGTGAGATGGTTGTGAAAGTTTACGATGTGCATGAGCCAACAGTCGTCACGCACTCAGGCAGTGTCTCTACAGTGTGGACCGATCTTGGTGGTTGGCGTGTCAAGACTCCAGCGGGAGAATTCGATACCCGCCTTGTCCGTCTGACTTACAACGGGAGCGTCGGACCTGCTTCGGTGACAGGGAGCAAATACACCTTCTATGCACACGGGATCGGCCCAGTTGCGTATACCGATAAGCGGGATGTATCCGCGTTCCTGTTTTTCAACGACGATACGGATCACGCCGGTGTGCTGAAGCGTATGTCGCCGAGTCAATCGCCCAGTCATGAAAGCTCATCTGAGCGATCGAATTGACTTGACAGCCGGCAGCGTTTGACTGCTGAGCTTTACTTCTTGAGCACACGGAGATTCACGCTTGAATCTAGGCCGCTTCGGGTTCCTCGACGGCACTGGCCGGTTCATCCATGAGCAGGGCATAGGCTGAAGCCAGAACTACCATCATCAACGGTATCCCAACAAAGAAGAGTGGCAGGACAAGTAGAAGTATGCTGGCGATCAGGATGAGAAGCATGACGATGAAGATACCCAGCAGTGGCCAGAAGACAGGCCCTGTGATCTTCCAAGAAGTGGCGAAACTGTCCATGACACCCAGTTGGTGTTTCGGGTCCACGCAGAGCAGTCCAA
>JAKVBW010000070.1 GCA_022446945.1 Phycisphaerales bacterium | reverse complement strand
CAACCGCATGACGGGTCTGCCAGTCGTGATTGCGGCTGAAGTACCTGCAGGCACAATCGACTTCGTATCACCTGAAGACCATGATCTTGAATCTGCGTTGCAGGTTCTGAACTTGGTTCTGCAGTCGCGCGGGGTGACAGTCCGTGAATCGCAAGGCATGTTGCGTCTCGAGCAGCTTGCTGACATGCAGCGTATGGACCTACCAACCTTTGTTGGACAACTTCCCTCGGACATCACACCAGACACATTGGTGACTGTTGTCCGGCCATTGCAAAGCGCCATGGCCGAACCTGTTTCCAATCAGCTGAAGATGATGGTCGGGACCTATGGAGCCGTTGTGCCGATGGTCGGCCAGAACGCCATCGTGATTACCGAAACGGCCTCGAATGCGCAGCGGCTACTGGGCATGCTTGACGCGCTTGACCAGCAGGACCCGGACGGGGTCATCGAGGTTTTCAAAGTCATCAACGTGCCAGCTTCAACACTGATGGAGCCGTTGACCCAACTCATGACGATCAAGGTCGAGAAGTACATGCCCGGCAAGAAGGGCAAGCTTCAAAAAGTCGAAGAGACATCGCTCGAAGGATTGACCTTTGCGGCAGATGATCGAGCTGGCTTGATCATTGCCAAAGGTGCACAGGCAAGCTTGACCAAACTGGGGGAGATCATTCGGATGCTCGATGTGTCGGGGGGCACAAGCGGGGCAAGAACAGTCCGGACCATTCCCCTCTCGGTGGTGACCCCTGAGGAAGCAGCCCGGCGTCTGTCATCCGTCATTGGGTCAATGGAGGAGGGGCGACGTCCCCAGATCGTTCCGCTTCCAGAGCAGTCCAGCATCGTCTTGACCGGGCCGGGGGGCCAAGTTGATGAATTGGAAGCCGTGCTGTCAGCGATCGAGGGGGGTTCGCCAGCCACCACTACCCATGTGTCGCTGCAACTCGTTCCCCTGACTACTGCGGATCCGGAGAGGGTCAAAAAGGCACTCGACGCGATGCTGGATGCGCGTCATCGTGCTTCTGTCCGTGTGGCGGTTGCACCAGACGCCGGATCGATCATGCTGGGGGGTCCAGCTGAGCAGGTTCGCAGCGTTGCTGCGATGGCCAGACAACTGGATGCGCTTCAAACTGAAGCGATGGAGGCAGGGGGCAGGGGCCTGCGAGTGCTGCCGGTGCGGCATGCTGACCCTTCAGAACTCGCCGCCAACATTCAAGCTGTTTTCGAAGGTTCGGACGGAGGCAGGGCGCCTGTTGTACGCGTCGACCGGGCCAGCGGAACGCTGCTCATCCGGGCCAACACCGAGCAGATGAAGGCGATCGATGATCTTGTGCGGAATGTTGATGAGGCTGCCATTACAAGCAGTCGCCGAATGCAAATGGTGCCAATCGATCCAGCGCATGGTTCTGCAAGTGAGATTGCAGACGCGCTTCGCCGGTTGCTTGAGAGAAATGGCAGTCCTGCGGTTGAGATCATCAACATCGATGATTTGCTTGGCGAATCTGATTCCAACTCATCCCAAAGTGCGTACCCCATCTCCCCCAGACTCTTTCTGGCGATGAATGCCATTGGGCAAGACAATATCAGTCCGCCGGTGTCCATTGCAGTTGACCCAAACACCAACAGTTTGGTACTCATTGGCAGCGACAGGGCAGTCACGCGCGTTCGCCACCTGCTCGACCAAGTACTTGCGCAATTGCCCAAAGCGCCAGGTCGACTGCGCCGCATAGAACTTGGCGATCGTGCGGACGCCGCGCGCCTTTCTCGATTGCTGACGCAGACCATGCGACAAGTCACACCTCCCGCTGGACGAATGGGTGATTTGGCCAGACGTGTTTCCGTCATGTCCGATCCAGATACAAACGCTCTGTTTGTGACCGCGACTGACCCTGACTTTGAAACAGTCACGGCGCTCATTAAGGCAGTTGCCGCACCAACACATGATCGGGCTGCAGTCGTCAAGGTTTACCCGCTTGCAAGTGGGGGGGCTGATCGCGCTGCGAGGCACTTGAATGCGCTGTTGCAGGGCAGTTCCCGCTCGCGGCAAGCAGGCCGTCTTCGAAATCTCGCCATCACTCTGATGGGCGGAGAGGAGGAGGTGAAGGCGACTTTCCATCCTGACCGTGTTCAGGTCAGCGCTGATCCAAGAAGTGGATCGCTTGTCGTCATGGCACCACCCGAGGCGATCCCCTTCCTGGATCGATATGTCGAATTGATGGATCAGTCTCCAGTCGCAACAACTTCAACGCTTCAGATATTCCCGCTTGAACATGCTGATGCTCGCCAGTTGTCAGGGACTCTTCGCAGTGTTCTGCGGGCACGGTATTCCGCATTGTCAAGATCAGGCATGACGCAACTGCTTCCCGACGTGGCATATGACACAAGAACCAACGCCATTCTGGTGACTGCAGACAATGCCCAACTGAAGGAAGTGGCTTCGCTGATTGACGAACTCGATGATCCGATCACCGAGTCTTTGGAGCCATTGCGCACCATTGCATTGACGAGTGCGAGACCTTCTAAAGCAGCAAGATTGTTGCAGCAGGCAGTCATGCAGGGCAGTGGTGTGAGATCGACGGCGATGACGATTATTCCCGATGACGCTTCCGGCCTGCTTCTTGTGAGAGCGGACGAAGAGACGTCACGAGAAATCGATCGCATCATTGCTCAAATCGACAGGGATGCATCAGTTGAGTATGCCGTTCGCACGATTCCGCTCAAGAGAGCCGATGCTTCAGAAGTTGCGAAGGCACTTCAGCGACTTTATCGGGATCGCGCTCGTATGTCTGGTGCAGGAAGCAGCAAAGTCACGATTGAAGGCGATGCAGCGCAACGCATGCTTCTCGTGGCTGCAAACGACACGGACTATGAGGATCTAAAAGAACTTGTTGCGAACATCGACATGCCTTCAGCAGGTGAGCAACTTGAGATGAGGGTCTTCCCTCTTTCGAATGTCAACGCAGGCGAGATCTCCGAACAGGTCAGCAGCATGGTCTGGGAGTTGACCTACGGTTCCATGTGGATGATCGATCGACGATCTCGCGAAGCGCCGAAGGGCAAAACGGTCATATTCCCTGATGAACGACGCAATGCGCTCATTGTGACGGGTTACGGCGAGACATTCGATGCCGTGGAGCAGGTTGTGGCCGCGCTTGATCAGCCGGACGATGCAAGTCATAAGCGCATCATCAGAGTTCATCGCCTTCGTGGTGTTTCCTCTGATCTTGCGGCGGATGTGCTTGGCGATATATATCCCGAGAAGCGCAACTTCTGGGAGGAAGCCGATCGACATGAGATGCGCGTTCGTCTTGATGAAAGGCAGCGTGCAGTAGTCGTCTATGGCACACTCAAAGAGCAGAAAGAAGTCACGGATCTCATCATGATGCTGGCCGACGCTGGTGGCACGAATGCAGTCATCAGGACTTTTTCGCTCCAGAATGCACGTGCGGTGGATGCCGTCTCCACTCTTCGATCAGCGCTCGGTCTTGATCGCAGATCAGGTAGCGGTGTCATGATCGAGTCGCCTGACGGGGAGCCTGTCGCTGTAGAAGCGAGCATGACTGCAGACACGAGATCAAACAGTCTGATCGTGACAGCATCAGAAGAGTCAATGGCGGTGGTGGCTGCTTTGGTCGAAGAACTTGATGGCTTGTCGCCCTCAGGTGATCAGGGTGTCTTTGTTATTGAATTGGCGAACATTCCGCCCTCCGAAGCTGCTCGCGTTGTCGAAGCCATGCGACTGGATGAGTCACCACGTGATGAAGCCGCAGCTAGTGTGCTGTCTGAACCGATGACAATTACGCCGCTTGCGGGGCGTAATGCGGTCATGGTGCTTGCAAGTCCAAGTGATCGTGAAACGATTACGTCAATCTTCAAATCGCTTGATGCGGAACCTGAGCGGCCTGAGTCGACGGTTCAACTGATCGATCTCCAGAATGCCTCTGCGCAAGTCGTGGCCAATGTCCTCGATCGCATGCTCGATCCAAACAATCAACAAAGCGGATCACCCCTCGCTGAGGCCGTGCAGGAACAGGTGCGCAGGCTCGCCATGCAGGGAACCGGTGTGGGGGGCAGAGACATCTCGCTCGATCTCACCGAGCCCATACAGATCATTCCCCATGAATCGAGAAATGCCATCCTGGTCACATCGACGCCCTCGAATGTCAGAGCGATCGCATCGTTGGTTGACATGCTTGATGAGTTGCCGCTGACGGACGCAGTGACCGTGCGCATTCTGCCATTGAAGAACATTGCGGCACAGGATTTCTCTCGCATCGTGAACGATCTGTTCTCGCAAGGGAAGAGACTCGGCAGCAGGCCAGGTTCCGGCGTGTCCGGGATTCCTGCTGGCATCATCGGACGTGCTCTTCTGGGTGATGTTGCGATGACAGTGGATGAGCGCACCAATACGGTCGTGGTTGCTGGAACCGACGACGCAGTTGCCACAGTCGAAGTGCTTGTTGGCCGTCTTGATTCCGAGGTTTCGGGAGGGTGGTTGGAATCTCGTCTTGTGACCCTTGAGTGGGCGGATGCAGAGGAACTGTCTTCCCTTCTCAACAGGGTTCTTGTGGATGGCGCAAACGATTTCCCCGGAGCCAGAGCCATGCAGATGCAGGCTGGCCGATTGCGGATGCTCAGCAAATCGGGGACCCATGTCATCGAATCGGACGTCTTCATGCCGATGCACGAACTCGTGATCGTGCCTCACGCCACACTTAATGCGCTCCTCGTCGTTGCTGAGCAGGACAATCTTGATTTGGTTTTGGAGATGGTCACATTGTTGGATGTCGAGGAAGCATCACTCAGCACGCATGTGCGATTCTTCCCGCTGAACCATGCCTCGGCGGCACAGGTTTCTGTCACAGTCCAACGGCTCTTTGACCGTCAAGTCGCCTCAGGTCTTCTTGAGCGTGAGGATCGAGTCAGCGCACAGGCAGATGAGCGAACGAATACGTTGATCATCGCAACAAGCAGCAGAAGTTTCCAGATCTTGGAGCAGATGCTTCCGTCTCTTGATTCGGAATTGTCTCCTGATTTTCAGGAGATACGAACGATCCCCCTTCAGCATGCAACGGCTTCTCGCATGGCGTCGGTCGTGCAGCGGATGATGGATGCCAGGTTGGAACGCCTACGACACGTTGAGCCTGAAACTGCGGATCTCCAGCGCGTCACAGTTCTGACTGACGATCGCACAAACTCCCTCATCGTTGCGTCCGGACAGGACACCTTCGAGGTCGTGCAGCGTTTGATCAAGGATTTGGATGGATCCGATCTGGTTCAGCGAGGGCTTGTCGAAGTCATTGGTGCGGATCGAAGCAATGCGGGTCGTGTTGCGGACACGGTGCGTGCCGTCATGGAAAGACGCTACGCAGATGTCCCCTCGAACGTCCGTCGAGCTCAAATGCCGCTCATACTTGTTGATGCAAGGAGTAACAGTCTTTTGGTGTCTGCCGGGCCAGATGATTTGGGGGACATCCGGGATCTGATCGAGAAACTTGCGGATGCTCCGACAGATCCTGCCATTGGCCTGCATCTGCTGCCCGTCAATGGCACCGCTCAAGCAGACCGCCTTGCTCCACGGTTGCAGCAACTCATGCGAGAGCGACAAAGAAGTCTGGGGGCATCCTCCACGCCGACAGATCTCGTCTCGATTCAACCGGAAGGTGGAACGAACAGTCTGATAGTCGCTGCGAGTCGTGAGAATTTGGAAGTAATCAAGGGACTCCTTGAAGTGCTTCAGGAAGCAGAAGAGGTCAGAGGAACGGGACGTGAGTTAGAGGTTATTTCGCTGCAGGTCACGAGTGCGACTGCAATGGTCGAAATGCTTGATGATCTCTATGTCAAGGAAGCCAACCGCCTTCGGGGGAATGGCGCGATTCGGGTGACCGCGGACGAGCGTATCAACGCAGTTCTGGTCAGTGCATCAGCACTCGATATATCCGAGATTAGAAAATTGGTTGGTCGGCTTGACGGCACATCGCCATCATCAGTTGTTGAGATTCAACATGTTCCATTGGCCAGTGCGAATGCCTTTGAGACTGTCCGACTCATCGAAGATGTGATTTCCGGCCGTAGCATCGATGGTCGAAGGCGGAATGATCGGGCAACGGTGCTGCGCTATGTGCGGCAGGCGGACTCTTTGGATGGCGGCAGAGAAATGGAGGTCAGCACGGCGCTTCGAGAATCGGTCAACCTTACGCCCGACATCCGCACGAACACCATTATTGTCAAGGCCCCAAGCGATTCGATTGGACTCCTCGTCGACATGATTCGCGATCTGGATGAATCCTCCGTCGGTTCAAAGAATGTCCGCATCTTCAAGCTCAAAAATGCAGACGCCGCTGCGATGGCTGGATTGCTCAGAGATCTCTTCCGAATTGATGAAGGGGAGGACTTGTTGGTATTGAAGCCGCGTGAGTCCGTTGATCTGGTGGAATCTGGCGCAGGCGGCATGATGCAGGAGCAGCACAATATTACGGGTACCGAACTGACGGCAGTGCCCGACCCGCGACAGCAACTCGCTATTACTGTCGACAGCAGGACGAATAGTCTGATTATTTCCGGTACGCCGGCTTATCTGGATCTGGTCAACTCTGTGATTGAAGAACTTGATGCGCTTGATGCGAATGAACGAGAAACGTTCTTGTATCAATTGCGAAATGCCACAGCGAGCAATGTCGCCGACATACTTGGTGAATTCGTGGAGACTGAACAGCAGAAACTCATTGAGACGATCGGCGTTCAACAACTCGGTTCGGCAGCCAGACTGCTTGAGCGCGAGATTACGATTCGTGGAGATGACAAATCCAATTCCGTCCTTATTAGCGCAAGCCCGCGTTACATGGACCGCATCAAGGAAGTCATTCATGAACTGGACGTGGATCCGCCGCAGGTACTCATACAAGTACTGCTGGCTGAAATTTCTCTTGAGGGTGGCGTTGACTGGGGTGTCAACATGAGTAAGACCGGGGGGTCATTCGCATTTAACACAACGCCATTATCCGCTGCGGCGTTCTCAAGCCAAGTGCTAAGCACACTCGCCACCATGACGCTTGGAATTTCCGATTTCAACATCGTTCTCAATGCACTTGAGGATCAGGGGCGGCTTCATGTCCTCAGCAATCCTTCAATCATGGCTGCCAACAATGAGGAAGCGAACATCAATGTTGGCGAGATCATCTACGTGCCTGTTGGCTCACAGACCTATGACACCGGATCCACCAATATTCCGCTCGAAGAGAAGGAAGTAGGTGTGATTCTGAGTGTCGTTCCGTCCATCAATCCGGATGGCTATGTGCGCATGGTTGTTCGCCCAACTTTCTCGAAACTGTCTGCGGATACGGACACGCCAGCGCCAGGTGTGACAACTCCCCGGATTTATCAGCGAACAGCGGATACCACTGTGACGGTTCGGGATGGGCAGACCATTGTGATTGGTGGACTGATCAATGAATCGTATGAGAATTATGAAGACAAAGTTCCACTGCTTGGAGACATCCCACTATTGGGCATGCTGTTCAAGAGTGTTCGTGAGAAGTTGATCCGCACCGAATTGGTGATTGTTCTGACGCCTCATGTCATCACAAGCCCGTCCGCATTTGATCGAATCACCGAGATAACGACATCGCAAGTTGATCGTATTTCTCTCCCAGATCAGTTGTTGGATCAGATTGATGCAGGGGAAGTCCGCGGCTCTGGGTTGTTCAAGAAGGGTGGATACAAACTGGAACTTCGCGACCTCGAGGAGGAGCAACTCCAGGATCTCGAACAGACGATCGATCCGGTGGACGACTCCGAATCAGAATCGCCGTGACGATGTCGCGATTGATTCTGGCGTGTGCACTGATCGGTGTCGGAGGTTGTGAGTCCACAATGGGACCGGAGCCTCCAGCACCTCGCAAACCAAGGCTCAGCACTCAACCAGAGCCGAAGACAGTGGAGCTTCGTTGGGCGGATCGCGCCGACCGTCTTGTCATCATGGTTGGGACAAATCCCCGTGATGTCGACGCAGACGGATTTCCCGACATATTGGATGTGACAGCGATGCTGTTTGAAGGGCGGGGCGGCGATCCTGTGTTCGTCAATGGCCGATTTGAGTTTGAACTTCAACCGCTTGATGAAACGGTGCAAAGACCGTGGCGGGTGTGGGAGATCGATGAAGCGACAGCATCCTCTGCTGCTGGGCCCACATTGTTCAATCTGCCCGGCTACGCTTTTTCACTTGACCTTAGAGACAATGGCGGAGATCAAATGTCAGCCATTGCGGCCAATCTCACCGGCCGATTTTATCCTTCAAGCGGTGCTTCGCAGGTGAACTGTGTGCCGGGGAAACGGATCGTGCAGATCGGCGGCACTTCACGCCCTTGATCCGGATTGTTGCAGTCCAAAACCAGAGCTAAGTCATGTCTCATCGACATGCCTCGGACTTTGCGGTAGTTGCCAGTATCAAGGCCAGCAGATATCTTCATTCGCCCCTTCTCCGCAAATGTTGCGGATGAAGATGATGGAAGAGATTCCAGGAGAGAAGACCTATGAATGCTTTGTTGATTCGCTGCACTGGTGTTCTTGGCGCGGCTCTGATGTCCGTTTGCTCAATCGGTGCTCCATTTGGATCAGCATCAGTCCCTTCTGAGATTGCCAGACTGGTTCCCGACGGCGCATTTGCCATGGTCTATTCGGGCTCCATGACATCGTTGCACCAAAGCATGGTCCGGACCGCATCAGCGACCGATCCGCAGATGGCCATGGCCGCATCCATGATGGGGCCGCCGATGCTCAACATGCTGGTCAAACAGGATGGAGGGGCGATGGGTAGCGGGGGAGTGAACCTGGATGGATCCGTCGCCGCCTTTCTGGGTCCGATGAGCAAGGCAAACGGTGAGCCGATTGGAGGCTTGATCTTCGAAGTGAAGGATGCGTCCAATCTGGTTGCCACTCAAAGTGACTCACATCTTGTGAAACTCCCTGGCACCAATTGGGTGGCGCTATCAGATCATGCATATGAGTTGCCCGACACTCCCAGCAGCCTTGGCGAAGGCATGTTTAATGCGACTCTGGCGATGAATATCGACCAGGCGCTTGCAGTGGAAACATTCAAGCCGCAGATCAATGCCATGATGTCGATGATGCAGATGCCGATGCCAACGGGCAGTGTTTCTGATGAAGAAGCAGCAGTGATTGCGAGAAGTCAGCAGGCCAACATCGAACGGATGAAAACCTTCCTCGACATGTACCGTGGCTGGAACATCGGTATCGACCTTGATGGCGCCGATGTGGATGTCCTTCTTCGCATGACACCCACAGAGCCCCGTTATCTGGTAACGCCAAGCAAGGGATTTGCGAGATTGGCGTCTTACCTGCCTGCGGATTTGACAATGACAGGTGCATTTGACCACAGCGTCATGACCATGATGATGGATATGTCCAAGCTGGATTTGCTTGCGATGCCCCCCGACGCTCGCAAGCGGTTGGAAGGCATTTATGGCCCTTGGGAGCAGTGCCTTGCGACCAACAAGGACGGCATGGCACTGGGCATCTCATTTGGTTCGCACGGTTTTGATGCTGTAGGCGTTACGGATTCAACGGACGTTGATCAATCGATTGCGGATATCAAGAAACTTTGGTCAGCATTTCAGGCGGCGGACATGGGGATTGAGGTGACCGATTTGCCATTGCTGGCTTCTCGAGGGGTCGGATACACCGTCAAAATGAACGCTGAGAAACTGATGGAAAGCATGGGTATGGCGCAGATGATGTCTACGCCTGTAGCGCCAGGGCAGCCGACCCAAATGCAGTATGTCGAAGAGATGATGACCCGCATCATGGGGCCGAATGGTCTACACATTCGCTATCTGATCGAGGGCGATTTGATTGTCAATGTCGTTGGAAACCGGCTTCTTGGTGAAGCGAAAATGCTTGCCAAGGGCGAGCACAAGGCGAACGCCGTCTCTGATCTGCTCGCACACGCACTTGCCGAACCCACATGGGCCATGCGAATGGATGTTCGCCAACTTGCTGATCAAGCTTTGGGGTTCATGCGCACCGCACTTGGTCCATTAGGCAGCATGCTTCCACCGCATGCACCCCAAGGGAATCCTGTGGAAGTATCGATGGTCGGCTCGTCCGATGGAACCAGTTGGGATCAGGTCCGAATTCGCACGAATTTGAAGGATTGGCACACCATGGCAACACAGTTCCAGGAAGAAGCCATGAAGGCGATGATGCAAGGTCAGAAGACGGTGGATGCGAGCGCGTCTTCTGGTTCAGCGCAGTAGGGAAGCGATCAAGCTCTTGAGGGGGCTTGATACATCATCATCAAACCGTGCAGCAACGGCCCCAAGTGGGTCGTTGCTGTCTTTGAGAAGCGTTCAGAATGGGATCGGCCTGAGGGCCTGCTTCAAATCGGGGTTTCGAAACTGGGCCTCGAAACTGGGGATCCAAGATTCGAACTTGGACTAACTGATTCAGAGTCAGTCGTGCTACCGTTACACCAATCCCCAAGTCTGACCTCGCATGGTATCCGAACCCCGGTTTCGATACCATGCCGCCCATGAGTGACTACACCACAATCGAGGGTGCTCGGGTAGGGGTGCTGATGGGAAGCGCATCTGACTGGCCAACAATGCAGAAGGCTTCGTCGACGCTTGCGGAACTCCAGATTCCTCACGAGTGCAACGTGATTTCCGCACATCGAGCGCCGCGGCGACTCGAGGCATATTGCAGTACTGCGGAGGAACGCGGTATCGAGGTATTGATTTGTGCAGCGGGGGGTGCTGCGCATCTTGCAGGTGTTGCTGCAGCCTTGACCCATCTACCGATTCTCGGCTGCCCAATGAAGGCATGGTCGACGGAGGGGTTGGACTCGCTTCTGTCAATGGCACAGATGCCGCGTGGGATTCCCGTTGGGACTTTGGCAGTTGGCTCAGCAGGGGCCGTCAATGCGGCG
>JAKVBW010000007.1 GCA_022446945.1 Phycisphaerales bacterium | reverse complement strand
CAACGTTTTGTAGAGACCGCAGTGTTCCCCCCGCTTCTTCATTGAACTCGCGCAAGATCGAGTCTTCAGCTGATGACCCGGGTTCCACTCCACCCGAAGGCGCAAACTCGAAGAGATCTGCACCATACATCGTCCAAGATGCCCGTCGGCCGAGAAGAACCTTGCCTTCACAAAGCGTGTAACCCTTCACGCCGAGCGGCCTGCACCCAAGATCACACTGTGGATCCGCTACTTGAGCCGCATACCACCGATATGCACACGGAAAGACTTGAACCGTCGCACCGCCAGCACCGTTTCGATGAACACCAGCTACATGAACCAGGCGGCCGTCAAAGGCATGAGGATTTTGATGACACAAGCGTTCCCAAACCTTGTCCGCTCTGGCTTGAAGATGCGGTGAGGGAGTCCACTCCACATCCGCCATCGATACAACTACAGGACGGCGGACATGTATCACGGGCGATGATCCGCCCATCTTCAACCGAACTCAATGCCCTGGGCAAGTGGCAGATCGTCTCCCCAGTTGATCGTGCAAGTCTGACGACGCATATAGGCCTTCCATGAATCGCTTCCACTCTCTCGGCCACCACCTGTGTCCTTCTCGCCACCGAAAGCCCCCCCGATCTCGGCGCCACTTGTACCGATATTGACATTGGCAATGCCACAGTCGCTTCCGCGGTGTGAAAGAAATCTTTCTGCCATACGAACGGAATCGGTAAAGATGGCACTCGACAAACCTTGATCGACATCATTCTGCAAAGCGATTGCTTCATCCAGATCGCTATATGTGAATACATAAAGAATCGGAGCGAAGGTTTCTTCGCGTGTGATCGCTGGCGTACTCCCCTTTGGCACCTTGACAATGGTCGGTGTGACAAAGTGACCTGAGTCTGCTGCAAATCGATCAATACCTTCAACCCCCCCGCAAAGCACCTCACAACCCTGATCGATTGCAGATTCGATTGCTGCCCGCATGGCGTCGACACTTCGTTGGTCAATCAGAGGACCAACAAGCGTTGAGGACTCCAGCGGATCGCCAATTGGAACCTGCTGATATGCCTTGACAAGACCTCCAGCCACGGCATCGACCATCGATTCGTGGCAGATCAAACGGCGTGTAGTCGTGCATCTTTGCCCGGCTGTCCCAACGGCTCCGAACAGGGTGCCGCGTACAACAAGATCCGCATCAGCCGTCTCTGTCACGATGATGGCATTGTTCCCGCCCAGCTCCAGCAGACTCCGACCGAGACGCTTTGCCACTTGTGTGCCTACGTGACGACCCATCCGGCATGAACCGGTTGCGCTAATCAGCGGCAATCGTCGATCAGCGATCAATGTTTCGCCAATCTCTTCGTCGGTTCCGATGATCAAACCAAACAAGTCCGCTGGATCACCTTCCGCAGGTGAGAAGATGTCCTGTTCGCGCATGACCTTCTGAGCAATGTTCGTCATGGCGATCGCGGTCAGAGGTGTCGCAAGACTTGGCTTCCAAATCTGAGCGTTTCCACATACTGCGGAAAGCATGGCGTTCCATGCCCAGACCGCTACTGGAAAGTTGAATGCGGTAATGATCCCGATTGTTCCAAGCGGATGCCATTGCTCGTACATTCTGTGCAGAGGACGTTCAGAAGGCATGGTCAATCCGTAGAGTTGTCGAGAAAGCCCGACTGCGAAGTCTGCGATATCGATGCACTCGACGACCTCACCTATTCCCTCAGGAAGGATCTTGCCCATTTCCATCGTCACCAACGCGCCGAGATCTTCTTCGTGATCACGGAATGCGTTGCCGATCTGCCTGATCAACTCACCACGCTTGGGTGCTGGGAACATTTTCCAATGCTTCTGGACCAACATGGCGCGTTGCACGCACGACTCATACTCGGTCGCTGATTGGAGGCGCACCACACCAAGAGTCTCGCCCGTTGCAGGATTCGTTGAAACGACAGTCCCTTCCCCGGCCTCGGTAACGAGGAGCGGATGGGTACAGAGATCCGTCACGATGTCGGTAGTTGTAGACATCCCCGGATTGTAATTAGAGTCGGCTCCGGACGTGGTGTACATATTCTTCCATGCGTTCATGGGGCTCCCCCCTTACACTCTCCGGATGCCTCTGACACGTGATCAGATCGCTCAACGCGCGGCTCGCGAACTTCGAGACGGCTTCTACGTCAATCTCGGAATCGGCATGCCGACCCTCGTGGCGAATCATGTGCCCAACGACATGACGGTCTGGTTGCAATCTGAGAATGGCCTACTTGGAATGGGGCCATTCCCGACCGATGACGCCGTCGACCCAGATCTCATCAACGCAGGCAAACAGACTGTCACTGCGGTTCCGGGTGCCAGCTACTTCGGCAGCCACGAATCTTTCGCCATGATTCGGGGAGGACACATCGATCTGGCGATTCTTGGCGCGATGGAACTGAGCCAGGAAGGCGATATCGCGAATTGGATGATCCCTGGGAAACTTGTCAAAGGTATGGGCGGCGCGATGGATCTGGTGGCTGGCGTCCAGCGAGTCGTTGTCATGATGGATCACTGCAACAAGAAGGGAGAGCCCAAACTCATCCCTTCATGCACACTGCCTCTGACTGGCGTGAATTGCATTGACCTAGTCATCACCGATCTTTGCGTCCTTGAGATGGATCACAATCGAAAGCGATTCGTCCTGAAGGAACTCGCCCCAGACGTCACTGCGGAAGAAGTGATCGCAAAAACCAGCGCAGAGATCATCGTAGAAGCCGAACCGGCAGTTCTTGATTGCTCAACCTGTTGATCCGAAAAAGAGCCGTCGTTGTCAGACGTCCTTTGTCCGGTGCTGCATCTGCGCTTTGAGTCGCGCGAGAATCGATGAATGCATCTGGCTGACACGGGACTCGCTGAGATCGAGTGTGACGCCAATCTCCTTCATCGTCATTTCCTCGTAGTAATAAAGGATGACGATCAAACGCTCGGCCCGTGAAAGTCCTCGTGTCAGGAGATACTTCAAATCGTCACGCTGCAACTTCGAAACAGGGCTCTCCTGTCGTCGATCACGTACAACGTCAATCTCAGTGACATCACGGCTGGAATCCGTCTCGTACCACTTGCGATTGAGTGACACGACTGAAACCGGACGAGAATCCCTCTTGATCTTCTGGAATTCATCATCTGTGACGTCCATATGCGCCGTGACCTCCTGTTCGGTAGGACGGCGACCTGTGGTCATCTCAATATCCTTACGCGCACGGTCCATCTTGGCGGTTCGAGATCGCACCAGCCTAGGAACCCAGTCCATGGCTCGAAGTTCATCGAAAATGGCACCGCGGATACGCGTTGTGCAGTAAGTTTCGAATTTGACCCCGCGCTCCAAGTCGAAAGCTGCGATGGCATCCATCAGGCCGAACAACCCTGAAGACATCAAGTCTTCTACGTCCACTTCCGACGGAAGTCGCGCATGCAGCCGTTCAGCGGTATAGCGCACGATCGGCAGATAATGTTCAACCAGCAGATTCCGAGTCGCTTCATCAGGGTTGTCGCGATACGACTCCCATACTTCACGAGATGTACGCCCGTCGGGGACGACATCGGGAATCGAACGGCGCGATGACCGCGTCGTCGGTTTTACATTCGTTCGTTTAGGTGTCAATGTCTTCGGCATCGGGTCCACTCCTTGACCGCTGAGCCGCCGTATTTCAGACCCCGACTCGGCCGAGTCGTGATCCCTTGCGTCCGCGCTCCTCCGTGAGCCGCCGGTTGACGCGCCCACACCATACAGGTGTTGCGCGACATCAACAAGCAGATCGTCGAGGATGGATTGTTTGGTGCTGACCGAATTGTTTTGTACTGACATCTCAAACATGCCAATCGTGAATGGACAATTGGGCTTTCACGCTGGCCAGTTCAACGTTGATGATTGTGGTCATTCTCGTTACCACATGCTGGTCATTCCGGTCATAACGGCAGTCTGGGTCGTTCTCCTCACCTCGAACGCCTATCGTCCGAGTCCCGCCTCAAGGAAGCGGGTGGGTCTGCGGGGTTGCTCGACCGACCTCTGAGGAAATCACCAACCTCTTGTCAAAGTGATAGTTATAGGACGATTGGGGCCAAACCTGCGCCATGCGTCCGCCACGCTGTGGTGGCTCCATACGCCCCGTCTGGATCTGGGGAGGTAGCATGCCGAGCCATGTCACGACCGCACCCTGCACGTCTGCTGGCTCATTTGACGGCCTATGCGGCGAGTATGGCACTTTTGAGCCTCCCAGCCACAGCTCAGGAGGTTTACAGGCTGGGGCCCAATGACACCTGGGTCCATGAAGCCACCCCAGCACCAGGCTCTCCTGCCGCCCAATTGGCACAAGTCCGCATTTTGCTTGCTGAAGGGCGGTTCTCACGCGCTCTGAACATGGTCAACCGCTGGATGAAACGACATCCCACTTCTCCACTCCTCCCAGAGGCCTATCTCGCCAGAGGGGATGCACTGGTAGGCGTCGGAGATGAGTACGAGGCCTTGTACGACTACGAGTTTCTCGTCCGCAAGTACCCGGGAAGTGAAGTCTTCGGCATTGCACTGGAACACGAGTTCGAAATTGCAAACAGATATGCGCACGGACTGCGCAAGAAATTGTTTGGCCTACGCATCATTGATGCCACTGATGAAGCAGAAGAACTCTTCATCCGGATACAGGAACGACTTCCTGGAAGTGGACTCGCTGAAAACGCAGGCCTGGCACTCGCTGATCTTTACTTTCGTCAACGACGAATGATTCTTGCAGCAGATGCATATGCGATTTTCCTTCAGAGATACCCTCGCAGTACCGAAATCGGGATGGCTCGGCGTCGTTTGATCTATGCCAATATCGCAACGTTCAAAGGACCAGAATTCGATATCGTGGGACTCAAGGAAGCGAAGATCGAACTTGAGCAATTGAAAGTCAGACGACCTGCCGAAGCCGAAAGGATTGGCGCAGGAGCATTGATACATCGGATCGAAGAATCGGAATCGCTCAAATTGCTGACAACAGCCCGGTGGTATCTCACAGACGGCGATCCCATCGCCGCGGAGTTCACAATGCGTTCTCTCGTCCGCCGATTCCCACTTTCAGCTGCAACCGTGGCAGCATTGGAAGAGATTCCCTCGATTCTCAAGCAACTTCCAGAATCGATTCTTGAAGACGACAGCATGCCGGATTACGAACAACTTCGTCGCGATCTCATACCTGGTAATGCCAGTATCAATGTGGCCAGTGGTGCAGAATGATTCTCAAAGTCTCAGTCATCTCGATCATCATCTTCGTGTTGTCTGCCTGCGCATCTCACCCGAGTGAAGGCTGGACCATCGGCTCGACATTCGATACCAACATCAAGACTGTTGCAGTCCCGGTCGTCCAGAACAAGAGCTTTGACCGTGAAGTGGGCTATCTGCTGACCAACGCGCTCATTCGGGAGATTGAAACACGTACACCCTGGCGTGTGGCGGATGAAACGACCGCTGACACGCTCTTGGAAGTGACAATCACAGGAGTTGACATGCGTGCTCTGTCGCAATCACGACTCACCCGATTGGATCAGGAAATGGCCGTTCAGATCACCACAGACTGGACTTGGGAGAGGCTTGACGACAACCAAACGATCACCGGCTGGGATGGCATGGGAACTTCAGGTCTCTTCTTCCCATCCAACCCGTTGAGCGAACCGGTCGAATTGGGGAGGCTGCAGTCAGTGGATCTCATGGCGAAAGCCATCGTGGATCGCATGGCAGAAGCCTGGTAGTCGACTTGCGGGGTAGGATGTCCCCTGACTGACTCCAGCCGCCCATGAGGGCATCCCTTTCATGACTGATCCGAACACACCCAAACCAGACCAGAAACCGGACTCAGGTCGCCCCGCACCCCAGCGTGGCAGCCGTGGAGTGATGAGTTGGATCTTCATCCTTGGACTCATGATCGTGCTATTTGCAGTCATGCAGAGTTCGACATCTGGCCGTGAAGTCACCAGCTGGAATCACTTCAAAACGTTGATCGATCCTGCCAACGGGCATCTTCAGGAATCGACGCCAGGTTCTCCCGAACCACTTGTCGTCAAGAGTGATCGCATTGTGGCGACCATCAAACCCCATACTGAAGGTGACAATCCAGGAAACGAACCTGCGGCGGTATACCACCTGATTGATGGCGGCAATCGGGAGTTCTATCTCAAACAAATCGAGGCCATGGGCGCCGACTTCACCGCGGACACGCGGCAGAGCATCTGGAGCCAATTGCTTCTCACGCTTGGTCCTTTTCTGCTGCTACTTCTGCTGATCTGGTTCCTGATCGCTCGATCGATGCGGAGCGCAGGCGGTGGGCCCGGTGGGATGCTCGGTAGTTTCGGAAAGTCAAGACACCGCATTTCGACGAAAGAGGCTTCCAAGATCCGCTTTACTGACGTCGCAGGAATCGATGAAGCCAAAGAAGAAGTTCTTGAAATCGTCGAGTTCCTGAAGAACCCGAAGAAGTTTCAGCGTCTCGGTGGTCGTATCCCTCGGGGTGTCCTGCTAGTCGGCCCTCCTGGATGCGGCAAAACCCTGCTGGCCAAAGCGATCGCCGGCGAAGCTGACTGTCCCTTCTTTTCAATCTCCGGTTCTGACTTTGTGGAGATGTTCGTGGGTGTCGGCGCGAGCCGCGTCCGCGATCTGTTCAAGCAGGCCAAGGAGAATTCTCCTTGCATCATCTTCCTCGACGAAATTGATGCTGTCGGCCGCCGTCGTGGCAGTGGTTTCAGCAGCGGGGGTCATGATGAGCGTGAACAGACACTCAACGCGATCCTCGTAGAGATGGATGGCTTTGAAGCAACCGATCAGGTCATTGTGATTGCTGCCACCAACCGAGCCGATGTGCTCGACCCTGCCCTGACAAGACCCGGTCGATTCGACCGACAGGTACCTGTCACATTGCCGGATGTTGAAGGACGCCTGAAAATACTGGAAGTCCACGCGAAGACGATTCAACTTGCCGACGAAGTCGACATGAAGCGCGTGGCCCGTGGCACACCCATGTTTTCGGGTGCCGAACTTGCCGCGTTGATCAATGAATCTGCGATCATTGCCACGCTTGAGAACAAGGAAGCAGTCGATCAACTCGATCTGGAAGAAGCACGCGACAAGATCAAGTTTGGTCGCGCCCGCCACAGCCGGAAGATCGAGGAAAAGGAACGCATCGCAACCGCCTATCACGAAGCTGGGCATACGGCGATCCAGGCAATGCTTGAAGACGCTGACCCCGTCCATAAAGTCACGATCATCCCGCGAGGCCAGGCAATGGGAGCCACATTCAGTCTTCCCGAAAAAGACCGTTACGGTTACGGCCGCAAATACATTGAGGCAACACTCCGCGTCCTGTGCGCAGGCCGCATCGCAGAAGAACGCAAAACGGAAGATGTCTCATCTGGCGCGGCGATGGACATCCAGATGGCGACTGCATTTGCTCGCCACATGATTCTCGACTGGGGAATGTCTGACCGATTGGGCTTTGTCCGGTACGCCCCCGATGATGCCAACGAATCTCTGTTGATCGACAAGGACTACTCGCCGGATACCGCAAGAATCATCGACGAGGAAGTCAAAGCGATCATCGATGCCGCCTACGCAGACGCCGAGCGGCTCATTGCAGAACATTGGGCGACTGTGTCGGCAATTGCGGAAGCATTGCTCAAGTATGAAACCCTGCAGAGCAGTGAAGTGGAAACACTGATGGCAGGAGGTCGCATCAACCGACCGACCGTGTCAGATCTGCTGGATGCGGAATCCGGCGGGAAGGCACCACCCGCCTCGACGCCTTCAGAACAGGCGGACGAATCTGGTGAAGAAGATGGTGGCGGACTGCTTCCCAGCCCTGCCTGAGCATCGATTACAAATGGTGACCGGCGAGAACTGACTCAGCAGTCGGTCCCATAGACACCGAGCAACTGCAGCAGATCATCGACATCCACAGCACCACTGCCATTGACGTCCTGCGGACAATCTGCACATGACTGTCCATAGGCACTGAGCAGCGACAGTAGATCATCAACATCGATCGAACCGTTGCCATCGACGTCCTCTGGACAGTCAGTACCGCTGCCTGTGACGTTAATGACACCCGTCATCTCCATCCCACAGTGTGGAACGCAGTAGTAATCAATCGTGCCCGTCGGCTCGTCATCGGGGACGACGTAGAAAGGCATGGGATTAAAATTGTCCAAAGGACTGTCGAAGCGGCCATCGGAGACACAATCGGTACCCGATGTCACCGTATGCGTGCCGCCTCCATGTATCCAGACAACAACATCACCTGCCTGAACGGTGATCTCCGCTGGCTCAAAAGCAAATCCATTGGTCGAGACAAAGTGCATCGCCCCGACGTTGACCATCAAACCACCGAACTGATTTCCTGCCACACAGTGATTGCCGACACTGCAGTAGTACGGAACAACACCACCATCCTCAGTTGCAGGCACCGTCCACTCGTAGGTTTGAACTGCCTCAGTGATCGGAGAGTAGAAAAGACCGCTTTCATCAGAGCAGCCCGCGCCACTGGTCACATCATGATTGCCCCCATTCGGACCGTCCCAGATCCACAGCACGGTATCGCCGGGCTGCACACTGGCGAACTGTGGCTCGTAGTAGTAACTGCCCACATGAACTTCGACGACCCCAGCCTGCGTGAATGCAGAACACATCAGGGCGGTCCCAAACATCAATGCACGTGTCATTTCTTCTCCACTCCTTACCCCCCACAACCTCACAAAATACAACAGAATTGAGAGGATTCAAGGATTGCCGTCTCATTCTTCCAATAGCCGCTTATCACGCAATAAATGGTGATATGACTGTGCAAATCGGTGTGCTTCATCCCGAATCGCTTGACAGAGCCTCAATCCGGGGTTGTGGCGGCCCAGCCGTATGGGAGCGCCCCTGTCCTGCACCCAAATCAATTCTTCACGCTTGGCCAGACCGATCACGACTGGAGGTTGTTCCTGACCATCGGCCAAGGCCTCCAGTGCTGCAGTCAGTTGACCTTGACCGCCATCGATGAGAATGACATCTGGAAACCGTTCGCGTCCTGAACCAGCATCTGCATAGCGCCGAGAGACGACTTCCCTCATCGACGCGTAATCGTCGTTGGTCGATGTGCGTATGCGATACCGGCGATATTGATCCTTGAACGGCCTGCCATCCAGAAAGCAGACTTTCGAACCCACAGTTTCCGTGCCACCCAGATGCGCAATGTCGATTGCTTCCATGCACCGAATCGGCTCCTCCAATCCCAATGTGCGTTGAAGCGAGCGGAGCGCAGAGGAAGGATCCGTTGCGAAGATGGTGACCTCAGGTTGCCAGGCCCGCGCCTCGTTCTCTGTTTGGGCCCGATCACTTAATCGCTCAATTGCATGAAGTTGATCTCGCAAGGCTGCCGCACGCTCGTAAAGCTGGGACACAGAAGCGGCTTCCATCTGCTCTTTCAGATCTTTGATCAAAAGTGATCTTTTCGAGTTCATGAAGCGAAGCATGCGATCGATATCCGCGCGATAGTCCTCTTTAGAAATCCCATCGGCACAGGGTGCCGTGCACTGCTCGATCGCATGCAACAAGCATGGTCGGAAGTGACGATTTGCAGGATCACTTTCCTGAATATCCAGATGACATGTTCTGAATCGAAAAATCCGCTGCATGACATCCACAGCTTCTCGAATATCTCGACTGGAAGTGAATGGCCCGAATATTCTGGCACCACGGAACTGTGGATCTGCTGGATCCCGCGTGATGAACACCCCTGGAAAATCATCGCGCATCGTCACTGCCAGATAGGGATATGTCTTGTCATCCATCAGCAGAACGTTGAAACGCGGTCGCAAATCCTTGATCAAACGCGCCTCTGTCAGCAATGCTTCCCATTCTGCCGTCGCTTCGATGACATCGAACCCTTCAACCACATCAAGCATCAACTGCTTTCTTGACCCGAGATCGGTTGACGGAAGAAAGTAACTGCTGACACGATCCCTCAGTGATGATGCCTTTCCCACATAGACGACCACTTCCTCAAAATCCTTCATCAAATAGACACCTGGAACATCAGGAAGTTGTCGGGCAGCGCGATGCAACTGCGTCCGCCGATCGGGTTGTGAAGGTGTGCCTGTCACAGAACCACGATGTTAAGGCCAGAAGGGTCGCTATTTCCGGAACCTCATCCGCCTTAAACCTCTATGAGTGGCAATCATGGCGATTTATTCGAGAATCTTGATGCCTGCCCCCGATCTGTTCTATACAGTATTCGTTCCCAAGTGGTACCCCAATGGGCCAATGGGAATGGACCACTACTACATCAGGAGATGATTCCAATGAAGCTCTTTGCTGTGACTACCGCCCTTAGCGTCGCCGCCCTCTTGGCTGGCTGCAACCAGAAGGCCAATACCGCGAGCCCCGGCGTGATCGATACACCCGCTTGCTGTTCTGACAAATCCGACTGCAAGCCTGCTGATTGTGCAGGCAAGAAGGCTAAAACCAGTTGTACCCAAGCTGCTGCCAGCACCTCCGCATGCTGCGCCAGCAAGAAGAAGTGATCGCTTCGTTCACTTCCACAGACTGATTCACGACGCCCAAATTGCAGTGTGATTTGGGCGTCGTTGCGCGCAGCCTAAATGGGAGATCCAAAGTACCATGCCCCCTATGGCTGAGCTCCTACTTGTCGGCGGCCGCGTCATCGATCCAAACAGTGGCATGGATCAGGTGTCGGACGTCCTGATTCGAAATGGCGTCGTCATGGACATCAGCCAGACGCGCCTCTCTGCGGATGTCCCACATTTCAACTGTGAAGGCTGCATCGTTTCTCCTGGCTTGATCGATATTCATGTCCACTTTCGAGATCCGGATACGACAGGCCATCATGAAGAGACGGTTGCCAGTGGTGCTGCCGCAGCGGTAGCCGGAGGATTTACTTCCGTCTGCTGCATGCCCAATACGACACCCGCGATTGACTGCCGAACAGTTGTCGAGAGCATCCTCCACCGCGCAAGTGCCGCTGGACAGGCCCGTGTCTATCCGATTGCCTGCGGAACCATCGGACGACTTGGCGAAAGTTTGGCCCCGATTCTTGAACTTGTCGAAGCAGGCGCGATCGGCATCTCAGACGACGGCGACGGCATTGCTGACAGCGGCATGATGCGGCGTGTCCTCTCCCTTGTCGAAGCAGCTGGTTCCGTATTCATGCAGCACTGTCAGGACCCTACCCTCACACGTGGAGCGGCCATGAATGCCGGCTCACTTGCCACCCGACTGGGATTGGGAGGGTGGCCACGTGAAGCGGAAGAGCTGATGCTGCGAAGAGATCTCATTCTCAATCGTTCCATCGGCGCGAAGTATCACGCGCAACATCTCAGCGTCGCGGAGAGCGTCGATGCATTGCGAGAAGCACGCGAACAGGGACAGCCTGCAACTGGCGAAGCGTCACCCCATCATTTGCTGCTGACAGAGAACGCTTGTGAGAACTGGAATACACAAGCCAAAGTAAATCCCCCTCTACGGACATCCTCTGACATCGATGCGATCAAACGTGGAATTGACGAAGGTGTCATCACCGTCCTGGCAACGGATCATGCGCCGCACCCCGCACACACGAAAGAAACCGACTTCGCTTCTGCGGCCTTCGGCATGGTGGGTCTGGAGTGTGCCCTGCCCCTCTACAGAGAAGCTTTGATCGATGACGGTGTTCTCGAGTGGCCAGCCATGCTCAAGATGATGACCTCGGAACCTGCCAACGTCACGGGCTTGGATCATCTGGGCCTCGGGCGACTTGAAACCGGTGGTCCTGCTGATATCACGATCATCGATCCGGATGCAACATGGACCGTCGATCCGACTGCATTTCGGTCTGAGGGGCGGAACTGCCCCTTTTCTGGCCGCAATGTCCGGGGAAGGGCCCTTGCCACGATTGTCGCCGGTCAAATCAAGCACCAGCAGGCATCGGATCGTGCCGATGCAGCCATTGAAGATCAGTCGGTCCTTCGATAGAATGGTCGGTCTTGCTCCGGTAGCCACGTGGCTCCGGACAATTCGCTGGCTCACTCCGTGCGGGGGTGAATCCGGCAATTTCTTTCTGCCAGCCCATGCTGGCACCCCATAAGCGTCCCTCGGACGCCCGATTCCCTTCGAGGTGAGTCCCGCACATCGGCGCGTCGGTGACGCTGAGAGAGAGCGCGATCCATGTCGGACCATCTCGTTCAGGACCTGCTCGAAGCAGGCATTCACTTCGGACAACGACGCAGTGCTTGGGACCCTCGCATGAAGCCCTACATCTGGGGCCAGCGGAATCGCATTCACATCATCGATATTCGCGAAACAGTGCGTGGACTGCTTCTCGCCAAGAAGTTCATCACGCGGACCGTCGCAAGTGGACGTGATGTCTGCTTTGTCGGCACCAAACGGCAGGCCAAAGGATCTGTCGAACACTATGCGACCGAAGTTGGCATGCCTTGGGTTGTCGAACGATGGTTGGGCGGCACGCTGACAAACTTCCGGACGATCCGCGAACGACTGAAGCGGCTTGTTGAACTTGAGCAACTCGTCGAATCCGGAGAAATCGACTCCTACTCTAAGAAGATGACTTCGCAGTTGATGCGTGAGAAGCGAAAGATCACACGCAATCTCCAAGGCATCCGCAACATGAACAAGTTGCCTGGTGCTGTCGTTGTCATCGACACCAACCGAGAAACGAACGCCCTTCGCGAAGCCGCGACACTGCGGATTCCGACCATCGCATTGATTGACACCGATGGTAATCCTGGCGACTGTGACATCCCCGTTCCCGGCAATGACGATTCGATGCGATCGATCGACGTCATCATGAGGGAATTGGCCGCAGCTGTGCGTGATGGACTCACTGCTCGCACTGCTCAAGCCGAAGGTGCCGATGAAGCGGACCCCTCGTCCTCAGACGATAAACCTCGCAAACGCTCGAGCCGGGTGGCATTTGCTGCTGACGCACCTGCCCCAGCTCAAGAGGAAGTTACCGCAGCAGCGGCAGAAGAAAGCAACTGACCCCGAGTCCAACGGAGAATTGACTGTGACGATTGCCGCCAAAGACGTGATGAGCCTGCGCCAGAAGACAGGGCTCGGCATGATGGATTGCAAAGAGGCCTTGGCCGCCAATGACGGTGACATGACCGCCGCCGAAGAGTGGATCCGCGCGAAGCGTAAGGGCAAGATGGACACTCGCACCGAGCGAACGACTGGCGAAGGACGCATCGCCATCGAGATCGGAGACGGCTGCGCCGTCATCGTCGAAGTCCTTACAGAAACTGACTTCACTGCACGAAACGACGAGTTCCTGGACATGATGAACATCGTCAGTGCATCGGCACTTGGATGTGATGCAGGTGCGATTGAAGTTACCGATGAAATGACGAGTGCAATCGACAACATCAGAGTGAAGACTGGCGAAAATGCGAACTTTGCACGTGGCGTGAAACTCGTGGGCGGCGACTTTGGACAATATGTCCATCACGATGGCAAACGTGGATGTCTTCTCCAGGTCGAAGGCAACGCTGATGCCGACACCCTCAAGGGCATCTGCCAGCACATCACCTTCTATGACCCGGCCGCGATCACGCCGGATGATGTTTCAGCCGAGAAACTCGATGAAATTCGCGCGAAGGCTGTTCAGGAAGCCAAGGACTCAGGCAAGCCCGAGGAAATCGCCCAGAAGATGTCTGAGGGCAAAGTTCGCAAATTCCTCGAAGAGAACACCCTGATCAAGCAGAAGTATGTTCTCGATGAGTCGAAGACGATCGAAGAGATCCTTCCCGATGGCTGCACCATCACGAACTTCGTGCGTTACACGCTAGGAAGTTGACCAGCTACAACGAAGATGAATTCCTCAACGCGGCGAGCATCTGTTCGCCGCGTTGTTCATGGGGGTTCAATCTGCTGAAATCACATCAGGGCCCCCGCCTGCCTTCTTCTCGTACTTCCCATCGCCCGCACGTTCATACTTCGTAAATCCCAGACGATCTAGATTCTTGTTGCTTAACTGTGACTTGCTTTTCAGATCTGACCACTTCCCTGCGATGTTCGGCAGCGCCGGAATTCGGGTCACAGGTACGCCCGTCTCGGGATGCTTTGTCAGCGGTGCTTCACTCATGGGCTGAACGACTTCGAAGATCTCGCCTTCGGTGTCGTCATCGGTCATGACCTGATAAAGATAAGTGGGCATGACTGCATTCTAGACAGGCTCACCAACCAGCAGGGACGCCCTCTTTGCGCGGATCGCTCACGGGCGTGAACCCTGCTTTGCGGATGTCAATCATTTGCACCTTGCCAACGGTCGGCCTGCCTCTGGTTGAATGCCCCAATGCCTCCATTTCCTGAATCATGGCGCCATCCGTCCACAACTCCTCAAACTGCACGACATCTGGCAGCCACTGGTGGTGAAGCCGTGGCGATGCGACAGCCTCTTCGGGCGACATACCCCTAAGTAGGACATTGAGAATCACCTGAAGGGTGCCATTGATGATGCGCGGTCCACCCGATGCCCCCGCAATCAGACGGATCTGGCCATCCTTCAGCACGATGGTGGGAGACATGCTGCTGAGCGGCATCTTGCCCGGCGCAGGCGCATTACGATCGCTCTGCACCAAACCGAATGCGTTGGCCTCTCCCGGCTTCGTTGCAAAATCATCCATCTCATTGTTCAACACGATGCCCCACTCCGGGACTGCGAGAAGGCTCCCGAATTCGAGGTTGATGGTCTCGGTACATGAGACTGCCCAACCGTCCGATGTCATGACACAGAAATGACTCGTTCCCGCATCATCGGGAAGTTGCGCCACGCCAGCCTCATCACTTGTACGGGCGCGATCGAGAGGAATGGCATCGGCGGCTGCATCCAGATGGTTCGGATCCGTCATGGCGTCGATCGGCACGGGCACATAGGTGCCATCCGCCCCAAACTTGGCGCGATCAGCAAAGGCACTGCGCATTGCTTCGATAAGAATGTGATACCAGCGGGCTGTGCCTGGCTTACCAGCGTCTTTCATCCGCCGGTCGATCACTCCGAGTATCTGCTGCATGGCAATGCCCCCACTGCTTGGTGGTGGCATCGACAACAATCTGTAGCCACCGATCACCAGATCGCTCTCTAGCGGCGCTGACCAAACAGGCTCATATCGAGTGAGGTCGGTTGTCGAGAGAACACCACCAGACCGCTTGACTGCTTTGGCAATGTCATGAGCAACCACACCCTCATAGAAAGCGATCGGTCCTTCAGCAGCTATTTTTGACAGCAGTGCTGCTTGCGATGGTTGTCGAACAATGCTGCCACGGGTGAGTGCCCCAGAACCACACAGGTTCCTCCAGATCCAATCTGACATATGCACAAGTTCGGGACTTTCTTCGCGACGATCACGCACCCACTCCATCGCTCCCAACCACGGACCGCCAACCTGAACACCACTGGTTGCCGCTCGAATGGCCGGATCGAAACACTCAGACCATGGCAGTTGCCCCCATCGCTCGTGAGCTGCCCACAGTCCTGCGACTGTGCCCGGGACTGCAACCGCTGTTCCCCCGTAACGACTTGATGCATCGGGATGGTCCACAAAGAATGTTGCGTCAACTTTCTCAGGACATCGTTCGCGATAGTTCAGTGCAACATCAGATCGTTGACCATTTGGTCCCGGTATGGAAACCACCATGAATCCACCACCGCCAAGTCCACAGCTGAAAGGATCCGTGACTGATAGCGTCAAACTCACCGCAACTGCGGCATCGATTGCGTTCCCCCCCCGTTTCAACATCTCTACACCTGCAGAAGATGCCACCGAATGATCCGCTGCAACCGCTCCACGTGTCCACGGTGCGGCGAAAGATGCCTGCGTCAGAACAAATGCTGCAACCCATGCCGCGATGTGCTTCATTTGTAATGGTTCCGAACAAAGTCGACCGCAGATCGAATTTCCTCGATGCGACGATCTCCGCCTTCACGTTCGATCACCGCATCCACTTCCTGTGGCAGCGAACTGGCAATCGTAAAAAAGGCATCCCAATCAACGTCACCCTCTCCAAGAGGCTTCTCCTGCCCCCATTCACCAGTTGTATGTGATGGAATCGCATCCTTCAGATGCAGGGCAACGATATGCACAGAGAGCAATTCCATGGCCTCGATCGGATCACCTGCGCCATAAAGCAACATGTTTGCAGGATCAAAATTCACACCCAGTGCAGGACGATCAATCTCTCTCATCGCTTCGAGAAGTGTATGGGCGGACTCCTGGCCAGTCTCAAGTGCCAATCGAATCCCATGCTTCGCAAAAACATCGGTCAGCATCTGCAGGCGATTGATCATGACGGCCCGCTCTGGATCAGCCTGTTCTTCAGGCAGAAATCCCGCATGCATCGTCACGATGCCGATCCCCGCATTCTCTGCAAGAACCGCCATTTCTCTCGCCATTGATTCATTCGCGGGCCATGTGTCATCGGGCCTGATACCACCCGTTTCTCGAATGCGATCAATCGTGCTGTAGTCCTCTCCAACCGGTTGCAACATCCCGCTCAAAATGGTGATGCCTTCTTCGATCAGACGGGGAATGGAAGTGGCCCACCGTGCACGGTCGGTCACAATGGGCGACAAGCCGAGTTGCACTGCATCGAGTCCTGTGGCGTGAATCATTCTGGCCAAGTCAGAAGGATCTTCAGGGCGGAGGCTCCAAGAAGTGGTTCCAAGACGCGCAAGTGGCATATCAAGTGTCCTTATTCGGCCTGTAGACGGCACTGGGGGTCCATCACAGGATCGCAATGGCTACCAGAGCGGTCAACGGCTACCATGCCCACACTTCCAAAAGACTCTCTGTCTGGACGGTACCCGTCGGAATTATTGACCATGCCCATGACCCCTGCAGCCGGTTCGGCCGGCTTGAACATCTCAACTGCTGAAAGACCCCGCGGCATCTGGCCTCGAATGGAGGCCTTTTTCAGCAAACTCAGCACGCGGAACAATTTCTGGCATCGCTTCTGCTCACTGATCTGGCTCCCTTACGCATGGCGATCCGGGATCTCCATGAAACGGCTCAATACAGGTAGGTTCACCGCGATCCTCCCGTTCAAGCGAGTCAATCGGAACTGGTACAACGCGATGGCAGGAGCGGCACTACTCGGCAACTCGGAAGTCGCTGGAGGCATGTTCCTCTTTTCAGAGGTCGGCGTCGACTACATCGTGATCTGCAAGGAAATGAACTACCGGTTCCTGCGACCTTGTTGCGGACCGGCCGTCTACGACGTCGTCGATCTTGATGCCATGCACGATCAGATTGCCGAAGCGAAGAAGGCGGGTGGCGAGTTCAATGTCGACTTGACGATGGATGTCCGCCAGATCATGTCCAAGCGGGACCGTACGCTTCGAGTCGGACGTTGTGAAATGACGTTCCACTGCGCTCCTAAATCGCAAGTGCGAAGCCGAAGCAGCAAGAAGGCTCGCAAGCGGCGCAAACTGACCGTGTAGTCCGAGTGTCTCCGATCCTGCGATCGATAGGCTGGAGTTTCTATGCAACCTCGTCCTGGACGTGGTGCATCGGCCTGTTTCTGCCAGTGATCCTGATGCAGTGGTTCGGTTGGTACGGCTTTCTGCTGATCACCATCCCGAACTGTATCGGCGCAGCTGCCATGGGCATCCTGCTGGGGTCCCCTGAAGAATCGCGCAGATTCGTCCAACGACATCGGATGACGATGTGGTGGTTCGTGATGATCACCGTCGCTTTTCACCTCTTCTTTCTATCCATGATCGGCATGTGGTTCGCCCCCCAAGACTGGGCCGGCAGTTGGTGGTGGCTCCCCGTCGCGGCATTGGTGGCCGGCCTACTGATCGCTTCGCTCCCCCATTCTGCATGGCCATGGCTGGGCACAGTTGCTGCTATGGCCGGCATCTACGTCGTTCTGAACACCTGCGATCAGGGCCAACAGCCAGGTTGGTCCGGCACGCGAGCCATTGAGGATCTGCTCTGGCTTGCACCAGTATTCATCATTGGATTTCTCCTTTGTCCATGGCTGGATGCGCCCTTTCACCACGCTCGACAACAGACAAGAGGCAGCCTCACATTCCTGCTCTTAGGCATCTTCTTCCTGTGCATGCTGCTGGTCACCGCGTCCTACTTCTGGCTGAAACCGAACACGATCGCCCCGACCGTGGTTCTCATCTGGTTGATCGGGCAGTCGATCTTCACCATTGGCGCCAATCTGCGTCAGTCCCGTGCCATGCGATTGCACAGCTCACGGTTCTTCACGCTGTTCATCATTGTCATGCTGGCACTCGGCCCGGTACTGGCGCTCCAGCAACAGAACTGGGATGGTTCACTCGATCTCTATCTTCGCTGGTTGAGTGCCTACGGCATCATCTTTCCTGCCATTCTGATAGCAAGTGCCAGACGAAAGCTTCAACCACCACAGCGATTGTGGGCCGCTGTCATGATCGTCGCCGCGGCCCTTGTTGGAGAAGTCGGATTCATCCACGGGCCAACTTGGCTCTGCGCTGTGGCCGCCCTGATCGCCATGAGCACCTGCTTGATTTCCCGACGGCGCGGTTAACCGTTACTTCGCCCCACAACACTTCTTGTACTTCTTGCCTGACCCGCAAGGACAGGGCTCGTTGCGGCCCACAACTGCCGCAGTCGTCGGTACCGGACGCCGCCGAGAAGATCGGCCTTCATTGGCTGCAGCCGCTGCAGCTGCGACCGCTGTTCGCTCCGCTTCCTGCTCAGGTGTCGGTTGAGGTGGCTGCGCTGGCCTCGCAGTTCCTTGTTGAGCCGCACGCGCCGATTGAGCGTCTGGTGCAGTTTGTTGATTTGCCTGTCTGATTTGGGGCTGAAGACGTGCCTTGAAGACGAGATCCGTCACCTTGTCCTGCACAGCAACCTGCATGTCTTCAAACAACTTGGCACCCTCCCGCTTGAACTCAATCCGCGGGTCGCGCTGACTGAAACTCCGATACCCGATGGATTCTCGCAATTGATCCATCTGATGCAAATGCTCCTTCCATGACGCATCGAATATCTGGAGGAGGATCCACTGTTCAAGTTGAGAAACTTCTGCGCGCATCACACGGTGAATGCGTTCCGCAAGGACATCAACGGGATTGGCCTCAATGATTTCCTTTTCCTCATTTGAGAGACCTGCTGCCATTGTCGTGCCAAGCCAGCCTTCGATCGCCTCTGCGGATGAACCGACTTCGGCGACAGCCCTTTCGGCTCTGTCTCGAACGCGTTCGGCGTCCCAACCACGTGCCTCCTCAACGAGCAGTTTTCGAATTTCCTGCGGATCTGTCGCTGGAAGAGACTCCGGTGTCCAAGGCAATTCGTAGCGAGCAGACGCCCAACTACAGAACTGTGCCAGCGCTGCAGAAGGATCCTGCTGCATGGACGCATTGGTCATATCAATTGCGAAGTCAATTGGATAGACGATTTCCCGCTCGTGATAGAGCTTCCTGGCACGATCCATGACGAGGTGTGCCGCGGCATCAGCATCATGCGCTTCGAGCAAAAGATCCGATTCAAACTCGACACCAAATCGAGTCGACACCCACTTTGCCAGTTCCTTGCTCGGATAATCTTCGACTAAGAAAGTATCCAACGGACCAAGATCTTCCTCCTCAATAACTTTCTCAGCTTCCGCTTCCAGACGCTCGATCAAATCCATATTCTCCAAACCGACCAAATCCGATCCATGCAACGATGTTCGGAAATGACCGTTCATCCATGCTGCGAGACCTTCATAGTCATCTAGGCTTTGATCACGTTCGACTGCATCTCCAGAACCGAGATCGATTTCTTCGCCGAGAAACTCGCCGATTGAAACTCGGATGATGGACGATGCTTCCTCGTGGGCCAAACGTCTAATTCCCTCGTGCAGATCTTCTCGATCATCGACCTTAAATCTTGAGGGCTCAAGAGAAACGGACATGTGTTCACGAATCCACTCCGCAATACAGGTGCTTCGATAGAGCGGATCGAAGAACCTCCAGGCTGCGTCCTTGATTGCCAGTTCGAGATAATCAAAAATCAGAGACTTGATTTCACGGCCTTCGAGGATCTGTTGACGAGTGCCATAGAACTCATGTCGCTGAAGATCCATCACCTCGTCATATTCGAGAATATTCTTTCGAATAAGGAAGTTTCGCTCCTCGACCTTCCGCTGAGCGCGACCAACGGCCTTGCTCAACATCGGATGCTCGATTGCATCCCCTTCCTTCATGCCGAGCCTGCTGAGCAATTTCAATGTTGTTGGACCGGCAAACATTTTCATGAGGGGATCTTCCAGGCTCAGGAAGAATCTGGAAGAACCCTTGTCTCCCTGCCGACCAGAACGTCCTCTCAACTGGTTGTCGATACGACGCGACTCATGTCGCTCGGTACCCACAACGTGAAGACCCCCCAAATCCTCAGCACTTTCAAACAGACGCAAACCATGTATGGGACAAGCGCCACTCTCTTCGATAACGGAAACAAGCTGATCGTCCGTCATCGACTTCGCCTTGGATTCCTTTCCATAGCAATGCCGCTCGTACCAGGCCTCCAGTAATGCTCGCTTGACCTGATCATCACTCATGCTGTCGATCTGGTTGGAGGGCAATCCCGTTTCGCGCGGGGCGATGTGTCGCCAACACCTCGCAACAATGCCGGCTGAAGGCATTTCAGCATTTACATCCTTGGGGCAGATGTCTCGTCTCTTCCAGTGGTTCAGCAAATCTTCGACTTCGAATGGCTGCAGTTTGATGTCTGTGCCACGTCCCGCCATGTTGGTGGCAATCATCACTGCGCCCAACTCGCCAGCATGTTTCACGATCTCGCCTTCGCGTTCGTGCTGTTCGGCGTTCAGCACCTCATGCTTGATTGAATGTCGTTTGCGAAGCCGATCTGAGACATCCTTAGAATTCTCGACTGATGTCGTCCCGACGAGTACTGGCCGGCCGATGTCATGAAATCTCGCAACCTCATCGACAATCGCGTCATACTTGTCTTCAACAGATAGAAAGACAACATCGTTGCAATCGTTGCGAACGACAGGCACGTTTGTTGGAATCACCACGACATCCAAGCCGTAAATCTCATAGAACTCCGTTGCCTCTGTATCTGCGGTCCCCGTCATGCCTGACAGGCGCTCATACAACTTGAAGAAGTTCTGAATCGTGATCGTGGCCATCGTCTGCGTCTCTTCCTTGATAGGGACGCTTTCCTTTGCCTCAACTGCTTGGTGCAGCCCATCGGACCACTGACGGCCGACCATCTTCCGGCCTGTGTTTTGGTCAACGATGACAATGCTCTGTTGAGCCTTTTCATCTGGAGCGACGATGTAATCTCGATCTCGCTGATAGACACTGTGCGCTCGAATCGCCTGCTCCAGAAGATGCGGCATGTCGATGTTCTCGCCCACATAGAAAGATCCCAGGCCAGACTCCTTCTGGGCTTCTGCGATTCCATCATGTGTCAACGTTGCACGCTTCTTGTCGAGTTCAACTTCGTAGTACTGGGTATGCCGATCTCTGGCCGTCTCAAGCCCAGGCAGATCGGCCTTGCGTTTCTCGAGTCGCTCGCGAAGAGCGGGAATGCCGCCTCGATCTCGGGCGTTTCGAATATCCCCTTCGAGTGATGAGATGTCGACGAGGCACTTCTGAACCTGTTCATCCGACGTATTCCATGAAGTCTGCTTGTCAAGCAGATGTCGCGCGAGACGATCCGCTAGGTCATAACGAGGCTGAGTGTCATGCGCCAGTCCGCTGATGATCAGCGGTGTTCGAGCTTCATCAACAAGTGTGGAATCAACTTCGTCCACGATGGCAATCTGTCGGTTTTTCTGAACCTGCTCTGCGACCGACATCTTCATGTTGTCGCGCAGGTAGTCAAAGCCGAATTCTGCAGTCGTTCCATAGACGACATCGCAGTGGTACATCAGTTGCTTGAGTTGTGGAGGCTGCCGATGCTGAGGATGAATCGCACCAACTGTCATTCCGAGTGCATGGAAAAAGGGGAACATCCAATCTCGGTCACGTTGGACGAGATACTCGTTCACGGTCACGAGATGTACCTGCTTACCCTCAATGACCGAGAGATAACAAGACAATGGAGCCACGATGGTCTTGCCCTCGCCGGTTTTCATCTCGGCAATGCGGCCCTCGTAAAGCACCATCCCGCCAATAATCTGTACATCGAAGGGGCGCGCCCGAAATGGCGGTTTGGATTCGGGCCACACCGCGCGAACGGCGTCGTACAGCGGCAATGGGATATCCATCCACATCCACCCCGGAACGGGTGCCGTACATCCAAGCAATTGATCAATCGGCTGTCGGGGCTCTGCCGCATCCATCGCAGCCTTTGTTTCGTCATAAAGAGATCGCGCTTCACCCGTGAGTACATCAGGATCGAATTCGGATTCCGGATCGAAGATCGTTCGGATACCGACAGCACGATCCATCGCTTCCCGAGCGACCGCAAATGCCTCAGGCTGAAGATCCACAGTCTTTTCCCCAGCGACATAACGCTCTCTGAATTCCGCAGTCTTGGCTTTCAGGGACTGGTCATCCAAAGCGCGAACTTCCGCCTCGAGCTTTGAAACACTGTCGACGATGGTGAGATATCGCTTGACGAGACGGTCATTCCTCGTCCCGAACACCTTGCGTGCCAATCCTGACACTACGGGAATTGCCATACAGCCTGTCCTTTGGAAAATGGCGACCTTGTGGTCTTGAACACCTTTGATGATCTGATACGGGAGACTCGACATCTCCACGGCAAACGCGAAGCCCGATCGACTCAGATCATCGGTGGCGGCAGGTGCAGCCGCCTAGGTCCCAGCCGATCCGCTTCGCGTACACGCAGCCGGCCCGCACGTGGCGCGGGCATCGCACCGATCGGCAACCCCGTCACACAAACGCCGAATGTCTCCTCTACTGGGACAGCACTAAAGGAGAAGACATAAGTGGCAGGGGTCTCATGACCGACTGTCGGGCTTGACGTCGAGATTGGATCACCCAACAGGACGCAAAGCACCGCCAAGAGCGGGGCAATCGATGTCGGGAAAATGTCTCGGGGCAAATGCATTGAGCGAGTAGTCTACTCACCAACGGCCATGATGGACCACTCTGATCACACCTCTCCGTCCTCAGCACGTGTAGAACTCGATATTGAGGATCTTCACTGCGCCAGTTGCGTTGAAACGGCCCGGAGAGCGCTACTGGATCACCCTGATGTGGAAGATGTTGCGATCAGCGTCCAAACTGGACGCGGGATCATCACCGGCTCAATTAACCCGGTGGAGGCTGCACGTCTTGTCACGGCTGCCGGATACCCCGCTTCCCCCTCACGCGGAGACCCGATGACCGCAGCGGCTCTGCATGACCAGATGCAAACGCAGGCCATCAAGCATGAACGCCAGTGGAGACGGCGAGCCATCATTGGCCTCGGAATTTGGGTGCCGATGGCTGTCCTTCATTGGGGCGGTGATGCCATGGGGATCGAAGGAGCGTGGCTCCATTGGACGCTCGGACTTCTCGCCACAGCGGTCATCTGCAGTGTCGGACCCGGATTCTTTGGTTCTGCCTGGGCTGCGCTTCGTCGTGGCGGCACGAACATGGACACTCTGATCAGCATCGGGGCAGGAACCGCCTGGGCGTATTCCGTGGTTCTGTTCGTTCTGAATCTATTCAATATCGATCACGGTCAACCCAGTTACTTCACAGAAGCTGCAGCACTACTAGGGTTGATCAGCCTCGGTCACTGGCTCGAAGCACGATCTTCAGCGCGTGCGGGATCCGCCATTCGAGATCTTCTAGAACTTCAACCTGAAACTGCCGACCGTCTTGATGTCAATGGCATAACGACCACGATTCCGGTTGCCGATGTCGTCTCCGGCGACCAATTGATTGTCCGACCAGGCGGTCGGATTCCCGTAGATGGTCGCGTTATTGAAGGCGAATCGGAAGTTGATGAATCCCTAATCACAGGTGAACCCATCCCGGTTGGACGCGCACCTGGCGATAACGTCATCTCGGGTTCCGTGAACACTCTTGGCAGACTTCTGATTGAGGCAACGAGCAGTGGACGTGACTCGACCATTGCGCGCATTGCCCAACTTGTATCTGACACACTGAGCAGTCGCGCTTCCATCCAGCGTGTTGCTGATCGGGTCAGCAGCATTTTCGTCCCTGCCGTACTGGTGGTCGCCCTCCTGACAATTGGCGGCTGGACCATACTCGCGGCTTCGACAGATGATTGGTCCTATTTCTCCACCGGCATCATTGCCGCCGTCACGGTTCTCATCATTTCCTGTCCTTGTGCTCTGGGCCTTGCAACACCAATGGCGATCATGGTCGGAACCGGCGAAGCTGGTCGCCGGGGCATTCTGATCAAATCAGCTGCTGCTCTGGAATTGGCGGGCAGAATTGACCGAGTGATCTTTGACAAAACCGGAACGCTGACTGAAGGCCGACCCGTTGTCACGCAAGTCCAACCCGACAATGACTACACCGAAGAGGATGTGCTGCGAATCGCAGGAAGCGCAGAACAAGGAAGCGAACATCCCATTGCCAGAGCGATTCAACGCGCCTGCGATGCACGTGGACTGACACTTTCCTCTTCAACGGGCTTCACCGCAATCCCGGGCCAGGGTGTGCGTGCAACGCTTGGGACCGATACCGTCGAAGTGCTGCGACATAAAACCGCAGCATGTGAAGTTCTGCTGAATGGAGATCGTGTCGGAAGAATCGATGTTAAAGACCAACCGCTGCCCGACGCAGCTGCAGCGATCGCCCGACTCGACATGCTGGGCACACCAGCCAGCATGCTGTCTGGCGACCGCATCGACTCTGCTGTCGCCATCGCGAAGGCGATTGGAATGCCGACTGAACGTGTTCGCGGTGACGTCCTTCCCGAGGAAAAGGCTGCTGCGGTTAGGAACGACCCTGGGTCGGTGCTGATGGTCGGAGACGGCATCAATGATGCCGCCGCGTTGGCAACCGCTGATGTCGGCGTCGCCGTCGGCTCTGGTACGAATGTCGCGATCGACGCAGCAGATGTTGTGATCCCCGGACACCGCCCGTCCGCAGTCCCACTGCTTGTCGATATTGCACGCAGAACACTCCGCGCAATCCATCAGAACCTCTTTTTCGCATTCTTCTACAACACCACCATGATTCCAGTCGCCGCATTCGGGCTTCTAGGCCCTTGGGGGCCACTCATCGCCGCAGGCGCAATGGCAGTCAGTGACATCACTGTCGTCGGCAACGCCGTCAGGCTCGGCCGAAACCTCAGACGGCTGCCTGATCACCCCGTCGGATGACCAAGTAGTCCATATTCAACCGGGGTTCGTGTGGATGGTCTTGAGAACTTGACCGTAGACTCATATGGCCTTGTATCGGAGGTTGACACCATGGCCCATGCGTTGAGTCCCCTTCCCAAGAAGAACTTCGGCTATGACGAAGCCGAACATCTGCTGCTTCGTGCTGGCTTCGGAGGGACCCCCGCACAGATCGTCGCGTTGAGTGATCTGGGCCTGGATGATGCCGTTGAATCGCTTGTCCACTGGGAAACAGTTGACGCGCAACTCAACGACGATAGCGCTTTCCGAAGCGACATCATGGAACCTCTGGCCACTGAAGACAGACGGATGCGAGACAGAGCCCGGCAACGCGGCGACGAGACGACACTCGACAAGTTCCGGACCATGAGGCAGGAACGGCAACGCCAAGATCGCCGGCAGATGCGGGAGATTCAGTCCTGGTGGCTGGAACAGTTGATCGAGTCACCGAGACCGCTACAGGAAAAGTTGACACTCTTCTGGCATGGCCACTTCGCAACAGGCTATCGGTCCGTCGAGGACAGTTGGCACATGATGCTGCAGAACCACATGTTGCGAGAGAACGCTGGGGGCAACTTCAAGACCGATCTGGTACAGAGGATTATTCGCGATCCCGCGATGATCAAGTACCTCAACAACAATCAGAACACGCGAAGAGCCCCCAACGAAAATCTTGCCCGTGAGTTGATGGAACTGTTTACTCTCGGAGAAGGAAACGGGTATACCGAAGATGACATCAAGGAAGGCGCAAGAGCTCTGACAGGATTTACCTTCCGCGACGACGATTTCGCCTTCAACAGACGGAACTATGACGAGAATACGAAACGCATCTTCGGGCGAACTGGCCAGTTCGACGGCGATGACTTTGTTGAATTGATCTTCCAACGCCAGTCGATTGCGTGGTTTGTTCCTTGGAAACTCCATCGATTCTTCGTCGATGACCAACAGGAAATGACTCAAGCAACGCGTCGTGTAGTCGAACAAATGAGTCGGACTTTTAGGCGATCCAACTGGGAAGTCCGTCCCATGCTCCGAGAACTGCTGCGATCAGCATGGTTCTACGATTCCGTCAATCGGCAGACGATGATCAAAAGCCCTGTCCAATTGATTGTTCAGGCCATTCGAACACTTGATCTGCCCGCTCGGAATCTCACCCGGTTGAATCAGACCTGCAGTGTGATGGGGCAGGAACTCTTTATGCCCCCGAGCGTCAAAGGATGGGAAGGCGGACGCAAATGGATCAATACCTCGACACTGCTGCTGAGAGAGAACACGCTTGTTTATCTCATGACGGGCCGCGATCCGACTGCGAAAGCATGGGAATCAAACAAGGGTGGCTGGGACGCTCGGCCTCTTGTGGCACACCTCCGCGATCTCCCCGATCGCGATGAGTGCCATGACGTCGTCGCCTATCTGGCGAGGCTGACTCTCGGCGCAGTTCCCACGGATGCACGCACGATTCGATGGATCGAAATCGCTCGCGAGCACGGACCCGAAAATAACGACACGCTCATCCGTCTTCTTTCACTCATGACAGCATCACCCGAGTATCAACTCTGCTGAACCAAGCAGTTCCGGCAGGAGCACGACCATGACCCAAACACCTTGGACCCGAAGACAGTTTTTACATCGAGGCGGTGTATTTGCGAGCATGGCTGCAACGACTCCACTCTTCATACAAGAGGCGAGTCGGGCGATGTCAATTCCAGCTGGTTCGCTGGTCTCTTCCCTGGCCGGTGTACCTCAAGACCGGGTACTCGTTGTCGTCCAATTGGGCGGAGGCAATGACGGTCTTAATACGGTCGTGCCATATGGAAGCAAGGAGTACTACAACAAGCGTCCACGACTGGCCATCGCTGCACCAGGGCGTCATGCGAACGGCGCATTGCAAATTCCGGGTGTCGACGGCATCGGTCTACACCCTGCATTCACAGGCATGCGAGAACTGGTGGATGAAGGTGTTGGCTGCATTGTTCAAGGTGTTGGGTATCCGAATCCGAATCGCTCTCATTTTTCATCAATGGATATCTGGCACACTGCCAATACGAATGGACGTGATATCGGTTGGCTTGGTCGCTACTTCGACAACACATGCAGCGGCACGCCTGAAGCAGGTGCTGGCATCGCCATCGGCAATGCCGCGCCACTCGCCATGCAGGGGAGTCGATCGATGCCGGTCAGTTTCGAATCACCGGAACTGTATCGCTGGCTGGGCGAGGATCTAGGAGATGACGTCTCATCCGCATGGAGAGGCATGCCGCTGCAGGATCATTCGGACCAGAAGGACAATCTTGCCTTCTTGAAACGCACGACACTCGATGCCCAGCTCTCTTCCGATGAAGTGAGAAAAGCAGCCTCGCGATCACCTCTCGCAGCGTGGCCAAGCGGTGATCTGGCGAATCAACTCAAAATGGTTGCGGCAATGATTCGTGCGGAACTGCCGACTAGAGTCTTCTACGTCACACTCGGCGGATTCGATACTCACGCCAATCAGGAAGGCACTCATCAGCGACTCCTTCGACAGGTCGGCGATTCTCTGCTGGCATTCCATAAAGAACTGAAAGCACAACGCAATGACGGAAGAGTTCTCACAATGGTCTTCTCCGAGTTCGGACGACGCGTCGGTGAAAATGGCTCAGGAGGCACCGATCACGGAACTGCTGCCCCGATGTATCTCATGGGCCCGATGGTTCGTCCAGGTGTTCTCGGCACGCATCCAGATCTGCGAAGACTGGAAGACGGCGATTTGAAACACACCACTGATTTCAGAGAAGTCTATGCTGGCGTTCTCCAGAACTGGATGAAAGCAGATCCCGTTGAGATTCTTCAGGGGCGCTGGGCTCCTGCACAAGTGCTCCGTACTTAAAGCAAAATGATTCAAAGGAACGTTGGCATCGTCATCGCGTGGGGAATCCCACCACGGTCGACTGAACTATCCTGAAGGCATGATTGCAGCACTCCTGACCACCCTCCCACTGCTCGTCTCGAGCGATCTGGGCCGTTGGATCGAAACATATGACTCCAGAGGTGGCGCCTATGCCGTGGCTGCTGGTCCTGATGGATCGGTTGCGACACTTGATGGTGATGTGGGCCGCATCCACATACTTTCGAATGGCGACACCTTTGATCTGAGTCCGATTCTCCATCAACCACGTGGGCTGGCTCTTCGCCATGATGGTGTGATGCTTGTCGCTGACACTGGTCACCACCGCGTCATGTTCTTTGACATCGATGGAAGTCTGCTCGGAGGTTGTGGCGGACGGGGCGATGAGGACTACCACCTTCGTTTCCCCATGGATGTCGACGCCAGTGAGAATCACATGGTTGTCGCTGATGCCGGCAACCATCGTGTCCAGATCTACACACCCAATGGCAAATTCATTCGATCCATCGGCGGTGCTCCCGGAGACCCTCTGCGTCGGCCTGAAGGCATTGCGATTGACGAAGAAGAACGGATCTGGGTTGCTGATACACACAACCACCGAGTGGTGTGCTTCACAGTCGATGGTACAGAGCTCATGTCACTTGGATCTTGGGGAACGTTTCCAGGTCAGTTCATGGAACCGAGCGGAATCGATGTCAGAAAAAGTCGTGTCATCGTCACGGACCGACTCAATCACCGCGTTCAAATCTTTGACAGCGGCTCTGG
>JAKVBW010000069.1 GCA_022446945.1 Phycisphaerales bacterium | reverse complement strand
TGAATCATAGGGCTGCTTCGTCATGCGCCGATGGATATTGCTGTCGATGGCTCGCTGGCTTTCGGCCAATTGTTCTGCCAATGGTCGAGCAATGTCATCAAGCCGCTCGAGATCCTGCACATTGAAGTTCGAATAATTGTCGACCGGTCTGTGAACGACCGTAGGTGTCACAAAGACGACCAACTCCGTGCGTTGGAGACTTTCGTTGTTGAACTCGAAGAACTGGCCGATGATCGGAATGTCCGCAAGTAGTGGAATGCGGTCTCGGGAGATCAACTCCGATTCCTTCAGGAGGCCGCCAAGAACAATTGTCTGGCCATCAAGAAGGACAGCATGGGTGGTGACTTGCTTACGGCCGAAAATCGCTGACTCAGTAGTTCCGACTTTGAAGTTGGGATCGGCAACATCGGATAACTCGACACTCACCGTAAGATCCACAGCGCCCTCTTCCGTGATTCGGGGCCTGACATTCAAGAAGACGCCAATGTTTCTGTAATCAATTGTTGTCGATGTATTCAGTCCGCCTGACGCAGAATCGACCACGCCTGTCGCCACCGGGAATTCTTGGCCGGAGAAGAACACCGCTTCCTGATTATCAGCAGTGAATACTCGGGGTTCTTGAATAATGCGCGTATTGGTAATCGTGTTAAGAGCCTCGATGATGACATTGATGGAGTAGTCACCCAGAGTAAAGTTAGAGGTTCCTTGGTTCGATGCTCCAAACAAGTCCAACAAGAATTCTTGCGCGGCGAAGTTCACGCCGATAGCGCCATCAACAAGAGCGCCAATGCCGCCGGTCTGGTTTTTGCCGAGTTTCATGCCGAGATTGAGATCATCGCCGAGATCGATTTCAACAACGGTGGCGGACAGCATGACTTGACGCTGCGGTTGATCAAATGCCTCGATCAGTTTGCGCATGGGTTCCTGGTACGCTGGCGGCGCGAGAATGGCTATCGCATTCTGTCGCACGATCGGGACGATGCGAACCTTGCCGATCAACGCTGATTCAGGTGATTGCTCTTCGTTGCTTGGAGTATTGGCCCATGGGAACTGGAGATCGGAACTTGTCTCCCCTGTTTCGGGTCCAGATACACCGAGGCTGGAATCACCATCGGAAAAACCTCCTGCGGTCAGGCCGGAACTCGGTCGTGGCAATGATGCGCGCCCACCTGCGCGTGCAAGCAGCACATTGAGTTCCTCAGTGAGTGAGACAGCATCTGCATATTTCAGCGGGATGATCTCAGGCAGCCCCGCATCCGTCGGTTTGTCGATCGTCTCAATGACACTCTCAATGAATGAGAAACTCTCCTCTGTCTTGGCGAGGACGAGCAATGCGTTGCGATCGGGGAATGACTCAAACTGATAGACGCCAGCAACACCAACAGTCGCATCCGTCCGTTGATTCTGATTCGCTCCTCCCGTTCGTGCACGAGATGCTCCAGAAGAGGAACTTGAGCCGCCACCGAGAACGCTTGAGAGGAGTTCCTTGACTTTGACCGGGTCGGTGTATTTCAGGATGAAGAGCCGGGAAGTACCGTCAGGACGCGGAAGATCCCACTGCGTCAGGATCAGCGTGGCGATTTCATCGACGGTTTTGGTTTCGCCTTGAACAGTAACGGTGTTCTGCTGTTCATTAACAGTCATGCGAAGTTCCGCTTCCGGAACGCCTTCTGATGACGTTGTTGTGCCGGTCGTTGAGCGGTTGGTTCGATTTGAAGTACGGTTGCCTGTGGTTCGTCGTTGTGCTGAAGACGAGCCACTGCCACCAGCCTGTTCAAAGAGTTCGAGAATATTCGTTTCAATTTCGCGGGCGTCGGCGTATTCCAAACGGAAGGTTCGAATTTCTGGTCGCAGCCATTTGCGGTCAATATCTTTGATGATCTTTTCGATTTGCTGGCAAAGCCCCACATCACCCAGCACCAGGATCTGATTGGACAGGTCGTCCTCTCGCATGCGAGCCCAGACATCGGGGAAGAAGTCGCTGAGATCGTCCTTGATCTGTCCGGCATCCGTATTTTCAATCTGGAAGATCTTGAAGATCAGGGTGCCACGATCTGTCCGATCGGCGATGCGTTCATCAGCTGACACGACCTCGATCTCACCGAGCTGCGCCACCATTTCATCAAGCTTTCCAATGAAGATCACCTTCGGCCTTTCAATGATCCCGATGTCGTGCATTCGGAGATAGGTGAAGATGAAGTCCAGCGCTTCCACACGCTTCATTGGACGATCCGCGACAATGTCGTATGTGTTCCGCGATGCTGCGCCAGCAGTCTGCAGTTTGATCGGCATCACGACCTTGCCCGTTTCATAGGCAATGAATTCGATGAGATCTTCAAGCTTGACTTCCTTGAGCGCAAGGACGACAGCTTCATCCTTCACCGGCCGGCGGTCAGTTCGAATCGAGTCGGTCGACCAGACGACGACGTTCTCCAATTCAGCAGCTTCCTCCGCTTCAATGAGGGCCTCTTCAGCATCAGTGGGCAAGGAATCCACTTCCACGATCTCTTCTTCAACAATGACCGGCGGTTCTTCGGCCTCCGGTCTACCTTCCTGCGCCCAGGCAGCCATAGACATCCATGTCCCCATGAGGGCACCGAGGATCAGGCAAAATGAAGACGGAATCGGGATCAAGGCACAGTGGCTCCTCTTTGGACTTGCTCCAACGCATCGAGGAGGGTTGTATTCCGTTCTGAATTCGGAATCGATCATGGCGCGTCTCTCTCCGGTCGATCTTCATCGACACTGCGGGTAGGTGAACTATCAGGCAAGGTGAGGACATTCTTCAGGCCACTGTCCTCAAAGGGCGTTTCAGGTCGTTCAAAGAGGGTGACGGTGAAGGGGCCTCCCTCTTTCCACATCAGTTCTGCACTTCGCGGGGCATCGACGGACTTCACCTCGATGTTTTCCAACGTCTTTCCGACGGGAATGACCAGAAGACCATCTCGGCTCCGGAAGATCACATCTGACCCATAAATCGCAATCATTTCAGGGCCTGCATAGGATCTGGGCCTTGGATCGACTTTGGGGGCCTCGGCGATTTTGGTCGGCTCCTGGGGGATGCAGATTTCCGCAGTGCATTCCGTGTCGGCGCCCTTGAATGTGCCACCACGATTGCGACAGGCATCCCTTCGCATGACGGTACATTCTTCATCAACGCAGCATGCGCCTGTGGGCTCAGGCGGTTTCGGCCTGGGAGGCGCAGGCGGTTCAAAGAAGAATGAACGTCCATGGATCCGGTCAAGGTCCGTTCGGTGCGCCTCATCGTGGCTAGCGAGCAGGTTCTCATAGGTTCCGTCATCAAGAGGGTTGCCGCCGCCGATGGAACCCAGAGTGGAAAGGAGGGGGATGAGCAACCACAAGGAGATGACCGCAATGCCGATCAGGCAGGCGAGGCTGAGCCCCAAAGGCCCACGCAGCATGTCGCGATCAAGTCTCATCGGCGGCTCCCTCGCACCCATGCTTCGAGAGTCAGTTCGATGTCAAGTTCTCTCTCCGATTGTCCTTTGCTCACACGTGCGGCATTGATGGCTTCGATGGATGAACTGCTTTCGAGTGCCCCCATGACTTCAATGGCCTTTTCAACGTCCGAACTGAATCGCAAGGTCGCTTTAATCCGTTCAATCCCGGGAAGTGCCGTGCTCGAGACTTTGACCGCATTTGATGACTCATTGAATTCATAATTTCGAATGTTGAATTCCGCCATCAGCGTATTCACTGTTTCGAGCATGTCCTGTGATTCGTCAGAACGTTTGGTCGGCGCAGCAATTGGACCGAATGCAATCACATTCGAGCGTTGAGCGGCGGCTTGGGCTGTGGCCCGATTCACTCGGTCAACTTGCGCAGCGATCGTATTGGCGGAATCTGACCAGCTTGTCGAGATGGGCGACAGGAACTCGAACCAGAGGAGGAGGAGGAGCAGTACGCCGCCAAGGATGATGATGACCCGTCCTCCCCGCGTCATTTGCGAGAACTCGGATTCGATGCGATCCAATAGATTGGTGGGAGTGCTCATGGCGCCCCCTCAGCAGGCAGACTGTGAAGATGATCAAAGAGTTGCTTGGAATACTGGCGGAGTTGTTCCAGAACCTCGGGATCATTGATGAGCTTGCGTGCAGAAGACACTTCCATGACTCTGTTCAGCGTTTCCTGTTTCGTCAAGGTGGCGATCTGATCCTGAGTCAGGATTTCAGGAAGCGCGCCCATGTCCTCCGCTGAGAGATCTCCACTCCGGGCCCCAGCGCCGGAAAGACTCTCAGCACCCGTATCACTTGCTGAGAGACCGCCTCCGCCACGATCAGGTCGATTCGATCCACCGAGAGTGCCCGATCGCTTCGGCGTGTTCGTCGGCGGAGAGCTGGATGGTGGAGATGCGCCGCTTGCTGCTGGCACATCAACCGCAGCGCCAGAATTGCCGGACGTTGGACGATCTGAGTTGGCACGACTGGCTCTTTGCGCTTCTGCTTCCGCACGGGCTGCTGCCGCTTCAGCAGCAGCATTGGGATCCCATGAGGCTGCCAGACTGGGTTGTGCGGGTGGCCCACCTTCTGCCGTTGTCGGCAATCGGTGGTCCCGCTGCTGATGGGTCCATGCTGCGAAGTCTTGCTCAACCGGATAACTGGGGCGGAGTGCAGTTGTTGCGATCTGCGCAGAGACCGAAAATGCGCGTGCGCCCAGATTGGACTGGCCGTCCCATTCGACAGTCACGTCCTTGAAGACACGGGAGGCTTGCATATGCGATTTCAGTTCCCCGATGAGCTCCGCCGCGGTCTGGTTGCTCACATTGGTCGCATCTCCCTTGATACGGAGGGGTTCGCCGGTTCCCATCCGAACACTCTCGATCGTGATGCCAAGGGGCGTTGCAGCTGTGATATCGGCCAGGATCTTCGTGATGGGCAGGGAACTGCCTCCGAGTTGAGCGTACATCTTGTTTCGCTGCTCAGCGACTGAGGCAGTCAGAACTGCTTGGTCAATGCTCCCGTGGGCAACACGAAGAAGTCCCAGTCTGATGCCACTGAAGACGATCGGTCCCATGAGGAACAAAATGACCAGAGCGATGGCGAGTTTGGCTGCAGTGCGACGATCTGAAAGTCGGTCAGTCCATCGTTCGACGAAAGTAGGTTCGTAGAGGGGCATGGCTGCCCTCAGAATGGTCAAGCCGGCAAGATCGTCAGTCGTTGCCAAGGCGCAACCAATCGCAATTTGATATTGGGGTTCGTCGGGGCACTCCCCAGTCCATCGCTGCTTCATACGTGCAGCAAGATGCTCGGGCAAGCGTAGGGCTGGTGCTTGGCCCATGTCGGTCACGTTGTTTTCGGCCAACGCGCGGGCCTGATCCGCTGGCCATCCCGCCTGCAGTGCGGATTCGATGATGAATCGTTGCCACGCATCTCTTGTTCGGAAATCAGGTACTTGTGTGGATCTCAGGGCGAGGTGTCTGCCGTCAGTCAGCACCATGGCTGTACTGCCGTCTGCAGGATCGTGCCAGAGCAATGGGGCGTCAGGGGTCTCCCTGCCGAGGGCGGAGAGAAGGGCGACAATGTCAGGTACGGCCAGCGTGGATTCCGGTGAAGTTGGGATCGACACATCCCTTTGAGTAGGCCATCCGAGCAGGATGCCCAAGCGTGCGCCATGTTCTGTGGCAGTGGGCAGGATGCTGGCAGCGAGGCGATGCGGCGGCGCGGAATCTCCAAGCCTGGAAGTCAATTCCGCTTGAAGTCTTTCTTCAAGGCTCGCCTCATCTCCAGTTCCGAGATCGATCGCGCGTGCAAGCGTTGCTGCAGAAGGTACGACGACCCGGACGGGCTCTTCAGTGTCACCAAGCCACCCTTGGACATGATCCGGTTGTAGGCGCGCTGCACGAAGGATGTGAATGCCGGAATCGGTCGGCGTGAATTGGACTCCTGTCCAGGCATTGTCAACCCAGTGCAGGATGGTCGTTGCCGCCGTAGCGGTGGATGCATCGAGGCCGAGGCTACTCATTGCGCTTGGGAGGATATCCGAACAGGGGATCCAGCGATCTGCCCTGAGGACCATCCTCGGGGTCTAAACTGGGGGAAGGGTCAGTCCTCTCGGTACTCGAGGATCCTGACCGGCAAGGATGAACGATCAACTACCAAGTTGATTTCCGAAAGTTGGCCAGTTGCATCTGCTCTGCCAACGGACGAAATCGTGAAGACATTGCTGACAGTGTCGAACAAGGGGCCCAATTGGGTCATCGTGTCCGGATTCATGCCTGGCATGTCCCAAAGATCGACGATGCTCGCCAGACCGTTGGCACGACGGGTTCTGAGGGTCAAAAGGGCCTCCACGGCCTCCTCATTGCCATCAAACATGGCGTAGAGGGTCTCAGCGGGGACCGTATTGATGTTAATCCGCCCCCAATCGGGGCGATGGCTGGGCCGCATGGATGTCTCGCCCAAGATCACAGCAACCTCATCTGCAGTCCAGGGCGGCTGCTCGCCGTCCTCGCCTCCTGATCCTTCGGTAGAAGTCTCGTTCCCGAGATCGGCCAGTAACGTGGTCCGGTCCAACGAGCCGGCGACGGCGTCGTTGATCAGGGATTCAGCACGCTCGAGCGAGAAGTCCATGCCCAGCAACTCAAATCGCTCCACCAATTCTGGCCCATCTGTGGCCAGGAGCCAGATGCGGGGTTCCCCGCTCAGCGTCGCCCCGTCCGAGACCGATCTGACGGTGAGCATCCTTGCCCATCCACCTTCGAGCGTATCCGACTCGTTGTCGATCGGCATGGTTTCATCACCATCATTTTCCATGGCGTCGAGACGGGCGTTCAGATTCCAATCTTCACCACGAATATCGCTCGGTTCAATCCCTGCGACCAACTCCAGTTCCGCAATGCTCTGAAGAAAGTCATTGCGTGGTTCATAGCGAGCATCGAGTGAAAGGTAGTAGTCGCGTTCAACCCCGAACTCACTCGGTTCATCATCCTCGTCAATCCAGTCTTCGATCGCAGCAAAAACGCCCCATGCCAATGGCCCGAACATGATGTCGATGTAAGCACGCTGTTCACCATTGACATTGAGTCGAGAATGTTCATCAAGGGGGCCTGCAAAGAGACTGGCGTTATCTCCTAGCAAATGCTTGATTTCCCATGAGCCACCATCTACGTCACCCGCGTGCCAGCGTTCCAACTCCGTAACCAAGGCGTATCCATCGTCAGGTACGGGGTAACGTGTTAAGTATGCCAGTGAAGCAATGGTTTCTTCTGCGCCAGCACGCGCTGCCCATCGGGCACGAATGCGTTCCATCGTGTCCCGTCCGAGTAACGACATCCTTGTCGTGCCGACCTGTAGTGTCGCAACAAGCATGGCCGTGATCGTCATGCCCCACAGGACCGCTACCAGCGCCGTGCCACGCATCTTCCTTCGTGAAGTCATCTCGGACCTCCGGCATTTCCAGGTTGGAATGTCGGCCTGCCTCCACCACCAGGCACCACGATCGTGCCCTCGGGGGTTTCGATGACCTGGCCACCTTGCCCACCGCCTGCTGCAGGGCCGCCGGAACTCGCTGCGCCGGAGGAAGCGCCGCCAGTTTCCAGTTCACCCGTACCGGGCGTGACCGTTGAGCGTTGGATCGGCGGTGCTTCGGCAGCAGCGACGGCGGCCACGACATCGTCATATTGCTCGGGCCTGACCTCGAATCGTTCCATGATTTCATCAGCGAGACGTGCATCGGCCACTTCGAGGGGCATTCTGGATCGATCAAGGGGGATCAAGGTGCGGAGGATGGCGTCTGCCTTTTGCATGGGATCTTCACCATCGGCTGCGCCTGTGGCGGTCACGGTGATCCGGATTGCCCAAGGCAATCCATCCTCATCGCTGTCCCATTCTTCAAACCAATCCAGGCCATTCCACACTTCGATATCCAGCCCCATCAAACCGACTGTGACCGGGGCGATCATGCCACCGCCTCGGGGATAGGCGTCCGGCATCGGATCTCTACGCTGCCAGAGAACGGGGAGTGATTCATCTTCCTCGATTCGAAACTGTGTTTCGAATTCCATGCCGTCACCGTTGTATTCGAGATCTCGTGTCGATTGGAGGCGGTTGTTGAAGATCAGGATTTCATCTCGCGGGATCCGAAGCCCTTCTCGCTCGACAGAGTCGTCGATGAGCAGCAGCCTGGTGTAGTAGAGATCTTGTCGACGTAATGTTGAAATCAGATCTCGTCGGATCAGTTGCAGTGCGGAGTCCGCACGGAGGTATGCATCGATTCTCGCGCGCGTGCTTGTGCGGGCCTTTACGACCTGCTGCATGGCAAACCCCATGGCGATCAGCAGCATGGCAAGAAGAATGCCTGCCATGATGAACTCAACCATCGTGAAGCCGCGTCGGGCAGCGTATCGGTGTGACCGAGTCATTCGGATGCGCCCTCCGCGGGGAGCGTGTCATCCTCGTCCCATGTTCGAGCTTCACGATCCAAGGGCTCAAGCGGCTTCCAGTCCAGCGGGTCGTCCTCTTCGCCCTGGCGAGGTGCGATGCGTGTGTCAAGCGTGACCGACATGGGCCCAGACATGTCCTGCCAAGTCACGGTGGCGCGCGCACTCCAAGCCTGCCAATCACTAACTCTCGTCAGTTCGAGAGTCCATGAGAAACCCTCGAAGGGCTCAGGGAAATACCCCTCCATGGGTTCACTGAGCATGTACTTCGCTGGTCCGACGGCAATGACCCAGGCCAGCGTCTCATCCGCGAGCCAGGAGGCGGTCAGTCTCCGCTCGCCCGTGACTTCTGCGCGGAGCGCCTGGCTTGCGGTCGACAGCGTGACTGACAAGCCGATGCCAAGCAAAAGGGCTGCAATCGTGACATCCAGCAACGCGACGCCTAATCGATGACCTTGAGGATGCACTACCAGTCCTCCTGCCATCGACCAGTCATATCGAGATCAACTTGCCTCCTGCTGGGCGCGGCATCCTCGGAAAGAATGCTGTCTCTGACGAGAGGTCTCCATGCGGTAGGCATCAAAATGAGGCGACGACTTCGCTCTAATCGGGGGTCATTGCTCACCATCATGATGTCGATGTGGGGCCTCGGTTGCCCCGGGAGGCTGCTGAGTGGACGTTCGGTCGGATCGACCCAGTCTCCATCGGCGCGGAACTCCATATCTGTGACAGGAATCGTGTTTGGAAGGACCACTTCCCGGACAGAGGGGTCCCGCACCCAGCCACCATTTCCGTCGTCGCGGTCTCCACGCCGGATCATGAGCAGCACACTGTTGCGTTCGGTGTCAACCATGATGCCAATGGGTTCCTCAGCAAACTCGCTGCGGATGGCATACATCAGGACAAGATCTCCAAGTTGTTCGGATGCGAGGTCAAAGGTGCGTGTTGACGCACCTGTCAGCCGCGTGACCAGAACCACGGCCAACGCCGCCACCATCACAGTGACGACGATTGCTTCAATAAGCGTAAACCCGCGCCTGTTGTTCATCGTCCTATTGCGTGACGTCCATGTTGACCAACTCACCACCAGGTGTTCCATCGGCACCGAGGGAGAGGACATCAAAGTCGGCATTCACTTCGCCAGGGACCACAACGATGAAGGGCCTTTCCCATGGATCGTAGATGTCCGTTTTCTTGGGGAGATAAGGACCTCCAGGCCCGCCACCTTCGTCAGGTCGAAGAGTGAGGATCTCCAAGTCCATGTTGTCTTCGGGCATCGGTTGTCCAACGTCAATCAGATACTGAACAATTGCCTGATGCAGTTTGGCAGCTTGCGTCTGGGCGATCTTTGATTGTCCTCTACCCATTGACTGGAGAAGGTTGGTTGCAAGCACCGTCATGAGGAGTGCCAAAATGGTGACGATGACGATGACTTCGATGGTTGTGAAGCCACGCCGAAGAGACTTGCGGACGATGTGTCGGTGAGTGTGCGTCATGGTCGGTTTCTCCGGTACGTGTATCAGCCAGCGATGTTCTGGAGTTGCATCAATGGAAGCAGAATGGCAGCGAGAACGAAGCCGCCCATGCAGGCTGCAATGATGATGAGGAGGGGGGGAAAGGCCTTGGTGAAGATTTTGATCGAGATGTTGACCTGTCTGTCGAATGCGTCAGCGGCATGCCCCAGCATGTGTTCAAGCCGCCCGCTTCGCTCGCCGAGGTTGACGACCTGTACCAACAATGGCGGGAACAGGCCTGATCGCTCAAGTGGCTCAGCCAATGGCTTGCCTTCGGTGACCTGAGATTCCACATTATCGATGGCATTCATCATGGCGGTGTTCACCAGTGTGTCTCTCGTAATGTTCAGGCATTCAAGCAGGGGAAGTCCGGCGGATGCCAACGTTCCCATGGTCCGGGTGAATCGGGCTACTGCCACGTCACGGAGTAGGCGGCCAAGTACGGGTATACGAAGTTTCCACGTATCCCAACGCAGCCTGTTCTCTGGGGTAGCGATCCAGAATCGCCACAAGAGCACTACGCCAACGACACCGATGATGCAGAGCACCCACATGTTCGTGATGAAGTCAGCGGTATCGAGGATGATCCGCGTTGGCAGGGGGAGTTCCTTGACACCTGCTGCAATCAATGGCTCCATCAGTTTCGGGATCAGTACAGTGACGAGAATGATGGCGCTAATCAGGATGAGCACACCGACGATCATCGGATAGAAAATGGCACCGAGAACCTCTCGTCGGAGCTCGATTCCTCGATCCAGAAGATCTGCAAGTTGATGCAGGACGATGCTGCTTTCGCCAGATGCGTCAGCTGCTCTCAGCATGCCGGTGATTAAGTCGTCAAATGGAGGCCCGTAGGAAACGGCCGCTTTGTGGAGCGGCTCACCTGCCTCGACGCGTTCGATCAAATGATCCAAAACGGCCGGCCCGCCTCGCCCAACAGCTTGTTGGCGAATCGTCCGAAGCGCTTGAACTAGAGGAAGTCCTGCTTCCAGTGCTGTTGCAAGTTCGCGGATGAGTGAGGCAATCTCAGTACGTTTCATTCCAGGGCGTCCGGTTCGCAGACGTTTCCCAGTGGTAGAAGTTCTGACAGTGCTTGTTGA
>JAKVBW010000068.1 GCA_022446945.1 Phycisphaerales bacterium | reverse complement strand
ACGGTTTGTTTTTGGCTCCATGGGTCCGGGGACACGCCTGATCTCTCTGGGGCAGACTTCATGGGACGAGATGTTGGTTTCATACAGGGATCAAGCACGAGGTCTGATTGCGGGGGGTGTTGATGCACTGTTGATTGAGACCGCCCAAGATTTGTTACAGGTGAAATGTGCAATCAACGCCTGTCTCGCTGCGATTGAAGAAGCGGGGCAATCACCACAGTCCATTCCGATCATGGTCAGTCTGACAATCGAGTCGACAGGCACGATGCTGCTGGGCACTGATATTGCGGGCGCAGTTGCAGCACTGCGGAGTTTTCCGATTGCGAGCCTCGGTCTCAATTGTGCAACCGGTCCAAGGGAAATGTTGCCTCACATCGAGTATCTCTGTCAGCACTGGGATCGGGCTGTGTCCTGTGTGCCGAATGCAGGCTTGCCAGTTCTGGTCGAGGGTCGAACAGAGTTTCCGCTCGGTGCCGATGCACTGGGAACGACGATTGCGGATCTGGTTGAGCGATTGGGTGTCGACATCGTCGGTGGGTGTTGTGGAACAACTCCCGCGCACATTGCCAAGTTGGCGGAGGTTCGCGACACGTGCAAACGTGCTGAGCGCGCCAAGGAAAGTTTGCCAGGCGCATGTTCAAGCCTCTACACGGCGATGTCCTACAGACAGGAACAGTCGTTTTTCATCGTTGGCGAGCGCATGAATGCCTCGGGCAGTCGGCGGTTCAAAGCGCTTCTGGAATCAGAGGCTGTTGATGAGATGGTCTCGATTGGACGACAGCAGGTTCGCGAAGGAGCCAACTGCCTCGATATCAACGTCGATTACGCAGGGCGCGATGGTGCCGATGACATGGCCAGGATTGTTTCGGAAGTGGTTCGTCAAATCGATTCGCCCATCATGATCGACTCCACGCAGCCGAACATTATTGAAGCTGGACTTCGCCATTCAGGGGGCAGATCCATTATCAATTCCGCCAACTTCGAAGAAGGCGATGACAAGTTCGACCAACTCGCGTCACTTGCCAGAACTTTCGGTGCAGGACTCGTGATTGGCACGATTGATGAAGATCCAGTCGAAGCAATGGCGCGTACAGCGGAAAGAAAGTTTGACATTGCCAGACGTGGCATTGCTCGGGCGCGGGAAGTTCATGGGCTTGCGACCGAGGACATCTTCATCGACCCACTGGTGCTACCTGTGTCGACAGGCATGGATTCGGATCGAAGAAGTGCGCTTGAATTGGTCGAAGGAGTCCGTCGGATCAGCGAAACCTGGCCAGAGGTTCAAATTACGTGCGGTTTGTCGAATTGCTCGTTTGGACTCAATCCCCCTGCGCGACAAGTTCTCAATTCGGTGCTGCTTTGGGAACTCATGGATGCAGGGCTAACCAGTGCAATCGTGCATGCATCGAAGATTCAACCGATGAACCGGATTCCAGCCGATCGCAAACAGGCCGCGTTAGATGTGATCTACGACAGGCGGGCATTGACCCGCGGGGGAACAGGTCTCCCCGCTGGAATCAACGATGAAACACATGATCCACTGCAGGCCTTCATCGCTCTCTATCAGAACGATGCAACTGAGGAACAGGTTGTTGATGTGGCGGAAAGATCGCTCGAAGAGCGGCTCCGCATGCACATTGTGGATGGTGAAAAACAGGAACTTGAAGCGAATCTGGATGCGGCACTTCAGCAGTATTCGCCTCTCGAAATCATCAACGAGCATCTGCTTGATGGCATGAAGACTGTTGGTGATCTGTTTGGCTCAGGTCAGATGCAACTCCCATTTGTACTTCAATCTGCCGAGGTTATGAAGCGTGCAGTCACTCATCTCGAGCCGCATATGGAGCGCGCAGAAGGGGCGACCAAGGGAAGGGTTGTCCTTGCGACTGTGAAGGGGGATGTGCACGACATCGGCAAGAATCTTGTGGACATCATTCTTTCAAACAACGGTTGGACTGTTGAAAACATTGGGATTAAGCGGACGATTGAAGACATCGCACAGGCATGGAGGCGTATTGGCGCAGATGCAATAGGCATGTCGGGGCTTCTCGTCAAGAGTGTGATGGTGATGGAAGAGAACCTGAAATCGCTCAACGAGATGTCCATTGACGTGCCGGTTCTTCTCGGTGGGGCGGCACTCTCAAGGCACTATTGTGAATCTCATCTGAGAAATATCTACAACGGCCGCGTGTATTACGGGAAGGACGCCTTCGATGGTCTTCGTATCTGCGATGCACTTTCGGATGGTCGTGGACAAGCCATCGACGCCGAGATCGATCGTCGACTTTCATTGAGAGCTGCTGCGGCGGAGCGTGTCGGGCATATGGAAACGGCGGAGCGGAGTGAAGGAGACATCAAGACTCTCGAATCTGATCGGAGCAGTGTTGCGACGGATGTCGACGTTCCCGAGGCTCCATTCCTTGGCAGCAGGGTTGTTGCAGATATCCCGCTTTCCGAAATCTATCCCTTTGTCAACAAGACGGCGCTGTTCCGGGGTCAGTGGGGATTTCGCAGAGGCCAAAGAAGTGTTGGCGAATTCAATCAGGTATTGCACGATGAAGCCGAACCAGTTTTCGAGAGACTGAAATCATCTCTTGCTGAACGAGAGGTTCTGCAGCCGGCACTGGTTTATGGTTGGTATCCGTGTGGTGCCGATGGGGATGACCTCGTTATTTTCGATCCTGATTCCCCTCATGATGAAGTAGAGAGATTTTCCTTTCCCAGACAGGGGAAACGCCGTCGACTCTGCATCAGTGATTTCTTCAAATCAGTAGATACCGGTCAGAAAGATGTGATCGGTCTCTCCTGCGTCACGATGGGCACCGCCGTGAGTGAGCTTGCGCAAGAACTTTTCAAAGAGGATGCCTATACCGAGTATCTCTATGTTCACGGCATGGGTGTCGAGTGCGCAGAAGCGCTGGCAGAACTCTGGCATAAACGGATGCGACAGGAAATCGGTATTGCAGATGAAGACAGTCCGCACATTGAGCGTCTGTTTCAGCAAAAGTATCGCGGCAGCCGTTACTCATTTGGATATCCGGCATGCCCCGAGATGGCCGATCAGGAAAAACTCTTTCGCCTGCTGGAGCCCGAGAGAATAGGTTGCAAACTGACGGAAAATTGGCAGATCGATCCCGAGCAAAGCACCAGCGCCATCATTGTTCATCATCCTGAAGCCAAGTACTTCAACGTTTAGAAGACGAAACCCTAAAAGACAGGGAGCCGGAAACCGTTATGCAGTTTCCGACTCCCAATGACTTTCACTGACGATGAGTCAGTGGTTTAACTCAGCGTGTCTTGGCGTGGGCCTCGTTCACGTTGATGGCACGACCATCCAGGTCTGAGCCATTGAGCGCCTCGATCGCCTTTCGACCATCGTCGTCGGCCATTTCGACGAAACCAAAGCCGCGAGAACGGCCAGTGTCACGGTCCATCACGACGTTTGCAGACGTGACATTACCGTGCTCGGAGAACATTTCGACGAGATCGTTATCACGAACACGCCACGGAAGATTTCCAACAAAGAGCTTCACGGGAGTAACCCTCGAACCAGAGCAGCCACAGGGGAGGAAGAACTCGGTTTCCGCCTGTGACGCCAGAGACCGGGAATGCGACCACTCGGCCGCGTTCCGCATTCTACCTGACTCGCGAATCTAACGCGAGTCGATGGCGGATATGCCACGTTCAATCTTCTGAAAAATCGATCAAATGTGCCTTTAGACCCTCTTCGCGGGCTTTAGATGTCCAGATGACAAGGCAACGGCCGTCTGGCAAAGCGGCGATTCGCGGGTATCCACTTCCGCGGCCTGCTTCGAGGGTCGCGATGTGCTTCGCTGTTACATCCGCATCGCCCAGTGATGCAAGGGCCAGTGTGGCGTTGCCATGACTGCTGTCGTCTTCGTCTATCCAGATCGCCACAGGGTTGTTGTCTGACGGCCATGCCACCGCAACACGTCCGACGGCTTCTTCACCGGCGAGGGTAATGGGCTCGTCAAAGGTCATTCCGCCATCTTCGGAGATTGCTGCGCGGACACCGGGATTCTCGGCTCCGGTGTACCAAACCACGGCCGTTCGCAGCCCGTTGGATGCAGAGGCTGGACCGTTGACTGGACAACCATTGATTTCCCATCCATCTGTCCAGAGATCTTTCGGTGACGTCCAGCCATTGTCAGTGAGACGAACGACGGAGATATCGCGCCTTTCAGATGGAAGGCGGTCTCGATAGGCGACCAACATGCCGGCACTCGATTCGGTCATCGCAGTAGGGCAGCATTCACAGGTGCGATTGTCCAATAGCGTCGAGGGTTGGATAGTGTCGGTGATCATCGTCGTTCGAAGGCTCATGTCACCACCAGCGTGGCCATGTTCCCCATGTTCTCCGCTCATCATGTCCCTTCCATCCAACCAGATCGCGCGAACGCCTTCTGCTTCCGGCGCCATCGAGACAAAGCCATGCTCCGTCTGCGTGCGATCGTCGTTGAGGGTCCCAAGCATGGTCCACGATTTTCCTGCGTCATCCGATCTGGCAACACCAATGTCGTAGGCGTAAGTCCCAGACCCATTTTTCTGCAACCAGGTGGCGATCAATGCACCATCAGGTGCAGCAGCGATCTGCGGCGTATCTGCCCAGTTAATGAAGAAATCCTGCCGCTGCGTGATCGTGTGCGGCGAGGTCCATGAGACTCCGTCAAACCTGCTGATCCGAAGTCGCCAGATCTCACTGGCCTTTGTTGGCTCTGCTTTCGAGACAGGCTCAAGCCATGTGACCCAAACACCCTGCGTCGTGGCGCATACTGCGGGCGCCATTGCATGGGATCCGCAGGGAGGCTGCGTCATTGCAAGAGCAGTTGTCAGGATCAGCGCAGTCAGCATGGGGTGTGCTCCGGGACATCGTGGACATGGGTGCGTTTACCGGCCCAAGTGCTCAGAATGTCGACTGCGACTTGTGCGCCGATGCCGGCGGCAATGGCAAACTGACTCGAGCCTCCCGCAAGGAGACCTGCAACATGAACGTCCGCACTGACGCTGTAGGCACCGTCATGCGGGAGCATGATGCGATCGGACTTGCCCCCGCGTGGATGTGGTTTCAGGGTGCAAGGGAGACCATCAATCTCACAGCGTTTGTAGCCCGTTGCAAACACGAGTGTTCTTGCGCTCCATTTGCGAGCATCCTCCGAAGTGGCCATCCAGACATCATCGCTCTTCGAGACTGAACAGACGCGTCCCGATTCAATCGAGCTCACGGGATATTGGAGTACCTGTGACCGCATCGCTTTGAGAACATCACTTCCAAGTTCGCCAACCCGAACCCCCGGCGCGTTGCACAGTTTGGCTTTGTCGAGATCGCTGCGCGCGTCGTCGATGACCAGAATGCGCCGGTCACCGAACCATGATTTGGTGTGGGCGGATGCCAGAGTCATCGCGCAAGAGAGCCCGCCTGCACCACCACCGATGATCAGCACATCCAAACTTTGGTTCGCCATGGACGCGCAGGGTATCGCGACACTCTGCTCAGCACGGACCCCAGGCACCAATCAGTGCGAGTAGGTCGTCGGTTCCGACAATGCCATCATTGTCGATGTCGGAATCTCCTCCCAGAGCGCCCCAATCTGCGATCAACTGCAGAATGTCATCTGTGTCGACGGCGCCACTGCCGTTAATGTCAGCAGGGCAGGGGTCTACATCATTGCAGTCGATTTCCTGGGCCACGAGTTCGACATGATCGAGATGCCAGCCCGTGTAGTCGTTGAACTGACTGTCGCCCGTGTCGAAACTGAAGGAAACGACAGCCGTGTTTCCATTGATCGAATCGATCTCGACAGTACGCGTTGACCAGCCACCTTCTGTCGCGCGATCGACTTCAACGCCATTAACAAGAACAACCGCGGCATCGTAAGGATCGAGATTTTCCGTTTCCAAATGTGTGCAATAAGTCAATTGATACGGACCAGCGATGCCGTTGAGTGAAATCGCATTGGTTGCCAGCACACCTTCTTCCGTGTTTCCAGTGTCATAGTCACAGGATCCATCTTGTCCGAAATACATCACTCCATTGATGCCGCAACTGCCCGATCCAGCGCAGGCAGTTGATGCTGCGTGCCAAAGTCCACTCGCATCCCAGCCGGATGGGATCCCGTCATCAAAGTCAGCAGACAGCAGCGTTGTTTCGATGAGCTCGCCAACGAGAAGGTCGTACTGAGTCTCAGGCGCATTGAGTGGGAGCGTGGCCAAAGTTCCTTTGGTGCTCGTAGCGCTGATGTAGTACTTGACGACTTGATCGCATGACAAGGCAGGGATCATGGCTTCGTACAGATCGTCACCGAGCGGTGTGATCGGTGGGTAGATGATGTTCCCATTGATGGTCATGATCAGCTCAATGCTCTTTGGATCTGGAATTTCATCTCCTGCAGATACCGTGAACTGCAACGGGATCTGATTCCCGGGCCAGACGACTTCCAGATGACCTTCAGGAAAGTCGAGTATCAATGCGGTGAGGATGCAGACGCCCAGTGGATTGTCCAACGCATACTGGAGGTCCGGGTGCTCGATGGCAGTGCCGTTGTTGTACCCACCGTTGCTGTCACAGCCGGCGTGGGTATGAATACCGATCGCCATGCCGGTGACTTCATCCAGAACGGGTGAGCCGCTGTTCCCGCCAGTCGTATCAGTCTGGTAGCCCACGTTGTATCCGCTGTTATGCATGTATGGGCCGGTATGCGTTTTCTGGACGCCATACCAACTCGGATCCACCGGGGCGCTTGTCGAGCCGTATCCCGTAATGGTGATGTCTCGTCCATCGACCGCGGGTGCTGCGGCTGCAAGGATGTGGGTGACGCCTTGCACTTCGTATGCAGTGAGACCCGTTTCAGTGTTGGGAAAGCAGCCGTAGTACGACCAGTCATTTCCGATACCACCATCTGTGAACTGCACTGATACATCATCGACCGGATACTGGTCTTCGGGACCGGGATGGTTCCAACTTCCATCGCCGTTGCTAAGCGGGACGTTGAACTCCATGACATCGACGACGGAAAGATTGTCGATGCAGTGTCCTGCCGTCATGAATTGGCGTGTCGCATCATTGATCAGCCAGCCAGTACAGCCAATCGGGGCGACGCGAGCACTCCGATCGTCATAACTCAGAACACGATCGTCCACACTGAAACAGATCGAACGCTCATCCGTGACGCCAAGCATCGATGTGATGCCTTCAATTGAGAGATGCGATGATTTCGAGTCGGGACTCATCACCAATTCGACCAGCACGTGTGAACCGTTGAACCAAGCGCTGCAATATTGCCACTGCTTGAGTGTTTCAGAGGTCTGGTGTTGGACGGCCCCATCCGTCAGCGAGGTGATGCGTATGAAACTTCCATCAGACAACTTTGTTCGGCCAAACCTGACCTGCATCGAGGATGCGAATGGATGGGAGAGGACATGACTGGAAACCGTCGCAATGTCAGCTCCATCATTTTGAACAACTCCGCTGCTGTAACTCATGGAACGATCCTCGAGAAGAGGAGTCGCTGTTTGCGCAAGTGCGGCAGATGTGAAGGCAAGAAGCAGCGGTAGAACAAGCATGCGTCGCAACATCGTTATCTCTCCTTCAGCACCCTATGGATGCTCTGGCCGGTCACCATTCGGCTCAACACGCCTGTTGGTTCCGAGGACTCGTATCTCACTGGAACCACAATGCTAGATCAAGGAAATGCCAGATCAAAGTGGAATCTGTGAGTCCTCTGGAGTTCCTGATCTGAGGGCTGGCGGTTGATCGCTCACAGGTCCTTCAGGGGTACGCGACAGTCAGCCCACATTTTTCGACATGAATTCCGAGACAGCATCGAGCGAGATTCGTTCTTGAGCCTGAGTATCCCGGTGGCGGACGGTCACTGCCTGATCACTTGCAGTGTCACCGTCGATCGTGAAGCAGAATGGGCATCCTGCTTCATCCATGCGAGCGTAACGTTTGCCGATGCTCTGTTTGACATCCGTCACAACTTCCCATCGATCGCGGAGTTCGGACCACAATTTCTGGGCGATCTCTGGCATCCCGTCCTTTCCGACGAGTGGGAAGACCGCTGCCTGAATTGGTGCGATGCTGGGATGAAAGGCCATGTACATCTTGCTGGCGCGATCTGGGTCCGGTGTGTAAGCCTCGCAAAGCAGTGCCAACGTGCCACGACTGAGGCCCGCACTCGGCTCGATCACATGTGGGATGTACCGTTCATTCTTGGCTTGGTCGAAGTAGGCGAGTTTCTTCTTGCTGAATTCCTGGTGCCTGCTGAGATCGTAGTTGCCACGGTGGGCCACACCTTCAAGTTCGCCAAAGCCAGGATGCGTAAAGGGGAAGCGGTACTCGATATCGAACGTTCCACATCCGTGTTTCGCGTAATGCGCAAGTTCGTCGTCGTCGTGCTTGCGCATCATGATGTTCTCGCCCGTGAGTCCGATCGATTGCCACCATTTCGAGCGTACTTCGCACCAGAATTCGAACCACTTTTCGGCTTCATCTTCGTGGCAAAACCATTCGATCTCCATCTGCTCAAACTCTCGTGATCGGAAGATGAAGTTGCGTGGAGTGACTTCGTTTCGAAAGGCTTTGCCAATCTGGGCGATGCCGAATGGAACTTTGACACGCATGGTGTCGACCACATTGTTGAAGTTGAGAAAGATGCCTTGCGCAGTTTCCGGACGGAGGTAGACCTTGCTGTCCTCGCTCTTGATGGCACCTGCATATGACTCGAACATCAAATTGAACATTCGAGGCTCGGTCAGCGTTCCAGCAGACTTGGTATCCGGCCCCACAGTGATGGCCAATTCGTCTGGAGTCAGATCGGCCAGATCGCAGGTATCGATTTCATCATCTTCCAAGACGCGCTTGACGTATTTCTCTAGTTTCTTGCGAGCGGATGCAAGCGAGTCATCGTCGCCGCTCACAAATGCGTAGATCTGTCCGGACTGATCACCTTTGACTCCCAGGCAGTGGAGATGATCAGCGCGATACCTAGATTTGGTTTCTCTGCAGTCGACCATTGGGTCGTTGAACCCACCGACATGCCCCGATGCTTCCCAGGCTCGAGGATTTTGGATGATGGAGGAGTCCAGTCCGACAATGCTGACTTCATTTCCGTCAGGCCCCAACGGGGGGCGATTGACCATGTCTCGCCACCACCGATCGCGAAGGTTGTTCTTCAGGGCTGTTCCAAGCGGACCGTAATCCCAGAATCCATTAATGCCGCCATAGATTTCGCTTGCGGGGTATATGAATCCTCGTCGCTTGCACAGCGAGACGAGTTCATCCATCGAGTAGGGCCGACTGGTCTCTGACATGGTGGGGGATGGTACTCGCCCCCCGTATCAATGCGTCACATCTCAGGGGTGCCTGTCGTCATGCCGGATCAGTTGTTCGGCGTCCCACCTTGCATGGACGGCCTCTATCGACCGCTGCTCGGCTCCGGGGTCAATGTTGTGGAAGCCAGTGTTGCAGCCATTCCAATAGCCGCTTTCATCGATGAGGGGTCGGCTTGGCCAGTGCCCGCAATATCGAACGCAGTCCCATGATCGGGACTGGTGCGAATGAAGGGGAGCCCGACAGTCCAGTTGACGGCATTTCCCTGGCCTAACAGTTTCATGGGAATCAGCCCCTGATCGTGGTACATCGCGACAACGAGATCAAATTCACCGCCGACCGCGCGTCTGAAAAGGGTGTCGGCCGGATACGGCCCGTGGACATCGACTCCACCGGCGCTTGCCATCTCAATCGCAGGTGAGATGATTTTCTCTTCTTCCCAACCAAGCACGCCACCTTCACCGGCATGCGGATTGAGGCCGCACACAGCGAGGCGTGGGCGTGTGATGCCTAATTTTCTGCAGGCTTCTGCGCCACGATCAATCGCGTCGAAGACCCTGCCAATTGTCAGGATGTCACGAACAGTCATCAGTGGTACATGAACTGTTGCGAGTGACACCCGAAGATTGGGCGATTGGAACACCATGGTGACCTGTTTGGTCTTCGATCGGTGGGCAAACAACTCAGTGTGTCCAGGCCAGTTGAATCCGGCCAAGGACCACGCAGCCTTGCTAATGGGTCCAGTCACGATTGCATCAAGACGTCTGGGATCTTCCTTGTCACGCATTGCGTCCGCAATTGCAAACTCGACCCATCGTTTGGACGCGGCACCCTGGAGTTTGCACGCATCTCGTTGTACATCAATGAACTCGCCATTGTCACTGTCATCCAGCACCAGCGGCGTATCGTCTATCGGTTTGTCGCGGAAATCCTTCAGTCCGGCGCGATACCAATTGTGCGTTGTGCCTAGAAGGTTGGCAGCCATGGTCAATGGGCCAGCAGAACCATAGATCACGAGCCGTGCTGACTTTCGGATAGCGGGATCAACGAGACATTGCGCGACGATTTCGGGACCGATACCTCCGGGATCACCGAGCGTCAGTCCGATCAAGGGTCGAGATTGCTGCATTGATGAACACATATCCCCGTATCGTAAGGGAGAATCATGGTTGGGCCTACGGACAATGTGGCGATGACTGCCGCTCAACTGCTTCATGCGGGGAAGGCACGCAACATCGGTGAGGCGATTGTGCAAGCTCGAAGCCTTCTTGACGAGTTGGCATCGCCATCATTTGCAACGGTGCGGAAGCATCTTGAAGCCATCAGCCAAGCTTCCATCGGAATGGCAGCATGGCATAATGATCGCCTGAGGCGTCTGGAGGCCTTGGAAGAACTTCTGCAGACCATTGTCTATCTCGCAGGTGATTGCACGATATATGTCACCGGCCGTTCTGCTGAAGGCCACATCGATCAGACAGATTCCGCGAGCATCCGCGTTGTCGGCGTCGACTCACCACCATTGTTGATGGACGATCTCGAAGCACACGGTCTTCCCCCGATCG
>JAKVBW010000067.1 GCA_022446945.1 Phycisphaerales bacterium | reverse complement strand
AACGTCTCACCGATGCGAACGGCGTTACCTGAAAAAGGTTCATCTGGATGGACCTCGATGACATCGAAAGATTCGAATGGAGTCATGTCAATCCAAGCAGGATTTGCCAAAATCGTGCCTTTGCCAATCCATGTGGCAGCTGTCTTGAGATGCAGAGCACCGGGTACATCCACGGGTATGACTTTGTAACCGAGAGGTTCCAGAAACGCGCGCATCTGATCGATGCCCGCGTCATTCGTTCTCGTGGAGCGTCCAATGAAGATCCTCTGATCGGCCTGAATGACATCGCCGCCTTCAAGTGTTCCAGGTGCTTCGATGCACTCCAGTGGTCGATGAGAATTGATGACGTCGACAACACTTTTGACTTCACTCCGTCTGGAGGCGGCGCCAGGTCTGGTAAGAACCGCCAGTTCATCGACGACAAAGAGGATGTCCTCGACGAAGACAGCGTCGGGGCAATCGTGAAGGGGTTCCAATTCGTGGATGGTCACACCCAGTGAGCGGAGCGCCGCCACATACTCATCATGCTGACGCTGAGCGGTCTCAAAGCAGATGGGGGTTCTCGACATGTGGGTCAGTTCGCAATCCTGGATTGAGCGGCTGACCGGGCGTGTAATGGCATTAAGCATGGGATCGACCATTGTAAGGTCTAAGGAGGGCTTTGAGGCGCACCCCATGGGAACGCGTTCTGTGGCACAATCTCCTGCATGACATTGAATATGACGATCGTGGCAGCGTGTCTTCTCGCCTCTGGTGTGGGGCAGGACGCTGGGATATTGACAAGTCGGCCTGATGCATTGATGCCCGAGACCCCGGTATCCGATGATGCCTTTCTTTTTGCGGTCTTCGGTGATCGCACGGGTGGTCCTGCCGAGGGGATTCAGATTCTGGCAGAAGCAGTTTCGGATACGAATCTGATCGATCCGGATCTTGTAATGACGGTTGGCGATCTGATACAGGGTTACAACACGCGCCCATCCTGGTTGCTCCAAATGACGGAGTTCCGCGGGGTAATGGATGAACTGAATGCGCCTTGGTTTCCGGTTGCAGGAAACCATGACATCTACTGGCGGGGACCAGGTCGCACTGCTGATGAGCATGAAAGCGATTACGAGGACTTCTTCGGTCCTCTCTGGTATGCATTCGATCACAAGGGTTGCCGGTTCATCGTTCTGTACACGGACGAGGGAAACCCTGAAACAGGTGAACGGAGTTTTTCCAAACCTGATTGCCAGCAGATGAGTCCGGAGCAGAAGTCATGGTTGGCCGACACCCTTGCGAGCGCTGGTCAGCATCGCCATGTCTTTGTCTTCTGTCATCACCCTCGTTGGCGAGGTGGCCAGTACGGGGATGACTGGAATGAAGTGCATGACATGATGGCTGAAGCTGGCAATGTCACAGCTGTTTTTGCTGGACATGTTCATCGGCTCCAGTACGACGGGGAACGCGATGGCATCGACTATCTCAGTCTTGCAACGGTGGGAGGTGGATTGCCTGCGGAACCGGTTGCTGCGATTGGACATCTCCACCACGTCACGCTGGTGATGGTGCGTGATGAAGGAATTGCCATGGCGTCGATTCCAGTGGGTGGTGTCATCGATCCTCGCGCCATGACCGCCGATCATCAGGCCGCTGTGCAGGATCTCCTTGCGAAAGCGCCTCACGGTCCTTCAGTTCTCGACGTTCAGGGAACAGGAATCGTGAATGCGGAATTGCCGCTCAAACTTGAAAACCCCTTGGGTTCACCTGTTGAATGGTCGGTGAGGCTGGAATCTGAAGATCCAAGATGGGTTCTCAGACCTGATCATCTGCATGTGACGCTGGCGCCGGGAGAGACGCGTTCCATTCCATGTCATCTGCATCACCCTGGACCGCTCGACAGCGATTGGGAGGTGCCAAAGTGGATCTCAACAGCGGTGTTTCAGGACGAAGCAGGTAGTTGGGAAACTTCGAGTCTGGTGCAAGCGGTACGGGTTCAGCCGCGGAATCTTGCAGAGGGATCGGAAGATGGCTGTCTTCGACTTCAAGGCGGCAACGCTTCCGGCCTCGTGGCATCTGAACGCATTCCACTGCACGATGGTTCATTGACCATCGAAGCTTGGGTGCGACCGGAAGATCTCTCCGGGCGGCGGGGGATTCTTGCGAAAACAGAGAGTTCCGAATACGGCCTCTTTGGATCCGACGGCCGGCCCTCCTTTCATATTCTTCTAGACGGCGCGTACTGCGAAGCTTACGCAGAGCGCGAGTTGGATCTGGCAAAGTGGAGCCATGTTGCCGGCGTCTTTGATGCCGAGCAGAATGAAATTCGGTTGTACGTCAATGGAGAACTTGCCGCCTCCGCTCCTGCAACTGGCAAGAGACGGCTCAATAACCATCCGTTGATCGTGGGGGGGGATGTCGACGGTGGGGGACATGCTGTATCCGGATTGACCGGCTGTATTGATGAAGTCAGGCTGTCATCTTCGGCCCGGTATCGCGAGCATTCTTTCGTCCCTTCCTTGAGACATGCGCCAGACGCGGAGACAGTCCTCCTTCTGCATCTCGATGCCGCAAGTGGTCCATTTCTTCCAGATGCTTCAGGTCGTGAAGCGTGGGGAGTGCTTCAGCATGGGGCCGAGATCATCAAGGGATCTGCAGCGAAATGAAACCGGTTTCCGGGTTGACGCTGACCACTCTCATGGCTGCGCCGCGCTGAATGGCCAGTGTTCGATCTGTTCCACTGGGGATTTCCAGACCACCCAGGGGATCGAAGACGATCATCTCGCCAGCGGGATCGATCTGGGCTTCTGATGCGACGCGAGCGCGCCCTTCACCACAGCGAACAGCCAACTCTCTAGTGGAGGCTGTGGAATCGACAGCATCATGAAGGGCCACCAGTGGGTCATCCGCATCCACAATGCGCCAGCCGTATCCATCCGCATCGACTGCTAGGCCGATGCGTTGATCGGGCCTGGACAAGGCAAGGAGTTGGGCGTGTTCAAGATCTGATTCAAGCAGTCGGGCTGCGGCATCTGCTGCAGTGCCATCCTGATCGAGTGCAGACGGCAAAGTCATTGCTGCAATGACAACCATGATCATGATGACCAGCATGACCTCGATCAATGTAAATCCATTGCGCATCATGGACGTCCTCCAAGATCATCGGAGTCCATGACGGCGAGCTCCCAGTTCTTTACATCTCCACCCATACGGGTCATTGTTGCATTCACGGGAATGGGTCGATGAATCCACCAACCATCAATGGGAGAAGTGATCGAGATCGCATCTTCGCGTCCTAGGAGATCAGATAGCCTTGCGATCATTTCCGCACGAGCATTGGGATCAAGGCCATCGTCGCGCAAGTCCATCAGATCGAGGTGATCAGTCACATGTGTCAGTGATGCAAGGCCGACACCTGAAGTTGCTGAATGATCAAAATACAGTCGGGCATTCCGGCGAAGATGTACCGAGTCCCCGACAATTCGTCCAGAAACCGTTGAGCGTTCGAGCTGAATCTCAGCTGACGGTGCTTCAATGACACCTTGGATCAGGCTTCCGCGTCTGATGGACCAATCACTTTGTTCGCAGTCTCTAGGCGCAGTCACGCGAATGCGAGTGGTGTCAGTACGGGTGATGTTGGAGGGGTTCCATGAACCGAATCTAGGAGAGCGATCTTGTGGCGCACCGATGACAGCGTTGTCGAGTGCGACATCGCCGCTGACGACAATGGTGCATTCAACACCTTCTGCGATCTCAATCGCAGCGCCATGATCGAGTTCCAGATTGCCGAGTACATGAATTTCGCAGTCTTGTTCAATAATCAAGGTCGCGTTCTGTCGCAGGTGCAGATCATCGGCGAGCACAATTGAATCGAGAACCGTTTGATGACTTCGCGCAGGCAGCGTCATGTGCTGTGGCCTGCCGCTTTCTTCGAAGGCTGGACTGACGGGGAGATCAAGGGCATCCGTTCCAATAGAGCCGAGTAGCAGTGGGAGGGCAGCCAGGCTTGCAGAGTCAGGCACTCCGTGAATGCGATCCGACGGAAGGTGCAGGGACAGATCTCCACTACGCAGATCGCGGGCTGCTCGACCGGAGACATCGAGGCTGCCATGAACGCCCAGTATCCGTTGGCCTCCATCCCATGAACGAATGCGTGAAGGACCTGAGATTAGCAGCCCGTTTCGTGCGAAGATGGCGTAACCGGAGAGATCACCTGGTGAATCCGAATTGAATGGGTGAACGGTCGCCATGGCTGTTGCGTGCTGAACCATGGAGTCCGTACTTCCGATGGCTTCTATCCGTACTGATGTTGTGCCAGCATTCGGTGGCAAGCCGGTCAATGCGTCAATCAGCCGCACATCGAGCGTTCCATTTCCGATGGGATGATTTTGAAGAATCCATCCATCATCATGAGCAGTCTGCCAGGGGGCTTCCGATTCAAGCAAGGCGACAGCCAGTTCGAGACCACATTGCGCTGTCGCGCGTGATGTTGCTGCATTTGTGGCATTGGCTGCCATCAGAACAGAGTTGTCTTGTGCGGCAAGCCAACCTACCGTGAGCGTCACACCTGTCGCTGTCGCGATCAGCACCATCAACATGGCAGCGCCACGTCGAGCATGGCATCTCATTCGTCTCATGATGGTCCTCCAGATGGAGGGTCGTGCATGCGTATGGATTCGCCCATGCAATGTTCGACTGTTGCGCCTGAGACGTCCAGTGCGTATCCCGCAGTGACTGCACGTCTGAGCATGGCGGCTTCGCGCCGGGTTGTGGCGTTAAGGAGGTTGTCGTGATCAAAATTCCAAGATTGCAGTCCGCTGACAAGTCCCAGCGTTCCTCTGCGGAGACTTTGGTTCGCAGAAAGTGCCGTCAACTCCGCCCACCAGTCGACCCCAGTGGGTGTACCGTAAGGATCTTCCAGAATGGTCCCGCTCGGGTCTACGATCCAGTCGAGTTGTAGCCGACCTGTCGCAGGGTTCCACGCAAACCAACGAACTTCTGTCGCATCAATCGCGTCATCGCCATCCGCATCTTCGAGCCAGCACACCATTCGATCAGACTCCAGATCAAGGAGACATCGAGCGCGGGAGAGGTACGAACTTACTCTTGCATGGGTCATTCCTGCCCGAAGCATCGAGGAACGGGCATCGTGCTGTTCGACGACGCCCTGTGACAAGGCAGACATCATGCCCGCAATACCCAATCCGATGCAGCCGGTCATCCCAACGGCCAGCAGGAGTTCAAGCAGCGTGAAAGCGCGTCGCTGTTTCATGGAGTTCCCTCTACAAGCGCATGGGGAAGGGGCAGAAATCGGACCAGTCTCGTTGGCGGAGATTCGGGATCTGGCCGCGTTTCAATGGCGACTTCGACGCCGTCAATCGCCACCGAGATCGGAGGCGGGATCAACTGTGTGGAACGCGCTGTTTTTACAAGAAGGGAAAGGTCCTGATACCGCTTCGGCAGTAATGGGAGTGCTGTTGCGCGTCCGGCGCGAACGGCGCCAGGAGATTCGGTGTGGCCGTGCCAGCCACCGTGATGCGTCTCCTCGGTGAAATGTTGAAACCATGCGATATCGTCCGGGAATGTCTGCGGGTCGACACCGGTGATACGGGCCATCAGCATCTCGGCGGCCAGCGTGGCAGCCAGAGCGCGTTGAGCTTGTGCCGATTGGGCTCTTCCAGCAGAAACAGCGGTCATGATGGCCGTCACCACGACAACCAGAAGAGCGGTTGCCAGCAGCGTCTCCAGCAGCGTCAGGCCAGTTCTGCTGCCTGAGGTGCGGGTGGAGGGGGTCCGCCTGCAGATGGGTGGCCGTCGAAAATGCTCCATGGCAGTAGGGTCGGATTGATAGGGAGCGATGCCCAGTACAACTTGGACCTTCGTGTGACTTCAGGGGTCAGATTTCCGTTGAAACGGATCTTTCAGGCCGCAGGACCCGCAGATGCGTCGAAAATGGGCAAAGGGGCCCAATGTCAGCGATACTGCCCATATGCCGTTTCGGCTGACCAGGTACACCGTCGTGGAACTGCTCCGCGTGATCGGTTTCGCAGCGGTCGTTCTCGCCGCGATAACCGCCTTCGGGGCGATCATCAAGCCGCTTGCCGGGGATTCTCCCATCTCCGCCATGCAGGCGTTGAAGTACGTGGGGCTGTCTCTTGTCCCAATGTTGCAGTACGCCTTGCCCTTTGCAGCTGGCTTTGGCGCAACGATCGTGATGCACCGCCTTGTATCAGATAACGAAATCATGGCGATGTCTGTTTCGGGTCTTCCCTACCGCGTGATTCTGGCGCCCGTCATGGTCCTTGCTTGCGTTTTGCTGCTCGTCATGGTGTTGCTGGTTCAGTTCGCGATTCCTCGTGTTTATGCAGTCATGGGCCGGGTCCTGGCTGGCGATCTCACTGCTTTGTTGAGTTATGCGGTAGACAATGGCCGCCCTGTCAAGTTTGGCGATCTTGAGATCTACGCAGAGCAGATGGACGTCACTTTGAATCCTGTGGATTCGGAGGCAGATGAACGTATTGAATTGCGTCGGATGGTTGCAGCGAGGCTTGGGCCGAATGGTGCGATTGAATCCGATGTTTCCGCTTCTGGTGCAGTGTTGGATCTCTATGAGCAAGAGGGGATCATCCTGATCCGAATGGCGATGGAAGATGCTGTCTCCTGGGAGGCAGGTGCTGGAAGTCTCCGGGGTTTCCCGAGACTGGAACCGACACATGCCATACCGGTGCCGATGCCGGAACGTACTGAGCCTATCGCGATGTCAAGCAGTGAACTGCGTGCCGTTCGCGTGAATCCATCGCGGCACCCCACGATCGCCCGTCGGTATCAGGAACTTGCTGATGTCTTGCAACAGTTTCATCAGCGGGAGGCCATGCGTACACGGTTGAAGAAGCATGGTGAGGTTGATTTGCCGACTTCGGATCGTTCAGGTCATGTCTGGCGTGTTTCTGCGGGCGGACTTTCTGGTGGGAAGTTGAAGAGTGGGCCTGATCAGGATGTCACCGTGACGGAATTTGATGCCCAGGGTGAACCTTTGCGAATCTTTCGTCCAGAGGACGCGACGCTGTCGACGGAAGAGGGGGGACTTGATGGGCGGGATCAGCGTCTCGTACTTGAGATGTACGCCGTAGAAGTGGAGGATCCGCCAGGTGCTGATTATCCAAACAGACGACGCGAGGTAAAAATCGCGAATTTGGATCCGTTTGAGGTGGTGGATGGAATGCAGCCATCGGATGGGGTGGAGATCCTTGCAGTGGCCCGAAGCGTGATGGATCAATCTCGACCCGTCAAGAAGGCAGTTGAGCGGATCGACAGTGATGCGCAAAAACTGACAGGGCAGGTGACAAGTCGGTTGTGGCGGAGATGGGCGATCGCGCTGACGGCAGGGCTTCTGCCACTGTTGGGTGCAGTGTTGGCACTCAACATGCGATCGGCTCAACCCCTGACTGTCTATGTGATCGCGTTTGTTCCAGCTCTGCTCAATCTCGTCTTGATCGCAGGTGGCACAAGTTTCATGCGACAAGGCAGTGAGATCGGAGGGTTGGCATTGATGTGGAGCGGAAACTTCCTGCTTCTTGGATTGATTGCGATTGCCTGGCACAGAATGGCGAGACATTGAATGTTGTTACGTTTGGACAAGTCGATCATGGGTCGGGTCCTCTTCAACTTCATTCTGTTGTTTGGCCTCCTGTTCGTTTTTGCAGCAACGATTGACATCATTCTCAACCTTGATGAGTTCATGGCGTTGGCGACACGCGCGCAAGGCGATGACGCGGGCTGGCTGCGCCATCTCATTTCTGCTGTGGGATTTGCTTTGGGGTACCACTTGCCACAGCTTTTTCAGTTCTATGCATGGTTGTATGGCCTCGTCCTGATTGGGGCAGCCTGTTTCACCATGGCCCAGATGAGTCGTCATCGCGAGTTGCTCGCATTGGCAGCGAGCGGGATCAGCCTCTACCGGATTGCGGCACCCTTTATTGGCGTTGCGATCCTGTTGGGTGCGGTGCAACTGATCAATCAGGAAATGGTTTTGCCAAAGTTGGCGCCACTCCTCCTGCGTGCTCATGGGGATGCAGATCAGGATGCGGTTGACGCGTTCCCCGTGAAATTTACAAGTGATGCCAATGGAACACTCATGCAGGCTGCATCTTTCGATCCCGGATTGAGCAGTTTGAGACATCCATCATTTCTTGAGAGAGATGCTTCAGGACGCACTACGCGTCGTTGGTGGGCGGATACTGCAATCTGGGATCCTCAGGCCCAAGGCTGGATTCTGACCAATGGACATATTGTGGAGATCGCTGCTGATGGCCGTGGGTCGACCCGGGCCCGGCCGATCGATCTGATACAAACCGACTTGTCTCCCACGCGGCTCACCATGCGCCGGTATGGTCAGATTGCGGGCATGTTGTCACTCAGACAGATCATGCACATGCTGGATTGGCCAGATGCCAAGGAAGCCACATCGTTACGCCGGAGTGCAGCTTCACGCTTTGCTGTCGTGGTCCTGAATGTGTTGCTTCTCATCATCGCGTTGCCCTTCTTGCTGGATAGAGAGCCTGGCTCGCTGTTTGCACGTTCGGTTCTTTGCGCAGCCGTTGTCATTCCTGTCTATTTCATCTCTGCAGGCGCCATGCTGGTGCCTCTACCGGGAATCGGCCCTGTTGTGGGTGTCGTGATTCCCGCACTGGTGCTGCTGCCCGTTGCTTTGATCCGTTTGGGCAGCATTCGCACCTGATTCGTCTGGTAGCCGCACATGGAACCGATCCCTGTCTAGGGGCTCATCAGCCTAGGCTGTCAGTTGTCAGTTTCGATTTCTGGAGGCCCTCCACAGCCGGTGAGGAGTGCTCGATGGGATGGATTCCCGGACCTTGGTGGTTGATCACCACACTGTTGAAGTTGTCGCGGCTCTCAAGCCGAAAGATGAACGCCGGCCCGGTGTCACTTGGGTCGGTTCGCTCGGGCGGCTGTGGCCAGCGTTCTGAGTGAGCGGCAGGATGCCGCCCGGCTCGTCGGGTGCCGCACGGAGGCGAGGCCACGAGGAGGCGCGACATGCGGGTGCAGACCACGCGATTCGGTGCCGTCGAGGTTGGTGAAGACCGGCTTCTGAACTTCCCCACAGGGCTGTTGGGATTCTCCAGCTTTACACGCTTTGCGTTGCTACAGCCTGATCAGGATGGGGTCTTCTACTGGTTGCAATCGGTGGATTCCGCAGATCTGGCATTCGTTGTGACGGATCCCAGCCGATGGTGCGATGACTATGAGGCGACAGTCCGTAGAGAGCACATGGATCTGTTGGAATTGGAATCCGTCAATGAAGCCCGCGTCTTTGTCATCGTCAACAAGTACGAGGACACCCTCACTGCAAATTTGCAGGGTCCGCTCGTTGTCAATCTCAGAAATCGCCGAGGGATGCAGATTGTTCTTTCCGAACAACGCTGGACGACTCGATGGGAACTCGCTCGATTGCAGCAACCTGCTCAGGATGTTCAGCGGGTTTCCGCCTGACTCATATCGGAAAACAGGAGATTCGGCATGCTTGTGCTGTCACGCCGCCGGGATGAGTCCATTGTCATCGGCGACGACATTCAGATCACGGTCATTGACATCCGAGGTGACAAGGTGCGTATCGGGATCGATGCGCCAACGGCAATTTGCGTACACCGCAAGGAACTTCGGGAAGCGATCGAGCGGGAAAATGAGCAGTCTGCTTCACTGAGGGATTTGCCCTCAATCCAGCGTCCGGCATGAGTGCTCTGAAATTCGGGGGGCGGTCTGCGGGGTTGACCCGCGAGATTTTCTACTGATTCAGTGGCCGGCGCAGCCGCAGCCACCGCCACAACATCCGCCTTGGTTGGGCTGGCCTGTAGGCTTGCTCGCGTCTACGGAGAAAAGACTCTGGACGCGTTCGAAGGTGCGATCATGTCCTTCCGGGTCCTCGACAGGCGCATCTGCGTCTGACATAGGGCGAATCAGAGAAATCAGCGTTCCATCTTCGACACATCGATATTCATAAATTGGCATCGCTGAACTCCTCAGCCGATAGCGTCCAAGGCATTCTGGAGATCACTCATGAGATCCTCAAGTGTTTCGATGCCGACAGACAATCGAACCAGTGAATCGTCAATTCCCAAAGCTGCGCGATCCTTCTCGGGGACCGAAGCGTGCGTCATGATGGCAGGGTGATTCACCAGCGATTCGACGCCGCCGAGTGACTCTGCCAGTGTGAAGATCTGGACGGCCTCAAGAAAGCGGCGGCATCCTTCCAGATCCGTATCCAAGGTCATGGTGATCATGCCTCCGCCAGCGGGGTTGTTGCCCAATCGCATCTGACGGCAGGCCAGTTCATGTTGTGGATGATTGGGATGTCCAGGATAGATCACGCTCCGAACACGGTCATGGGAAGCAAGCATGTCTGCAATCGCTGATGCGTTTTCGCAGTGCCGATTCATTCGTACTTCAAGCGTCTTGATGCCACGAAGTACGAGATAAGAATCAAATGGACCGAGAATAGATCCAACCGAATTCTGATGAAATCGAATTCGCTCAGCAAGTGTGGCGTCTCCGGTGACAAGCATGCCAGCGACTACATCGCTGTGTCCGCCCAGATACTTGGTTGCGGAATGCATCACAATGTCGAATCCGAGTTCGAGAGGCCTTTGGAGCATTGGTGAGGCAAACGTATTGTCACAAGCGCACAGAATGCCGCGATCTCGAGCGACATTGGCGATTTCTTGAAGATCCGCCAACTTCAGCATCGGGTTGCTCGGGCTTTCGATCCAGATCAGACGTGTGTCATCGGTCACTGCATCCTTGATCGCATCTGGATTCGAGAGATCGGCGAAGTCAAACTGCAGATTCTGAGAGCGTGAACGGACTTGACGGAACAGGCGATGAGATCCGCCATAAAGATCGTCCATGGCCAGTACGCGGTCACCGGCTGACAGGGTGTCGAGTAGGCATGAGATGGCTGCCATCCCACTGGAGAAAGCAAATCCCCCGAAGGAGGCATCATCACTGTCGGTGAGATGGCTTCCCTCCAAACGGGCGACGGCGCGTTCAAGCGCGTATCGGGTCGGGTTGTGACTTCTTGTGTACTCGAACCCCTGGTGCTCTCCTGGCGACGCCTGTGCGTAGGTGGAGGCAAGGGTGATGGGGGGCATGACCGCTCCGGTCAGCGGGCAGGGGGCCTGTCCGCCGTGCACGGCCTTGGTTCCGGGTCGCATGGAATCGTGCTGCATGGTCGTCGTGATCCGTTCAGGACGGGAGTTGCTTCCGCATGTAGGTGATGAAGTCGATCTTGGTGATCAGGCCGAGGAACTGGTCGTGCTCGACTACGATCGCGACCTTGTCCTCGGTGAAGATCGGGAGCAGGTCGCGGACATCGGCCTCGGGGTCGATGGTCTGGAGCTTGCGGGTCATGACATCCGACACTGGCCGGGTGAACGCCTCCGGTTCGTCGCTCACGGCCAGCAGCACGTCTGTCTCGTCGATGATGCCGCAGACTGTTCCCTG
>JAKVBW010000066.1:8039-11655 GCA_022446945.1 Phycisphaerales bacterium | reverse complement strand
AATCGGGACAGCTTTACCTTCATGATCGGTCAGTCCGAAACGCCATGAAAGCCGCATGACGTGGGTGTCGACAACAACGCCTTCATTGATTTCAAATGCATTTCCGAGAACAACATTGGCAGTCTTTCTGGCGACGCCACGAAGGGTCAGCAAGTCTTCCATGTTCTGCGGGACTTCTCCGCCATACACCTCGACCACACGCTTCATCGACTCGACGACTGCGCGAGCCTTGTTCCGAAACAGGCCGATGGTGGCGATGTAGGGCTCGATGTCGGCCTGAGTCGCTGAAGCAAATGCCTGGGGAGTTGTAAAGGCTTTGAACAGAGCGGGTGTCGCGGCATTGACAGCAACGTCCGTGCTCTGGGCAGAGAGGATCGTGGCAATCAGAAGTTCATGGGGATGCTGCCACATCAGTTCGCAAGTGGCTTCGGGCCAAGCACGCTCAAGGGCTCGATAGAGGCGCATCGCACGTGACTTCGACTGTTTGGTCGGTTTTGTCGTCTTGGCTGTCATCTGTCGGCTTGAATCGGGGTCCCTTCTGCCCAGGTCGTTCCATCAGACCAGACTTCTTTCTTCCAGATCGGTACGCGTTTCTTCAGCGTATCAATGAGCCAGCGGCATGCTTCAAATCCTTCTGCGCGGTGAGCCGCGAGCACTTCGATGCACACACTGGCCTCTCCTGGCCTCACAATACCAGTGGCATGTTGAATGCGCGCCGCATGAAGCGGCCAGCGATCGATCGCTTCTTTCAGAAGGAGTTCAATGGTGTTGCGAGCAAGATGCTGGTGGGCTTCGTATGCAAGATGTTGAAGTGCCCCATGCGTGAGATGTTGTTCCGAACGCGTGCGGCCGATGAAGAGGACTTCAGCGCCAGCTGTACCGTTCACAGTGAATCCCAGTGGAGCGACAGGCCGGTTCGTCAAGATGGCTTCAGCAACAACCGATTCATCCATGTTGGACACGGTACAAAGACCTGATTGGTTCGGGAGGCTGATATCCTGCATCGATGAGCAGGCCGCAAACGCCTTTGGCGCCGACCGTCGCAGATCTCGGTTCGAATCTGCGGCAAGTTCTCGACGCGATGCGTGAACTTGGACTGGCATCGGTGCAACTTTGCGCATCGGGGCCCAGTGGCTTGAGACCACGCGAGTTTGATGCCTCCGCTGTGCGTGATCTTGTTGCGACACTTTCCAGATTGGAGTTGCAGGCTGCTGGCATCGATCTATGGATCCCGCCTGATCATTACAGCAGTCCTGCACATGTAGATCGAGCCATCTCTGCCGTATGTGATGCATGCAGGCTGATGGGGATGCTGGGAGGAGGTTTTGTCGTGATTGATTGCCCTTCGCCCCATCCCGAAAACGCCACCATGCGGGCTTGTCTCGATGCTGCGAGCAGGCACGGGGCAGTTTTGGCAACGCGGTGCCGTCAACCGGAAGATCCTCCAGAGGGATGTGTGCCGTGCGTCGATCCAGCCGATTGGATCGCAGCGGGGCGAGATCCAGTGACGGGGGCCTCTGATGGTGCATCAGCAGTGCGTCTGAGCGAAACAGTTGGGGGGATACGCGTCCCAGGCGGGACTGGGGGAACTTTTGATCTTCAGGCTTATCGGATTGCGTGCGAGATCGCCGCGCCTCAACGGCCTGTTGCGACGGATCTGCGGGGGCTCACGGATCCATGGGCGGCTTTGAAATCGATCATTGCGGTTTGGGGCTAACGGCCCGTTACACTTCGTCGATGTCTGAATTGGTTCATGGTGTGGATGTGGTCGAGGTGAGCCGAATCGCAGCCCTGTTGAACGAACACGATCAACGGTTTGCAGAACGTGTTTTTACTGACGCCGAGCGGCGGTATTCGGATGCCTCAGTGGGCGGGCGTGCTGAGCGCTACGCAGCGAGATTTGCAGCGAAGGAAGCAGTCTTCAAGGCTCTTGGGTGTGGTTGGTCAGGGGGCACGTCTTGGACTGATATTGGCGTTGAGCATCAACCGGGTGGTGCACCCATTGTGGCGTTGACAGGACGTACTGCGGAGTTGGCGAAAGTGAATCACATCGTGGATTGGCAATTGAGTTTGACCCATGCTGGGGGGATCGCGATGGCAAGTGTGATCGGTCGGCGTCGAAGGGAGGAATCCTAATGGCGCGTCGTAGTAATAGGCCTTCCCTTTATGAAGTGGGACGTTCGAGACTTGATCGATTTGGGCAGGGGATTCCTGATTCCTGTGACCAAGAGATCTTGGTCGGTGAACCGGCCGAGGTCATGCGAAGCGTCCGCCTGCCAATGGGATTTGTGGTCCTTGCCATTGCAGGTGTGATCGGTCTGATTCTCCTGAGCTGGTGGCTGGGGCGTGGTGCCGGTGCAGATGAAGCCAGAAGGGATTTTCGTTCTTCCGGAGAAGCACGCGTTCTGGTCGATCCTCTCGATGCTGTCGTGAGTGAGCCCGCGGTGCAGTCTCCGACGGAACTTCCACCTGTAGTCGTCCCTACTCCACAAACAGAACCACCTGTCACCCTGTTGCAGCCTGAATCCGCAGGGGCGGTCGAGATCACGTTGCCAGTTCCTGAAACGGCCGAAACCTCCTCGACGGGCGATGACCGGGTCCCAGGCCTCTATTACTTCATTATTGAAACCACAACTGCTGCTGGGGCTGCTCGGACGGTCGGTTTCTGTCGTGAGAACGGACTTGATGCCAGAGCGATTCCTTGGCACAATAGGGGGCTTGTCCGTGTCGTTGTGTTCCCCGGATTGGAATCCGCTCGTTTGAGCGATCCGGCGACTCAGGCACTGGCTGAGCAGATACAACAGGTGGGCCTGCTTTGGAAACAGCATGATGGCCACACCAATTTCCATGACAAGTATCTCAGCTTGATGAAGGACCCCCGATCATGAGTCTCCATCGAAGTTTGAAAACGAAGCCTGCAGGGTTGAATCAACATCGCAATGTCCTCAAGCGCAACGAGCGTGTCGGCAAGCTTGTGGAGCGTGGAGACTTCGACCTCGAGACGGATTCTCCGATCGGTTTGGTCAAGGTGGGCAATCGCCAGGTCGTCACGAAGAAGCCCAAGAAGGCCGAGGCCGAGGGTGCTGTTGCGGTCGAAGGCGAGGAGTCGACTGACGCTCCGGAGTGATCCATCCCCGGGGCCGCGGTCAGTTTCATGATCGATCCATTGACACTCATCTCACAACGCGCTCAGAGCGTGGATGTGTCCGGTATCAGACGGGCCTTTCAACTCGGCGCAACGCTTCAGAATCCGATCAACTTGTCAATCGGTCAACCCGATTTTGATGTTCCGGAATCACTTAAGGATGCTGCCGTAGAAGCCATTCGCGCCGGTCGAAACGGATACACCTTGACAGCTGGCTCTGGCGATCTTCGTTCAGCGATTGCTTCCCATCTGACCCAAGATGTTGGATGGGATCTGGAGAGCGGATCGACAGATCTTCTCGTGACGAGCGGGACGAGTGGGGCATTACTACTTGCATTTATGGTGCTTTGTGAACCAGGGTGCGAAGCCATTGTGCCAGATCCGTATTTTGTCGTGTATCCGTCTTTGGGGCCGATGACCGGGGCGACCATCGTGACGTGCGATACTTATGACGATTTTCGAATGACAGCG
>JAKVBW010000066.1:0-8029 GCA_022446945.1 Phycisphaerales bacterium | reverse complement strand
GAACACGAGGATCGTCGTGCTCAATTCGCCTGCTAACCCAACCGGCGTGGTCTTGACGGACGCAGAACTTCAAGACTTGGCGGATCTGTGCACTGATCGGGGTGTCATCCTTGTTTCCGACGAGATCTATGATCTGTTCACTTACTCGGATGGCAGGGGCGAGAAGGGGCCTTCTCCCTCCCCCGCAAGATTCACAGAGAACATGTTGTTGATCCGTGGGTTTGGCAAGACATATGGGGCAACAGGCTGGCGCATGGGCTATGCAGCGGGCCCTGACTGGCTTATTGCTGAAATGGCGAAGTTTCAGCAGTATTCCTTTGTGTGCGCGCCTTCCATGGCGCAGGCCGCGATGGTCGGCGCGTTTGATGTTGACATGTCTGCTGAGGTTGATCGATTCGAGCGACGTCGCGACATGGTGCGTGCCGCATTCGATGGTGTTGCACAAATCTCGGATTGCAGGGGCGCTTTCTATGTCTTCGTTGAGTTGCCGGAACATCTCGGCATGACGGCTACTGAGTTCTGTGATCTTGCGATTGAGCACGATGTTGTCGTTATTCCAGGCGGAGTCTTCAGCAGTCGAGATACGCACATCCGGATCAGCTACGCCTGTCCCGAAGACAAGTTGAAGGCGGGATTGGATGTTCTTCGGAACATGATGCTCAATTGAAGGGGGCTAAAGAGTCGCCTCCTCTCCTGCGAATCTGCGTATGAAATCAATCGCAGACATCAAACCCCCGTCCCGGTACGAGACCGAGACGAGGGGGAGGGGAGAAAGACAATTTGGAAGCCCCTAGAGAATCCCCGTACCACCTCGTTCGGCACGATGGGTTGTTTCGGTTGAACTTTCATTTTCACTGCGCGAACACCCCCTTCGCCAGATGCCCTTGTCTACTGTCAGCCAAGGGGATACGCGGGAGGATCAACTGACAGAGAAAGTCCGGTGACCCAAGCGTCTATTGCTGCAGAGGGTCGACATGCGCGGGTTGCTTGGACTTTCCCTGCTCGCGCGATGCGTTGTCGCAGTGGTGGGTCATCGAGAAGTCGCACCATGGCATCACGCCACGATTCCGGAGTGGACTCCATTGGGACAACCGCTGTTTCATCTTCACGAAGCAGTTCATCATTGCGTGTATCGGCACAGATGATCGCTGCTCCACCACACATGGCGGCAGGAACAATGGTTCTCGCCGGGCAGGCTGGATCAGGTGCTGCAACGATGGTTGCGGCGGAAACCAGCTCTCGGACTGGCCCGAGAGTGTCGAGTGCGGTGACTTGTGAAAGCGCAGGATCATTCTGGAGCATTCTCCAGACCCGATGAGCGCGGCGACCTCTGAGCTCAAGGAAGACTTCGAGATCCTCGCGCAAGTCCATCGTCATTTGCAGCGCGTCGATGATCATGTATCGGCTTGCCTGAGTCGGTCCAGGGTCGAGAACGACGAGAGATGGGCGCGTGTCCGGCATGTGGGAAGAACTTTCGGATTCGATCGGGGGTCGCGCGGAGATGATCGTGCCGTGTCGGATCGTGGTTCTGATCTGTTCTGCCAGCGCTTCGGTGCGCGCGATCCATGTATCAACGTGACTGCTCCGGCTGGCTTCCAAGATCTGCTCTTCTCGCCAGAGATCTCCGACGAGAGGGAGATCAAGTTCTGCAGCCAGATCATGCGCTAGTCCTGTAGCGTTAAGGCCACTCCAGAAGATCGCATCGACGCCCAGATTTTCAAGAATGTCCGCAAGTCGGTTGGCTTCTGCGCGGCGTCTCCAAGGTCTGGGAGGGATGGGCGCCGAGATGGTGTGGACTTCCTCGAAGAAGGGTGTCGGCTGGTCTTCGGCTTTGCCGGGCACGATCACAGTGACTTCGACTCCTGACAACTGCACTCCACGCAGGATGCTCTGCATGATGTGGCTTTCATCCACGATGCGCGCGTCATCCAGAAGTACCGCGTAATGGGTCATCGCCTTCCCCTCCAGGGGGGATCACTGCCGCATGGATCCAGCGCGTTCATCATCTCAGCAGGCGGGCGAACAGGCCGCCGTTCTGCGAGATCTACATGAACCCAAAGTGTCGAAGCTGTGCAGACCACCTCACATGTATTATCGAGTTCGCGCCAAATGATTGTGTCTCGCCAAGATTTGACGCGTTTGACATCACGCACCCAAGTCGCTGCAAGCAGTGTTTCTCCAGCGTATGTTTCTTTCAGGTAGTCGATTTCATGTCGTGCAACGAACCACATCGCACCTGACGCGATGAGCGCTTCTGTCGTCCATCCGAGTGAGGCCAGATGGCCCTGGCCCATCGCATCAATCCATTTCACGTACTCCACGTTGGAAACATGACTGACAGTTTGATTGGCGGCATCATCAGAGGGAGTGATCGAAGCAAACCAGACCCTTCGGCCAGGGATGTCAGGGACATGATCTGGCGTTTTCGGAAGTGGAAGAATGGTCGTATGGCTCATGAGGGATCCCCGGACATGGTCAAAGGGTCGATTCGACGCAGCCAGTCCCATGTGTACAGGCCCGTCCGATGGCCATCATTGAAGGTAATGCGAACTGCGTACGTTCCCACGCGTTCAATCGAGTCGGCTTCCAGAGTTTCGACGCTTTGCGAACTCTCAGGAAGAACCTTCAGCGGATTGGCGGCCAGTTCCGCTCGAGCGGCTCGGGCTTCTGCCGAGGGTGACCATCGCCGCAAATGAGCGATCGGATAATGGCTTGAATGACCGTCACTCCAGTCCACACGCAGGCCATGGCTTCGGTCCAGATGAATGTGTGAGGGGGCATCCACGCCTTGAGGGTATCGATGTCGGCGGGAGGTATCATGCCCGCCATTGTCGAAGATGAGGACTGAGCCTGTGATGGAGGCCCTAGAGGAAATCAGTACGCCCTCCGTGGAGAGGCTCATCGATTCAATGAATCGGCGTGGGACGGTTGCTTGCGTTGGGCTAGATCCAGTTCTGGAGCGAGTTCCGGCTGCCGTCGAAGCATCCGATCCGGCGGAACGTCTCCGCAGATTTTCTCTGGAGATCATTGAATCAGTTGCCGACACGGTTGCCTGCATCAAGGTTCAATCGGCATGTTTTGAACGCTTGGGTGCAGCAGGATCGGCCATTATCGACGAACTTCTGATCGCGGCTTCGGACCGGGATCTTCCTGTGATTCTCGATGCGAAGAGGGGAGATGTGGGCGTCAGTGCTGCGCATTACGCTCATGCGGCCTTTGTACGCTCCAGGCCTCCAGGGTGGATCACTGTCAACGGTTATCTCGGCATGGAGACACTCGAGCCATACCTCATGCATGGCGGTGTGTTTGTTCTGGTCCGCACCTCGAATGCTGGCAGCGGAGAGTTTCAGACATTGAGACTCGAAGACGGGCGAACTGTTTCGGAAGGTATGGCAGATCTGGTCGCGTCTCTGGCAGCCTCACGACGGGGGCCGTCGGGATGGAGCGATGTGGGCGCGGTGGTCGGCGCGACTCAACCGGATGAAGCAGCGGTACTCCGGAATCGAATGCCAGGTGTGATCTTTCTCGTACCAGGGATCGGCGCGCAGGGGGGACGTGTGGAAGACTGCCAGCCATTGTGTGGTGAGGATGGGCATGGGGCAGTTCTGACCGCGAGCCGTTCAGTGATCTATGCCGAGCCGACAGCGGGGGATTCCTGGCAGTCAGCGGTCAAGGCTGCTGCCATGCAGTTGGCCGAACAGACCGGCAACGTGGCAGGGCTCCGGTGAAACGTCACATTCCGACATGGCTGGGCTGGAAGGAAGGTGTGGTGGTGCTCTGCTTCCTAGTCGTGCTGCTACTGCCTTTGGCCTTTTCCGGCGAGTCGCTGGAGCGTTATGACGCATCTCGACAGTTGGTTGTCATGACCCCTCACAATGAGCAGATTCGTTATGAGTTCGGACGCGCATTTAAGAGTTGGCATCAACGCACGTATGGCGAGTTGGTAGATGTGATCTGGGAAGTTCCTGGTGGAACAAGTGAGATTCGTCGGATGCTGCAATCACAGTGGAATGCGGCGTTGGAACAGGGCAGGCAGCCTGGCGGGGATGCGGATCTGGTTTTTGGCGGGGGCTCGTATGAGCACGATGTGTTGAAGGGGGGCGTCGATCAGACCATGATGGGTCTCGATCGCGAAGAAGCGATGGCCTGGCTAGCAGGTATCGGGGTCGAAGATCCCGATGTTGCCATTCAAGATGGTCAAGTTCAATCGGATGTCATCGTTGCGACGATTGAGGAAGATTCAGAGGGTTTGTTTACGATCCATGCAACGGCCAGTATCAGTGCAAGGCCGCCGATGGACATGGAGACGCTGCCTTCCGTATACGGCAGGACCCACGTTGCCGGAACCCCGCTTTGGGATCCTGATGAACAGTGGTTCGGAACGGCCATGTCGAGTTTTGGCCTGATTGGCAACTCAGATGAATTACGTGCCAGAGGTATTCCGCCGCCAAACGCATGGGAAGATCTTGCAGATCCACGATTGCAACAGGCGGTTTCAATGGTCAATCCGGGGCAGTCGGGATCGGTCACCACCGCATTCGAGACGATCTTGCATCGCCTTGGTTGGGATCCCGGTTGGCGCATCCTGCGTCGGGCTGCAGCAAATGCCAGGACATTTTCTGCTTCGTCTCTTCGGGGCCCGACAGATGTCGCGGCGGGAGATGCGGCCATGGGCGTCTGTATTGACTTCTTCGGTCGCTATCAGCAGCAGGCGTTGGCTGACCAGGGTGTGGGGGATCGTCTCATGTACGTCGATCCTCCGGGACAGACGACATTGGATCCCGATCCGATTTCGATGTTGGCACGTGCACCGGATCAGGAACTCGCAGCGCGTTTCATTGAATTCACACTGACGGAAGAAGGTCAGGCTTTGTGGCAGTTTCCTGTAGAGGAACGTGCGGATGGCATGCTCGGCCCACATCGCTTTGCGCTACGCCGGCTCCCCGTTCGGGGATCGATGTATACAGATCACTTTGAGGAGTTTGTGGATCAGGTTGATCCATTTGCGAACGCAACTGAGCCTGCCTATCAGGATCGCGCGATGCGATCATTCATCGCGCCATTGATGCAGGCAATGGCGGTTGATGAACGCACAAACCTGCAATTGGCCTGGTCTGCGATCACATCTCATCCTGCGTATCCAGTCGACACAACCGGTGTTGTGACGGCGAGCGATGTCGAGGACCCCCAATTGAAAAGGATGATTGAGAAGTTCGATGCGATGCCGACCGTGACGGATCCAGATGGCGTTATATGGTCGCTTGACACGCCCGAGGGGAGAGCTGTCGTGAAACGGGGTTGGCTTCGTGGAGGTTGGGCCGATGCGGATCTCTGGCATCCTGAATCATCACCCACATCAGCATTCCGCCGGCATGCAGGTAAGTTTTTTCGATCAACGTTGACGCAGGTTTCTTCTGAGAACGAAGTCCCGTGAACGTTGCGCTGCTGTCGATCGGCGACGAAGTTCTGGCAGGGCGTATTGTCGATTCCAACAGCGCCTGGTTGGCTACACAACTGTCTTCGCGTGGTGTACGTGTGATTGAGCAGTCCACTGTCGGGGATGATCGGCTGGCAATTGCCGAAGCCATCCGCAGGCTTTCGCAATCGGCAGAACTCGTGATTGCGACAGGCGGATTGGGGCCGACACCTGATGATCTGACACGTCAGTCGGTCGCGGATCTCTCGGATGGAGGCAAGTTGGATATCGATGATCGTGCCATGACGCAACTGCGAGCATGGTGCCTTGAGACCGGATTGCCGCTGACGGAAGCAAGAGCCGAGGTCGTCAAGCGTCCGCCGTCTGCCATCAGTCTTGACAACATTTGTGGGACGGCATCTGGTCTGCGGGTTTCCATCGAGGATGCAGATTGCTGGCTGCTGCCAGGCCCACCGGAAGAGATGCGTTCCATGGCAGAACGGCATCTGCTGCCTGTGATTGAGAAAGTCTTGGGTCGCGCACCTGTTCAGGAGATCAGAGTTGCAGGCCTGACCGAGGTTCAGGTCGCAGAGTTGCTGGGATCACGGCTTGACCGATCGCTTCGGCCGAGGCTCGGGATTCGTGTCGGAACCGGGCTCGTGCGTGTTGTCATTGAAGATGTTGATGGAGATCAGGACAGTGGGCGGCTTGATGCTGCTGCTGCATCGCTGAGGGAACTGTTGCATCCTTGGTCCTTGCCAGCGGACGCTTTCACATTGGCCGAGACTGTGGGGGAGGCATTCAGTCAGCAAGGCGCTTCGATCATCACGGCCGAATCCTGTACGGGAGGGCTCATTGGTGGCGCATTGACGAGTATTCCCGGATCGAGCAGTTGGTATCGCGGCGGTTGGGTGACGTACACCAACGCCATGAAAACGAGTTCATTGATGGTGCCGCCATCCTGTTTCGAACAGGATGGTCAAGGTGCAGTGAGTGAGAAGGTCGTCAAGGCAATGGCGGAAGGCGCCAGAAGTCAAAGTGGCGCCACGGTGGCGATGGCCGTATCCGGGATCGCCGGACCGGGCGGTGGTTCTGAAGAGAAACCAGTGGGGACGGTCTGGCTGGGGCTAGCAGACGATGATGGGGTGCAGGCACGACTGACCTGCATGCCTGGTGACAGAGCACGCATCCGTGCGCGTACCGTGGATGCGGCGTTGCTGTGGATGTGGTGGTGGTCACAGCAGATTGATGCGCGACTGCCGTGGGAGATCTCGCCATGACGGAAGCATGGATCGGATTGGGATCCAATATGGGGGATCGCAGAGCCTCCATCTTCGAAGCCTTGGAGCGCATGGATGCATTGGAGGGGGTCAATGTGGCGCTCGTCAGCACATTGTTGGAATCCAAGCCTGTCGATGTCGAGGATCAGCCTGATTTCGTCAATGCTGTCGCTCGCCTTCGAACGACTTTGAAGCCTCATGTCCTGCTTGAATCTCTATTGGCAGTCGAGGAAACGATGGGCCGCAAGCGGGAAGGGATGGAACCTCGTGGGCCACGCGTGATCGATTTGGATCTTCTGCTGTTTGACAATGTCGTGATGCATGAAGATGCATTTCAATTGCCACATCCCAGAATGCATCAGAGAGCATTTGTGCTTGTGCCGATGGTTGAATTGGCGCCAGAGCTCGTCCATCCGGTGTTAGGCAAGACGATGCAGGCACTACTGGCGGAGGATATTGTTCGTGGCGGTCCGATTGAAACGAGATGTCGACCGCTGCCACCGGAACCACTTCATCAGGATCTTCAGGGTGACTGACTAGAGGAACTTGATGCATGAGATTTGCTGACATTCTGCTTGCGTCCACTTTTTTGATAGGCGCTGCCGCCTGTGATGGTGGAGATGAGCAAACCGGAAGATCCACAACGGGTTCCGATTTGATCGCAGCCGGCCCAACGGATGAGACGCTTGCGCTTGTGGTTGCGATATCGGAGAACTTGAGAAACTTGCCACAGATTGACGTCGAGATCGAGACGACGCTTCGATATGGCAGCGATGAGCGATCGGGTCGGGAAGTGCTTCATCTCGGCCCTGGTGACACGATCGACTGGTCGGGGCCCGGATTCCACATGCGAACAGTTGATGGCAGACTGCATGCAGTGATTGATGCGGTGCCCGATCGCATGGTCGATGTGCCTTTGGAGGGCGAGTTAATCCATTCGGTTGAGGATGCGCTAGTCGTGAGTCCTCCGCCGGCACTGATGGTCATGCGAAGCGGCGCGCCGTTCGCAACATGGATGCCAGCTTTGACCGCTCAGCTCTTGCCTGGTGCGCAACTGGTCAGTGTGGATCTGATGGATGGCGGGGGATATGTCATCGAGTTGGCATCAGAGGCAGATGCTTCGGGGGCAGAGGGTTCCGGCCAGATCACCTTCGATGCGTCCGGTTTACCACGCCGGATTCTGCTCGCGAGGGACATCGCATCGGAGATGGAGCCTATTCCGATGTACTACGAAGTCCGAATGAATCCAATTGCGCCCGAAGAGGATCGTCCAGTGATGACCTCTGGTGGTCGGCAGGTTGTGCAGAGTGTTCCTGAGTTGACCTCAAGCGGA
>JAKVBW010000065.1 GCA_022446945.1 Phycisphaerales bacterium | reverse complement strand
GTTCAACGGCGGTCAACTCCTTGAGCGAGTCTCGGCGCAAGGTGGCGGCGTCATTCGCTTCTGGAGGAAGTGACAATGCAATGTTCTGATCCATGGACTGCTTCAGATCCGGTGAGTCAGCCAGTTGTGCGACGACCGCTTCGATCGATGCCGCGGTATCGGTGCGTGCAACTTCCATGTCAAGGGCCGGGGCACCATCTGAAGCATTATCCAGAGGAACAAGGACGACTAACGCGTAGACCAGGAACGCGGCGAAAGGCCACCACCACGATCGAGGCCAATGCAACCGGATGGCTTGCCGAACCGAGATCTGGGAGGTGACATCTTCGGCATGCATCCGGTGCAATATGACAAAGGGATCCTCGCTGTCCGGCCAAGGATGCACCGCCGTCGAGATTGCCTCTTCCAACTTCAGTTCCTCATCGAGAAGACTCGCCGCTTGAATCGGAGTCAGATCGAATTGCATCCACCTGATCAGCAGAACCATGCTGGAGAGAATGGCTGCCGACACGAGCCACCCGATCGCGGAAAAATCAATCGAGAGCCATCTGGCGAGCAGTCCGATGCAGGCGACGCCAGCAATGCATGCCCCCAACGCAACGCCAGCGCCATCGATGGCATGTTGGATCCGCAGACGAGCCGCGGTGCGACGGACAACCCGCCCCATTTGCCCAAACTCCTGCTGGTCGCTGTTTGCCATGACTCAAGTGTACGCCCGACCCACAACGCTCAAGATCCCGTTCAACACTCATTTGCGTGCGAATCAGGAGATTCCGGCCCAGATCCTCCCCGCCGCCAGGCAAGCCAACCGAATCCCGCTGCCAGCCCGCAAAGACTGATCGCTGTCACGCCCGTGCTGATGAGCCAAGCCGCCATGCCCGGTACTGGATCGGGGCCGACTGCGAGCAGAACAGGTCCGCCTCGAACAGAAACTGTCCAGACGCCAGGATGCGCTTGAAAGGTTCCGAAAACTTCGCCGACACCACCCGGATGAGAAAAACGTATCGCACGCGCCGGTCGTTCAATCTCAACTGGTGCACCATCGGGACCTTCAACAAGCAGGTCATCAGTTGCAACTTCTCTGCCTGTCATCCATTGATCATCGAGATACGCGCGGCTCTGCCAAGCGATCACCCAACGATCCGACGTCTCCACCGTGAACTCAAGATCGGGCCCCCCACTGACGTATTGCATGTCGAAGGCCCGAACTGCCATCCATCCACCCAATAAGACCGAAACGACCGCAGCGATCATGCATGCGATCGCAACAAAGGCCAGTCTCCGACGTGTCATGCCTCTGCGATGGCCGCCAATATCACTGCTTCGGCCGCATCGATCGTGCCGTCCAACTTCACGCCTGCTGCGTGAACATGACCGCCACCGCCGATCGACTGGGCGACTGCGCGCACATCCCGGAAACGCCCACCTTGGACAGCAGGTGGCTTGGACCGCATGCTCGCCTTGACGCCACCCTGCCGTTCCTCGATGAGCAACACTGCCATCTCAGCACCCTGAACAACAAGAGGGGCATTGACGAGCCCTGTGACATCAGAACGTTTGCCATCCGTCTCTTCAAAATCACTTCGAGACAACTGCATGATGGCCACCTGACCATCAGCATGCCATTGGATACTCGACAAGGCGCGTGCATGAAGACGCAGCCTGGCGGGCCGTGCCGTTTCCTCGATCACCCGATACAGACCTGCTTTGTCAACCCCTTGGTCCAACAGGCGAGCGGCAGCACCGAACGCGGCGGCATCGGCATTGGCCTGCCTGAACCAACCCGTGTCTGTTGCCAATCCACTGAAGAGCGATTCTGCCACTGACGTGTTCAACGGAATCTCCAGAACATCCAACAGTTCAAGCACGATCATCGAGCAGGAAGCGGAGGTAGGATCGATGTAGCGGACGGGTGCCACATCATCACCACTGGCGTGGTGATCCAGGCCGATGACACAGTCACGCCGCTCACGCAACCAGTCCGCCAAGGTTTCAAGTTGGCTCCATGCCCCCGTATCCATGACGATAATCAAGTCAGGATCAATGTCGGGAATGTCGGATGCAGAGGTCAGGCGGACCAATGGGGTGGGTGGTGCAAGCGATTCAATCGGCGGTGGGATCGAGCCCAGCATCCAAGCTTGTACATCCTTGCCACTTCCCTCCAAAGCCCGCACGAGGCCCAAGACCGATCCCATCGCATCACCATCAGGTTTTTCATGCGATGTGCACACGATCGACTGCGCTGCTTGAATGCGTTCGGCCAGATCCTTCAGTGTTGCAGTTGATTCGTAAGTCACGGGAGGTGCAGGGTACTCGGGTCAGACCCGTGAAGTGGGTATCGCTGCTCGAACTGCATCCAGATCCCGCTCGATTTGGACCATCAGTTCACGCACACTTGCATAACGAGCTTGATCCCTGAGCCAGGTCACAAACTCAATCTCCAGATCCCAACCGTAGACATCCAGAGATCCATCCCATCCGATCAAATGTGCTTCCAGCACCCGGGGAGATTGCTCGAATGTCGGCTTGCAGCCGATACTGACCGCTGCTGAGAAGGTACCGGCCTCGCAACGGGCGACACCTGCGTAGACACCGTCAGCCGGCAAGACGAGATCTCCATGATCCAGATTCGCAGTGGGACAACCTATCTCTCTACCACGCTGAGAGCCGGCGACCACCTCACCCTCAATCCGCCAGCGATAACCGAGCAGTCGTTGGGCGTCGGTCAGTCGACCACGTTTGAGTAACCACCGGATCAGCGAGGAACTGACCTGAGCTGACTGCAGATCAGAAAGCGGAGCGGTGACAGGCGGAACAACGCACACCTCAAATCCATGCGCCTCACCGAAGACCGACAACGTGTCAATGTCGCCGGAACGCGCTTTACCAAATCGAAAATCCGGTCCCTCGATCACAACATCGGGTCGATGTGGAAGGACCACATGCTCAAGAAATGAACTCGGTGATTGACCCAACCAATCCTCGTCCACCTGGCAGATGATGACTTCATCGACACCAGCCTCTTTCAACAAGGTTCGCCTGCGATCCAAAGTCGCGAGACGATCCATATTGTCTGCGTGACCCAGCACGACAGCAGGTGGAGGATCGAAGGTCAGCGCAAGCACAGTCCCTTGGCTACCGACACGCTCTCTCGCCACATTGATCAATGATCGATGTCCGAGGTGGACACCATCAAAGTTGCCGATTGTCAGAGCCGTTCCAGCCATCCACCCACGGTAGTCCCACAAGGCGGGGCTCGCATCCCTTCAACCCCTTTTCCCAGACCTCAGGGTGCGGTACCTTGCGCGGATGTCCTCAGGCAGCCCCACACCCGCTTCACCGCGTCCAGAGGATGCGATGACAGTCGTTGATCAGGTGGTCGAGTCGCTTCGCGCAACCTCCGAAGCTGTCGTTCCATGGTTCCTTGAGCAGATGCCTCAGGTCTACTTCCAGGACACGGACGAGGAAACACGACTTGTACATCTGAGAGCCATCATCGCAGCCCGGGCCAGCGGCAGACCTGTTGAAATGACACTCCGCAGCGAGGATGGTTCGCAATGGACGAGCATGAGGCCATTGGACTATCCGGGAGTCCTTGCAGAACTCGTTTCCGAACTACCCAAGGATCAGCCGCTTCGTGCAGCCAAGATTCATACCGCCAGAGACGGCACACTGGTAATTGATACTTTCGAGTTTGGAGAAGTTGACGCGTGCGACCTCTCCGACCCACTGCAAGCGGCGCAACTCGATGAAACGATTTCATACGCGGCGATTGAAGCACCGGAATGGGCGCCTGAACAGATTGAAGAATTCTTCAAACGCTGTTCCGCCGATGTTGTGCTCACACTGACACCTCTCCGCATGGTGCAACACTGGCGACTCTTCACTCAAGTTACTGGTACCGAGGGGACAGCGGTTGTGCTCGAGCCGGAGGCCGATCCGACACAGAGTCGGATCTCGGTCGCGGTCGCAAACAGCACACGTCGAACGATGCTGGAACGCATTGCCGAAAGACTAAGCAACGCTTCGATCAACATCCACCGTGCGTATCTGGATACCGTCAATGACGGGGCCAACGGAAGCATCAGTTTCGTCGGATTTGTCGTCACATCACCTGATGGCGGTCCGGTCAATGCAGAGTCCGCCAACTGGCAACGGGTCCAGCATGATCTCGAACGCATCAAGTGGACTGACCGGCGTGCGATCGATCTGAATCAGCGTCACCAGGATCTGGATCTGACCCACAGTGAACTGCTCGTCGCCCTCGGCGATCTGTCTCACCAACTGCTTACGCATCGAAATCGCTGGGCATTTACTTCAGAGCGTGTGAGGCGACTGGCAGTCGAGAACTTGGCCCTTGCGAATGCAGTATGCGATCTGTTCCTAGATAGGTTCCAACCGGATCATCCACTGTCTGAGGAACTGTTCTCTGACCGCAGTGCCGATCTCCGGAACCGGATTGAAGACGACGTCGATCTAGAAGACGCGAGAATCGTGCTCCACACCATGTTGAATGCGGTAACGGCAACGTACCGAACCAACATCTATATCAGGGGCCGTTATGCACTTTCGATGCGCCTGGACCCCACACTGTTGCAAAATGAACATCGTCCCGATCTTCCCTACGGCGTCTTCTACATCCATGGCCGAGGATTCAATGGCTTTCATGTTCGCTTCCGCGACATTGCACGCGGTGGTGTGCGAGCCGTGCTTCCGAGAAGCGGGCCGCAATTCACGCGAGAAGCTGAACGGCTCTACGACGAGGCCTACGGACTGGCAGCTGCGCAGCAACTCAAGAACAAGGACATCCCGGAAGGCGGCGCCAAAGCGACGATTCTGGTCCATCCCAATGAACTGCGTGACCGAAGTGTCAAGGCATTCGTTGATGCCATTCTCGATCTGATCGTCGATGACCCCGAAGTGACCCGACGCGTCATTGACAAGTTTGGCAAACCCGAACTGATCTACCTCGGACCTGATGAGAACATCTCCCCCCAACTCATCAACTGGATCGTCGATCGCGCAGAAAGGCGAGGCTATCCGGTACCGACTGCATTGATGAGCTCCAAGCCTGGTGCCGGCATCAACCACAAGGAGTTTGGCGTCACCAGTGAAGGTGTCATTGTCTTCCTTGAAGTGGGACTCGGCATCATCGGTATTGACCCTCGAAAGCAACACTTCACGCTGAAGATGACAGGCGGTCCTGACGGTGATGTCGGCGGCAATGCCATTCGTATTCTGCACAGAGAGTTCGGTGATCGTGCGAGAATTGTCGGCATTGCGGACGGAAGCGGCTCTGCCGAAGACCCAGACGGACTCGACCATGTTGAACTACTTCGTCTTGCAGACGAAAGCTTGCCGATCGCCTCATTTGATCGCGACCGGCTGAGCCGTAATGGACGCGTATCTGGCTTGGATGAAGCAGAAGGTGTCCGATTACGCAACACATTGCACAATCGACTGAATGCCGATGCATTTCTCCCCTGCGGTGGTCGGCCTTCAACGATTCACGAAGCGAATTGGAAAGCCTTCCTCAGAGAAGACGGGACCCCTTCGAGCCGCTTGATCGTCGAAGGCGCCAATCTGTTCCTGACTCCCGAAGCTCGAAAGCAACTGGCGGAGGCCGGGGTTGCCATTTTCAAAGACTCCTCAGCCAATAAGTGTGGTGTCATCTGCTCCAGTTACGAAATCGGGGCCAGCATGTTGCTGTCACCGGAAGAGTTCATTGCCATCAAGAAGCAGTTTGTTGAACAGGTGCTCGGCAAACTTCGGCATCTCGCCCGCCTGGAAGCGGAATTGCTGGCCCGCATGCTTCGCCGGCAGCCCAAACTTCGTTTGCCGGACGCCAGTGTCAGGCTCAGCCGGGTCGTCATTCGCACTGCCGATGCGATTGAAGGGACATTGGATTCGCTCAAGGAAGCGCAAATCGAGTTGCTGTCATCCGTCTATCTCGATCATCTGCCGGGGGTGCTGCTTGAAACGGCTGGCAAGCGACTCCACAGCCACGTACCGCTGGCATATCGCCGATGGCTGATTGCAAAATCTCTTGCCGCAAGAATTGTGTATCGCGAAGGCATCGAAGCTGTGGAAGCGGTCGAACCTGAATCGCTCGGTGGACTCGCTGTCGAATTCCTCCGACGCGAACAGGAACGTGAGCAACTCGCAAGAGAAGTGGATGAATCACAGGCCAACCACGCATCTGCAATCGCGACGCTCCTGCGAACAACATCGATTCTTTCAACGATCCATAGCAGTGAGTCCGAAGACTCGTGAACATCTGTCTCTACACCCCTCTGCTCTGCCTTGCTGCAACCACTGTCAGCCCACCCCCTGTAGACGACAATGAAGCCATCACAAAGCGTTGCCTTGTCATCTTTGACGGTCGTCATGAACTCTGTGGCGAATGCACAGCACAGCATGATGGAGGCCTCACAGTGGTGGATGAGGATGGTGAGTCACATCAATTGACTCAATCGAGGATCGTTTTCACCCAATGGCTGTTGGACGTTCCCGCCCCCGCCGAAGGCGTCGTTGAGTTAACTGATGGCAGGCAGTTGAGAGGGTTGATCAAGTCGGATACCTGCAGTGGTGTTGAAATGACCCTGCACGGCGTGCCGCTACTCCTTGAGAGGCAAACCGTAGCGAGCGCCTGGTTCCTTGAGCCGGTGGAAACCAGGTATCAACAATTGAAGCCCCTCATGCCTATCAATCGCTCAGAAGCACATCTCTCTCTTTGCAGATGGCTTGTCGAAGAACAGGCATGGGATCTGGCGGTGGCCGAACTTGAGGCGCACGTCGAACAACATCGATCCGTTGAAGCCACGCGACTGCTGCGTGTCGCTCGAGCACATGCAAAGTTGCTGGATGCTCCTGATCGCAATCCTGATTCACCGAAGGAAACCGACAATTCTTCGGCAAATACAGAACCCGCATCCGTCGACGCACGCGCCGTCAATCTTGTCCGTGTGTTCGAGATCGATCTGGCGAACCCTCCCGACATCAGTATTGCCCCTGAAGTTCGGCAAGCGTTTCTGAATGCATACCAGCAGAGTGCGCTACTTCCGCAATCCGAGGAAGGAAGACAGGCGCTCCTGAATGGGCCTGCCATCGACTTGCTGAAACAGATGTTCAGCCACCGCGCACGTGAGTTCTATGGGAGCGTGCGTGTACTCTCCGAACCAGTTGCCATGCGACGCTTCCGTGAATCGGTCCACGACCAGTGGTTGCTCCCCCGCTGTGCCTCGACGAGTTGTCACGGGGGACCGGATGCGGGTCGGTTCAGACTGCTCAGAGGCAGGCGACTGGATGATGGCATCCGCACCAGCAATCTGCTGATCCTGAACAGTCTGACCCTTGACGGGCAACCGATGATCGACTGGAACACCCCCACAAAGTCCATGCTCATCCAATCCGCATTGCCTCGTGCAGTGGCGACCCACCCCCATCCTGCCGTGGACGGCTGGCGACCGACACTGGACACCCTTGATGGCCCACGAACGATGGCCACCATTCGCTGGATCGAATCCATGATGCGATCGCCTAGACCCTCGTACCCCGTCGAGCCACCGACGTTCCCCAAGACCCCCCCATCTGGTCCGCGTTTGCCTCGCTGAGAACCGACAACGCGGTTGAGAACCCCCCTGCTATGATCCACGTTTCTCCGGTAACCCCGGTTGGTGTAGAGAAAATGGGAGCCTTTGAATGCTGACGCGATCTGCTGGAATTCTGATTCAGACGACAGTGCTCGCTGTCATGCTGGTCGGATGTGAGCGTCAGGATGCAGCAGACCACCGCGCTGCCGTCGACGCATTGCGTGCGGCGACAAACGCGCTTCAATCGACTGCTGCAACGGGTGAAGACGCCACACGGGCGTTGACCAGAATTTCATCCGATTTACGAAGCATCCGCGGCGGGTCGAAAATCATTGACGCATCCAGAGACCGTCTGATCTGCCAAACGCAGGTCCGTCTTGCGGATCTGGCATGGCAATCCGGTCTTGAGGATCGTGGTGAAGCGGAGGCCGAGGCTGGCACACTCGCATCACTTTCAGCGGCCTACAAGGATCACATGCAGCGATTGGGATTGATGGAAGATGCGCTCGCCAAGATTGATACCGATGTCCTGTCCATGGAACGGATGGCTCGCGCCACGGAAGCGAGTATTCGCAGGCAGGAAGAGGAAAAAGCCACGAGCCCTGTTTATGAACGCCAGGCCGCCAATGCGCAATCCCATGCGGAAGCACTGGCACTTCGCACCCAGTCATCCAATCTTCGAACCCGTGCACGATCTGTTGACGCATTGACAGGGCAACCCCTGCTCGAAGAAGCTGCGAGATTGGATCTGATTGCCGCTTCTCTTGAAGCCGCTGCCGAACAACGAACGGCACAGATTGATTTGAACCATGACATGATCTTGCAGAAGGCGACACTCCGCGCCGATCTCACAGATCAGGAGGTCCAGGTCGTCGATGAACAGCTGAAGCAGATCGATACGATCATCACAGCGGCCCGCGACAGCATTGCAACCGAACGGGAAGTTGCTGATCGATTGGCAGAATCCCTGCGAACATCCACGAACGCACTGATCGAATCACTCACGGGACCTCTCAAGACACATTACGACCAGACCATCGACCATCTTCAGCAAGCGACCAAGGCTGCCAGTGGGGCGATCCGATCTGCCGCACAGTCCGACAAGGAAGGTGACCGCATCTCGGCCATCAGAGTGTCGATTGCCACCATGGCGATTGCTGGTGCGCGTCAGGCGGAATTGGCAGGAGGACTCCGTCTGATTGGTGGCGCAAGCCAACAAGGCGGCACCGTCAACGAATCCCGCCAGGTCCTGCAGGACTTGTGGGAGGAAGCCTCAAAGGCTTATGAGAGTGCCAACCAATCAGCCCGATCACAGGCAACATCTCTTGGCGGCGATCTAGGAGCCACTCTCTTGAATGCAATGGGTGAGGCAACAGAAGCGTCCGACGCTGAGAACGGCAACTGAGAAGCGCCGTCAGACGGCTCGTTTCCAATTCCTGAGTCACATTCAATCCGACTGTTGTCCAATGGCGACACGTGCTGCAGATCGAACGATCGCGGCCTCGTTTCCATCCTGGACGATCCCGTTTAAGCGAGCGCGCAGAGAAGCAGAGCCATCACCATTGGCGAGAATATTGCCGGCAACCACACATGCATTGCGCCGCCACATGTCCAGCGACGCCCGTGTCATGGCTGTCCCGGCGATGGCATCAACTCGATCCTCCGCGGTCCAATCGAGCACCTTCTCGACATCGAATACATCCGCTCGAGGCGCATACTCCATATGTGTTGATGCTGACCGTGTTTTCTGCGTTTCCCCGTTATGCGGGCAGACCTGCTGGCAGATATCGCATCCAAACAACCAATCGTCTGTTGCAGACGCAAATGTTGCAGGCACTTCATCCCGTTCCTCGATCGTCAAAGCCGCGATGCACCGCCTTGCATCCAGTTTCCAAGGAGACAGGGCATCTGTCGGGCAAGCATCGATGCATCGGGTGCAGGTACCGCAGGGTTCCTCATGAGCCCTCGGCGTTGGGGCGATCGACAATGTCGTGAGCACTTCCCCGAGCAACAGCCATGACCCCGTCCCAGGCTCGATCAACATCGTGTTCTTGCCAACCCTGCCAAGTCCTGCAGCTTCGGCTGCAGCCCGTTCCAAAAGGGGTGCCGTATCCACACAGGCGCGGAAAGATGCCTCTGGGAATGCTTCTGACCATTGGTCACAGCATTGATGCAGACGCCGTTTCATCAACCGGTGGTAATCCCGACCCTTTGCATAAGCAGCAACGCGACCACTGCCGACAGGGATCGCATCCGCGCGTGAGCCTTCATACCGATCTGCAACAACAATGATGGACTTCGCGCCTTCCAGAAGTTTCCCAGGATCCGCTCGGACATCTGCTGCGCGATGCATCCATTCCATGGATCCAGCGCATCCCTCCGCAAGCCACGACTCGAATGCTGTGGCAGTGGCTGGTGGCTCACAAGTGGTGACCCCCGCCAGTGCAAACCCCTCATCGAGGCAGGCTTGAACAAAAGGACCCGCATCCAACACCCGTGTCATCAGAACACCATCTCTTCATCATCCGTTGCAGTCAGTGATGCATGCGCGGCTTGAAGTGTGCGGTGTCCGTACTCCACGAAATCCACAGTGATCGTTCCCCCTTGAGGCCGCCTGCCCAATCGCACGACCCTGCCCAGTCCAAATCGAGGATGTCTGACCGGCTGTCCGGGATGCACCTCGAGCAGGATGCCCGTCCCCCCACTCCATTCGTCGGGTGTCTCCTTCCGCTGGATCGACTCTTCAGGGAGTTCCTGCAGGAACCGACTCGACATCTGCCGCTCCTGTATGCCGCGTTGTGTGCGGCTTTCAGCATGGCTCATCAACAGATGTCTGCGTGCTCTGGTCATCCCGACGTAACACAAACGGCGTTCCTCTTCCAACTCCGCCAAATCATCACTCGCGCGAGCATGGGGCAGGATTCCCTGCTCACAGCCCACAATCGCGACAGCCTCGAATTCCAGCCCTTTTGCAGCATGAAGTGTCATCAATGTGACCGCCCCCTGTTCGGGATCCACCATGTCCGCATCGGCAACGAGGGAAATCGATTCAAGCCACCCCGCCAGTTTCGCGGGCAGTGAACATTCCTCCCCCACGGCCTGCGATTCCACATGCCCGTCACGATCGGCGGCAGCGCTGACCAACTCCTCCAGATTCGCCAGACGGTCGATGTCTTCCTCACTCCCCCGCGTGCGCATCGCGTGCTCCAGCCCCGACTCGTCAAGGATTCGTGCGACCAATTCCGCCAGCGTCAACTCAATCAAAGACCCGCTCAGGAGCGATTGCCATCCTTCAACCATCGCCACGAATCGGCCGATGGCTGCCTTGGCCCGATTGTTCAAGGAGTCGATTTCGTCACATCTGCGCAACGCCCCCATCAGCGTCAAGCCGTGACGTGCCGCAAATCTTTCAACACGATCCAGTGATGTTCCCCCAATCCCACGCGAAGGGGTGTTGACGATTCTTCGGAGCGAGATGTCATCCGCCTGATTGCGAATGATGCGAAGATACGCAAGCGCATCCTTAATTTCCTTCCTTTGATAGAAACTCGTCCCACGCGCAACGCAGTGCGGAATATCAGAAGAGCGAAAGACTTCTTCGATCACGCGGCTGAGAGAATTGAGGCGATACAAAACGGCCATTTCATTCCAGGGCACACCCCCCTCATCATGCAGTTTCCTGAACCTGTCAACGATCTCCTTCACCTCGGATCGCTCGTCCAATGCGCCAAAGACGAGTGGTTTCTCCCCCTCAGGCAAGTCGGTATGGAGTGTTCGCTCCCGATGAGATTCGTTATGACTGATCAAGCCTGCTGATGCGGAGACAATATGTCCCGTACTTCTGAAGTTCTGACCGAGAGACACTGCCACAGCACCGGCGTAAAGCGACTCAAACTCGAGAATATTCGAGATGTCAGCGCCACGCCATGCGTAGATGGACTGGTCGGGATCGCCCACAACACAGATGTTTCCGTGGGAGTGCGCAACAGTGGATGCAATGATGAACTGGGCATGATTCGTGTCCTGATACTCATCGACCATGACATGACGGTAGCGCTCGCTGAGCTCTCTGGAGAATTCCGCGT
>JAKVBW010000064.1 GCA_022446945.1 Phycisphaerales bacterium | reverse complement strand
ACCATTTGAAGTTCATCCATCCCGACATTGTAGGGTCCGTCGCTGTTGAGCCGGGCTTTGAGCGGTATCCTCGGGGCGTGACGACACGTGAACAGGCAATCATGATCGATGGGCGCGCGTTGGCCGAGGGGGTCAAGCGGCAGTTGTCAGGCCGTGTCGAGGAGTTGGCCTCGTCCGGCATTCCTGTTCGATTGGATGTCCTGCTTGCTGAAGGCAACTCCGCTGGGGAAGTCTATTCACGTAATCAGGAGCGAATGTGTGCAGATATCGGGATTGAATACGTCGTTCATCCAGTATCTGCAAATGCCACCCAACAGGATGTTGAAGATCGCATCTCTGAACTGAATGCCGATGCAGCAGTCACGGCTGTCATGGTTCACCTGCCATTGCCGGATCTTATTGATACAGAACGCATCCAAGGGATGATTGCTTTGGATAAGGATGTGGAGGGCGTCAATCCAGGCAACATCGGTGGTGTGATCTATGGCCGGCGGACCATGGTGCCATGCACGGCATTGGCCATCATGAGGCTGATCGAATCGACCGGTGTCGAGTTGGAAGGCACTGATGTCGTCTGTGTCGGCGCGAGTCGTATTGTCGGCAGGCCGGTCGCTGTTCTGTTGATGTCCAAGCAGGCCACAGTCACGAGTACAAATGTGCATACAAGTGATCTCGCGTCTCACACGCGTCGTGGAGAGATCCTTGTTGTGGCAGCTGGTGTGCCGGGCCTCATCACTGCCGAGATGGTGAGGCCGGGGGCGGTCGTGATCGATGTAGGGATCAATCGTGTTCAGGATGCCGAGACGGGCGTGAAGCGGACGATGGGAGACGTCGATTTCGACAGCGTCTCTCGTGTGGCAGGATGGCTGAGCCCTGTTCCAGGTGGTGTCGGCCCCATGACCGTGGCGATGCTGCTTCGCAATACTGTTGCAGCGGCCGATCCCGACGTCTGAACGAGGGGCGTTCGGCGTCGGCGGCGTCATGTCCTGAAAATCTTCCAGATTTACAAACCTCAGTGACAGATTCAGCAAGCCCATGCGGAGACTTGGTGGACACAGATTGTGGGCCATCGGCCGATGCCTGTGTTCAGGAAATTTAGCTCCCTTGCAAGTGGATGGGACTCGCCGACGGTCGGAGGGTCTCGTTCGCCTTTTGGGGCACTCAGGCCTGGCGGACGTTCTGTTCCGTGGATTCCGCTTCGTCATCCATTTCCGCTTCCTCGGGGTAAGCGATGCGCGCATGATGAATGGCAGCCACCCTTGCCAGAATGGCTTCCTTGACAGTACTCAATTCCGCAAGGGTGAGTGGGCACTGATCAAACTGTCCATCCAGTAGGCGCTTGCGGGCGAGTTCGTGGACGAGTCCTTCGATCTGTCCCGGTGTCGGATCACTCATCGAGCGTGTGGCGCTTTCCACACAGTCTGCGAGCATCAGAATGGCTGCTTCCCGAGTCAGGGGTCTTGGTCCGGGATAACGGAACTCGACTTCCTGAGGGCTCTCGCGATCACCAGCTTCTTCCGCACGCTGACGCGCTGCGTGATAGAAGTACTCGACCAGCGTTGTGCCATGGTGAGACTCGATGAATTGGATAATGTTGCGAGGCAGCCGATACTCTCGCGCGAGTTCAATGCCATCCTTCACATGCCCGATGATCACGAGAAGGCTCATGGCAGGACTCAATTTGTCGTGTCGATTAGTGCCGCCTTCCTGATTTTCCACGAAGTATTGAGGCTTGTGCATCTTGCCGATGTCGTGGTAGAGGCCGCCGACGTAGACAAGAAGCCCATCCGCTTCGATAGATTCAGCTGCAGCTTCTGCGATGCTGGCCACTTGTAGTGAGTGGTCATAGGTTCCGGGGGCGCGTTGTTGCAGTTCCCGTAGTAGCGGACGTCTCGGATCACGCAGTTCTGCAAGGGTCATCCCAGTTGTGATGTGGAAGATGCGTTCGATGCTCGGGAGGATTCCCAGCACGAGAAAGCCCACGCACATTGCAGCACCGCCAGCTTGTGCCGCATCAGAGAGGATTTGTCTCCATGCCATGCCCGGAGAAGGCAGTTCAATCATGGCCAGCACGACAGCGCCACATGCTGCAACACCGGCAGCCACACTGGAGGCGCTGATCAGGCAAGCTCTGCTCCTGACCTCATCGAGGCGCGCCACAAGGGTGCCTGCACCCGCCATCAGAAGGATGAACCAGCCAACCGTCTCATGAAGGGAAAGTGTCACCATGACTGCCTGCACAGAGGCCAGCGCGATCGCGAGGCGTTGGTCGTAGGCAAGTCGGAGAATCGTGGTGGTGAGAAGGAGGGGGCCGAATGCTGCCGCAAGTTTGAGTGCGGGTGCATCCGCAGAGATCAGCACACTGATCGCCAGCATGAGAACGATCAGTAGGCAAATGGCCACCAGACGAAGAGGGTTCCGGGCAATGCGTCCATGGGCCATGGTCGTGAAGACAGCCAGGAAGATCGAGAGCGCAACCAACAGCAAGCCCACGCCGATGCGTGGGACCCATCGACTTGCCCAAGGCGCAGATTCTGCGAAGATTCCGGATTCTCGAATCAGTTCATCGTGCGCAGTGTCCGTCAGTGGCATTCCCGGTCGATAGATGATTTCGCCAGCGACATGGTCAATCATCACCGGCTCAACACCAGAAGCAGCTTGCTCTCGCAGTTCCTCTGTTCTCGGTCGATCCAATAGCAGTGTCGGTCGTGGTTCGTTTGCAATGCGACTTGCGATGAGTCCAACGAGCGATTCAGGGAATCCTGCCCGACGCACAATCTCACGCAACCGCGGAGGCACTTTGCCGTCTTCCATTGCAGTGACGTTCAATGGTTCTCCCCGCAGGGGCCTTTCGAAGGATCCATCTGCAAGCCCCAATGCACGATTGGCAGGCGCTTGCGTGGAGAACAGTTGGAACGTTTCTGGATCGAGGATTGGTGCCTGAATCAATGCCTGTTGCACCAAAGCGTCAGACCACGTTTCCCAAGCTTCTGTCGGTCCGCCTGTATCGGCGAAGGGGCGGATTGCCGCGAGGCGTTTCTCGCTCAGATCGAACTGTCGACGAAGCTCGTCCGCCACGCCGGATAACTGTTCGGTTCCTGCAACTGCAGTGGGGAGTCCCAGCAGAGACGAGTGAAGTCTGTCCAGTGCGGCTGCATTCGGTGAATAGATGGAAGGAGAGGCGTCTCTTGCTTCATCCCTCTTTGTTTTGGTGGCAGCTTGGTTTTCAAGCCTGTAGTCCATGCGGACGAGGCGCGCGTCCTTGGTCACCAGCCCTGGATAGGCGTAGACCTGCTCTCTGCCCCAACTGACCAACAGACTTGTCGCCACCAGAAAGAGAAGAATGATCCCAGTGGCCCGGACGAATTCCGGTCGGTGTAACGCAGCTCGCAAATCCGCAGTGGGGCGAGGGATGTTCCGGCGAATCTCTGCCCGGCGTTGCTCGCTTCGGCCGCTTTGGCGTGGTTTGTTCGAGGTGCTCATGCTGGGGGATGGGTCCGGGTCTGCTCTCTTGGGGCAAGTCTACCGCTCCGGGTCATCCCGGCGCGGTAGGCTCTGTGTCGGCTGAATACAGTCAGGAGGCGTTGAAATGGCCTGTTGTCCGGGAATGTCTGCAGTATGGGGCTTCTGCGCTGTTCTTGCAGGCTCGGCAAGTCTCCTCTCCGGATGCACGATTCAGCACAATCCACCCGCACCAGCCGCGACAGTGGAGTTGACCAACGCACAGGGATCCCGCATTCGAACTGTCATGGCCGAAGGAGTTGGCCCCGCCACACAACCACCAGAAGCCTTGTTACCTGCTTCCGGCATCCGCTGGTCTGATCTGTCTCGGGCGGTTCGTTCAGCTGGTTCAGATGGGCCTGTTCATTTCGGTGTGGCAGCACAGGAAGTTGGTTCGAAGACGGCGATGTTCGAGTTGACAACGATGAAAGGTTGGCCAGGTGTGCTCCGAGCGAGACATGTAGATGGCGCTGTGAACCTGCGTGTCAGGATTGGTCCCTATCCCTCTGCGCCGGCTGCCGAATCCGAAGCACGATCCGTTGAAAGACAAGTGCATCGCGCATTGGCATCGTGGGGCCGCAAGCCTGCTGTGCCTCCTCTGATTCCCGCAGACTCCTGAGTTGTGAGGGCGCATCCACTTGGTGAGCGTGGCTAGGGTCGCAGCTCGTGATACGAGGTCGCTTTTTGGAAGTGGTGTGCGGCGCGCAGCATCTTGTTTTCGCCCAGAACAGGTCCTTGCAATTGGACGCCGATGGGCAGCGTTGAGCCATCTACGGTCGTCGTTCCGGCAGGCATCGACATGCCGCAAATGCCCGCGATATTTGCCGTCACCGTATAGGTATCACAGAGATACATCGAAAGAGGATCTGCATGACTGCCAAACTTAAATGCCGGAGCGGGCACAGTGGGTCCAAGCAGAAGATCGACTTCGTTGAAGATGCGGACATATTCATCATGGATGAGTCTTCTGACCTGAAGCGCTCTCCGATAGTAGGCGTCGTAGTAGCCGGCACTCAATACCCATGTACCGAGCATGATGCGTCGCTTCGCTTCAGCTCCAAGTCCTTCAGTTCGACTCGCCTCGTAGAGTGCTTCAAGGCTTGCGTCGGGGAGATCAGCGCGGCGGCCGTAGCGAATGCCGTCAAATCTTGCGAGATTGCTTGATGCTTCAGCGGGCCCCAGCACGTAGTAACAAGCGATGCCAAGTTCAGTCGTGGAGAGATTGACACTCTTGACGTCGCATCCGAGGGATGCATACACCTCCGCCGCTTGCGAAACGGCAGCATTCACATCCGGATTATTGTCATCGCTGATGTGCTCTGCGGGGATTCCGATACGCAGGCCACTCAGAGGTGCTTCGTCGTCTTTGATGCAATCGGGTGGTGGGGACGCTGCGGAGGTGTCATCGCGGGGATCTTCTCCCGAGAGGACATTCAGCACCAAAGCAGCATCTGCGGCATCTCTTGTGAAGGGGCCAATCTGATCCATGCTTGGTGCAAATGACACCAGGCCCCAACGACTGACACGCCCACCTGTTGGTTTCACGCCGGTAATGCCGCAGAAGGCCGCGGGCTGCCGGATTGATCCGCCCGTATCACTGCCGAGCGCGCACGGCACGAGGTCGGCCGCAACAGCAGCAGCGCTACCGCCGGAGGATCCACCAGGCACGCGATCCGTATCCCATGGATTACGGACAGGTCCAAATGCGCAGTGTTCAGTTGATGAGCCCATTGCAAACTCATCGCAACGTGTTCGCCCGAGGAGGATGGCGTCGGCTTCGCGGAGGCGTTGCGTTGCTGTGGATTCGTACGGACTGATGAAATGCTCAAGGATTTTCGAGCCGCATGTTGCGGGCTCACCCGCAACCATGATGTTGTCCTTGATGGCGATTGGAACGCCTGCCAAAGGCCCGGGTCGTGCGCCCTTGGCAATTCGCTCATCGAGTTCTCTTGCCATCGCTCTGGCTGTTTCCGCACGGACATCCTGAAAGCAGCCCAGTTCGCTGTCTCGCGCCTCTATGCGCTCAAGATGCGCTTCAAGCACGGCGGTGGCAGTGGTGCGGCCGGTCTGCACAGCATGGGCAATCGATCTGACAGTCTTGTCTTCAACGCTCATGACCCAGCACCGTCTTCCAGAACTTTGGGTACGAGAATCGCAGGGCCTTCTGTTGCAGGTGCCATATCCAAAACGATCTGTCTGGGAATTGGCGTTTCAATCTCATCATCGTGAAGGCGGCTGCAGTGCCCATGTGGTGAGGACATGGGCTCAATGCCGTCGACCTCTACTTTTGCCAATTGATCGATGTGGGTCAAAATGCTTGCCAGATCGCTGTGTATCGCGACCAGTTCCTCGTCCGTGAGGTTGAGGCGAGCAAGTGCCGCTGCATGCTTGACTTGCTGCAAATCAAGATCACTGTGTTCAGGCATGTGAAGGGGCAGGGTACCCTCGCAGGCTCGCGGTAGTAGTCCGCAGGCCATACAATCACGGGCCCGCCATGGTGCGGGTGGGCCTCATATGAAGACCCTCCACGGCATCCCAGTGGCTCCTGGCATTGCGCAATCCGTTGCGTTCGTGCTTGATCAGGCACGCGAACGTATTGCTCGCCATGATGTTGCAATCGCAGCTCGGGATGAGGAGATTCAGTCGCTCGACCGAGCTATTGACGCCGCGAGAGCTTCGCTTGAGGCGGATCGAGCACAAGTCGAGGCGGATCTGGGGCCGGAACCGGCGAAGATCTTTGATGTCCATCTGCATTTGCTACAGGATGCCTCGCTCGTTGAGCCCATCCGGGAACGCATCCGCACCGAGGGTGTGACAGCAGCATTTGCTGCTTCAGAAGCGTTTCACGGTCTTGCCGCGCGATTTAAGACCATGGGCAGTCCGGTATTCCGAGACAAAGCCCGTGACATTCTCGATTTGGAGCGGCGCATTCTCGACCAACTGCTGGGTCGAACGCGTGAGCGGTTGGCACAGGTGGTTGAGCCTGTTGTTCTGCTCGCGCACGAATTGACGCCGGCGGATGCAGCCTCTCTGTCTCGCGAGCAAGTACTCGGCATCGTGCTTGAGGCAGGCGGTCGTACGGACCATGCTTCCATTGTTGCTTCAGCAATCGGCATCCCCATCGTTGTCGGTTGTGGCGATGTGCTCGGTGAGGTGAGTGATGGTGACCAAATCATCGTTGATGGCACAGGCGGGACGGTGGTCCTCCTTCCAGATGATGAGACTGTTAGGCGATACCAACGACGAAAGAAAGGTCTTGACCGTTTCAGAGAATCTGCGGCCGTCGTAGGTGAAACTCGCACTGCTGATGGCACTCATATCGATCTTCTAGGAAACATCGAGTTTGTTCGTGAGTTAAAGGGTCTTCTTGAGGTTGGTGCTGATGGCGTGGGGCTTTACCGAACAGAATTCACCTATCTCACAAGTGTGGAAGAGCCTAGCGAAGACGATCTTTATGAGTCTTATTCAACGGCACTCCAGATGCTCGGGGATCGGCCTTTGACACTGCGCACGCTCGATCTGGGTGCGGACAAATACACACAGGCCTTGTCTTTGGAACCGGAGCGCAATCCATTCCTGGGTCTTAGGAGCATTCGCTACAGCCTCCAGAACTTGCCGATGTTCAGACGCCAGTTGCGGGCCATATTGAGGGCATCGACATGCGGCAATCTTCGAGTCATGTTCCCCCTAGTGACAACGGTGGGCGAGTTCCGTCAAGCGAAGATGCTGCTCAATGATGTCGCTGATGAACTGCGTGATGAGGGACATGAAGTCGCAGAGAACATTCCGGTTGGAATGATGGTTGAAGTGCCCAGTGCCGCGATCATGGCGTCGACATTCGCGCGCGTTGCCGATTTCTTCTCCATCGGCACCAATGATCTCATTCAATACACGGTGGCTGTCGATCGGGGAAATGAGCGGGTTGCAACTCTGTACACCGCAGCCAGTCCTGCCGTTCTGAGGCTCGTGAAGACGGTTGTGCGTGCCTCACAGCGTCGAAACGTGCCTGTCAGCATTTGTGGGGAATGTGCCGGCGATATGACGTACACTATGCTTCTACTGGGACTCGGTCTTAGGAGCCTGTCACTTGTCCCTGCTCAGATACCTCGGGTCCGAGAGTTGATCCGAAGAGTGACCATCGAGCAGTGCGAAAGACTGGCCAGAAGAATTGGGTCTTTAGACTCCGAGCGGACGATCCTGAAGGTTCTCCGCGATGAACTTATACGTGTGCTGCCCGAGATCGATGGCGAACTCGACGACGAGTAGAGCACTTCGCACGGGACGCACAGAACATAAACCGATCGCGAGTCGATCGGTCCACCCAGCAGCTGGCAAACTCAGCCGACGGAAGATGGACCACGACAGACGATCAAAAACAGGACCCCTCATGCGAAACGCACAGAGATCAACACCCTGGATGCTGCCCCTCGGTCAACGACCGGGGCGATGGCGCATCAGCGTGTCTCGTGGCGTTGCCGCTAGAAACGGGGCCAGAAGGACACACTGTGGCAAAGAATGCACAAACGAAGCAGGACGCTTCATCCGGCGAGGTCATGCTCGTCAACGATGTACCGGGAGAGGAGTGCCGGATCGCCATTCTTCGGAATGGTCGACTCGAGGAACTCTTTACTGAGCGGGAAGCGACAGCGACAAGCGTCGGCAACATCTACAAGGGCCGCGTCAGTAACGTGGAGTCAGCCATACAGGCCGCCTTCATTGATTATGGACAACAACAGCGCGGTTTTCTTCACATTTCCGATCTTCATCCTCGTTACTTCCCTGGAGGAGAACTCTCGGAAAATGTCGGGAAGAAGACGGCACGTCGGGATCGGCCGCTGATTCAGAATGCGCTTAAACGCGGTGATGAGATTCTTGTTCAGGTGCTCAAGGAAGGCATCGGTACAAAAGGGCCGACGCTGACGAGTTACCTGTCCATTCCAGGCAGGCTGATGGTGATGATGCCGTACATGGACAAGGTCGGCGTGACGCGGCGTGTCGAAGATGAGGATGAGCGCAAGTCCATGAGGAAAGTGCTCGACACGCTTGAGCTGCCTGATGATTTCGGCTTCATTCTCCGAACTGCGGGGATGGGCAGTACCAAACTGGAACTCAAGCGTGACGTCGCCTATCTGACACGCATGTGGAAGGTCATGGAGCATCGTATTGAGAGGACTGGCGTCCCTGCAGAACTCTACACGGAATCTGATCTCGTTCTTCGAACAGTTCGTGATGTGTTGCGCCCTCAGATCAATGCGATCATTGTCGATTCAGAGAGTGCATACGAAAGGGTTGCCGGATTTCTCAACGTCGTCGCGCCTAGGTCAGCACCTCCGATCGTGCACTACCAACGAGATCTGCCGCTGTTCCACGCATTCAATGTGGAACGTCAGATCGAAACGATTCACTCTCGCACCGTAGATCTGCCCAGCGGTGGACAACTCGTCATTGATCAGACAGAGGCTCTTGTCGCCATTGATGTGAATTCGGGGAAAAGCCGGTCTGCCAAAGACAGTGAAACTAATGCGTACAAGACGAATCTCGAAGCCATTGAAGAAATCTCTAGGCAACTTCGGTTGCGTGATCTCGGAGGCCTCGTGATCAATGATCTGATCGACATGCGACAACGGTCCCGTCGCAAGGAAGTGCTTCTCAAATTCCGCGAGTTGCTTAAGAGTGATCGTGCAAAGACGACAGTTCTGCCCATCAGCGACTTTGGAATTCTGGAGATGACACGTCAGCGAATGCGCCCCAGTATCCGGATGGCAAACTATGTCGAATGCCCTGCGTGCAGCGGTCACGGTGAAGTCAAAGCTCCAGATATGGTCGCTGCAGACGCGGTTCGTGAGATTGGCTACCTCCTCCACTGCGAGGAGACCGCCAAGGTTGAAGTTGTCGTGTCGCCGCGGGTAGCGTCTTCCCTGCTTTCAACGAAGCGTCGCGCGTTGGATTTGATAGAGGATCGCATGGACAAGCCTGTGGATCTTCGAGTCAGCGAGAGTATCGCCGTAGATCGGGTCGTCTATTACGTCTATGACGCCAGGGGTTCGGATCTTGATCTGGACAAATTGACACCTGGAATTGCTCCCGGAATCGAAGAACTGATTGCCGAAGCGGAGAGTCCTCCACAGAAGGAGTCGGCATCAACACCGAAAGGCTCCCGTCGAGGTCGCCGTCGCCGCAAGTCTCCTCCTGCGGATGCTGCTGCTATCGCACTTTCAGGCGAATTCCGCAAGGAACTGGAGGCCATTGAAGCCGAAGAAGAATCGTTGCTCGAGTCAAGTTCCGAAGGTAACGCGGATCGTAAGAAACGGCGACGTCGACGCAGGCGTCGTAAGCGGCCAGCACCTTTGATCGAGACGGCTTCGCGGCTCTATGTGCTTGCCAAGGCGATGGGACAAACGAGCAAGGGCATCATCGAAAAGTGGGTCGCTTCTGGAGGAGAGAAGAACACAGGCTTCACGTTGACAAGTCATATGACGACTGTGACACCCGATCAGGCCTCAACCATTCAGGGCTGGTTTCAAACAGATGGATCTGCTGCCGAGATGGTTGGTGCCGATGATGAGGAGTCGAGCAGTGGTGAATCTGCAAGCGACGACAAGCCTCGCCGCCGCACTCGGAAGCGACGACCTCGCAAGAAGTCGGCCCAATCCGGCGACAAGTCCATAGCTGTCGAGTCGTCGGATGATTCACAGGCTGACAGTGGAAAGAGGCGTTCTCGAAAGGGCGATGAGAACAGCCATGCGGATGCTGAAGACGTCAGAGACCGGAAATCAAGTCCCAAAAAGCGTGTTCGCAAGAAGGCGGCCAAGAAAGCGGCTAAGAAAACTGCAAAGAAAGCAGTCAACAAGCGTTCAGGCACATCGGTCTCTGCGAAGAAATCTGACGGAGATTCTGAATCAGAGACTTCAGGCCAGCCGCCAAAGCCCAGACGTCGCACGTTGTACGGCAGTCGTCGCAAGCTCTCCCCTGGAGAGGCGGGTGAGGCGATCAAACAGGCAGAGAATGTGTCATGACCGGTAAGGCCCGGGTTTTCGTCCTTGGTTCTACTGGTTCGATTGGCCGGAACACGATTGCTGTGATCGACCATCTTCGTCACAGTGGTGACGCAGAGTTTGAGATCGTCGGACTTGCCGCCAATAGTTCAGTGAGAGAACTTTCTGAACAGGCCGAGCAGCTCGGCGTGGGGCATGTTGCCATTGCGAATCTGGATGCTGCAGAGAACTATCGTGGTCCAGGCAGAATCTATGCAGGCCCATCGGGTGCTGCTGAGCTGATTCGCAACAACGCACGCCCGGGGGACACGGTTGTCGCTGCGGTCGTGGGCGCTGCAGGAATAGAAGCCGTTATTGCTGGGATCGAGTGTGGTTGTCGGATTGCGCTTGCCAACAAGGAAACGCTTGTCGCAGCGGGCTGTCTTGTCATGCCGATGGCTGCTTCGGCTGGCGTCGAGATCCTCCCCGTCGACAGTGAACACAGCGCCATCTTCCAATGTCTGCACGGTGAAGAACGACTCGAATCGGTTGAACGAATTGTGCTGACAGCATCTGGCGGTCCATTTCGGGGCAGATCTCGAGATGAAATGGCAACAGCTTCGCTTGAAGACGCTTTGGCACATCCAACCTGGAGCATGGGGCCGAAGATTTCCATCGATTCTGCCACGCTTGCGAACAAGGCCTTGGAAGTCATTGAGGCACATTGGTTGTTTGGTCTGCCAGCGGAACAGATCGATGCGATTATTCATCCACAATCCTTCATTCACGGCATGGTTGAATTCGTCGACGGTTCGATACTTGCGCAAGCTGGTCCGCCGGACATGCGAACGCCCATTCAACTGGCACTCACATGGCCGAACCGGGCCGTCGCTCCAGGCCAACGCATGAGCTGGACTGAACTGCGTGAGCTGACATTCGAGCAAGTGGATCATGATGCATTTCCGATGATTCGACTTGCATGGGAAGCGATTCGCGATGGTGGAACAGCAGGTGCTGTATTCAATGCTGCTAATGAAGCCGCAGTAGAGGCATTTCGCGCACGACGATTAAGTTTTGGCGGCATCTTCGAGGCGGTTCAGGCGGCTTGTGCCGCATGCCCGCCAGTGCCAGTAGTGGATCTGGAATCGATCCTCAACGCAGATGCATCTGCACGAGCGGTCGTTCAATCAGGTGTGAATGCTGATGGGAATCTGTCATGGATCTCCTGACATCCGCCGGCAACATCCTGCTTGTTGCAGCAGGGTTCGGTCTTCTG
>JAKVBW010000063.1 GCA_022446945.1 Phycisphaerales bacterium | reverse complement strand
GCGCGATTGTCGAGGCGAGAGGCCTGACGCGCGCATTTCGTGATTTCTGGATGCGGACGCGGGCTCTTGCCGTGGATCGGATTGATCTGGACATCGCTCCTGGGGAAATCTTCGGCCTGTTAGGTCCCAATGGCTCTGGCAAAAGCACAACGATCAAGATGATCCTTGGTCTGCTGCGACCTACTGCAGGCAGACTCAAGGTTCTCGGCCGGGCGCCCACCGATGTGGCAGTGAAGAAGTACATCGGCTTCCTGCCAGAAGAGACGTATCTGTACCGGTACCTGACGCCGATGGAAACGCTTGACTACTACGGACGTCTCTTCGGCCTTAGGCGGCAGGAGCGACAGCGGCGATCCGAACAGCTTCTCGATATGGTCGGTTTGTCAGGTGTTGCGCACAGGCATGTCGGTGAGTTTTCAAAAGGCATGATGCGTCGCATTGGCCTTGCGCAAGCCCTGATCAACGATCCTGAATTCCTGATTCTCGATGAACCGACATCAGGTCTTGATCCGATTGGAATTCGTCAGGTCAAGGATCTGCTGCTTGATCTGCGTGGGAGAGGAAAGACCATTCTCCTAAGTTCGCATTTGCTGGGCGATGTGCAGGATGTCTGCGACCGGATGATCATGCTGTATGGGGGGAGAGTGCGGGCATCCGGATCCGTCGAATCACTGCTGCAGGACACCTGCCATACAGTCATTCGGACGGGACGCCTCGACCAGAGTGTGATTGACCGGATTGATGCAATCCTCCGTTCTGCCGGGGAGTCGATTGAATCGGTTGAGACGCCAAGGCAAAGACTTGAAGATCTTTTCATGGAGATCGTCGAGAGTGCAAGGCAGGAGCATCTTGCTACATCAGGTGCCACTGAAGGCAGCGGTACAGCAAACTTCTTGGTTGAGGAATCGGCAGCCGGCGATGATCTTGTGAGTCGTCTTGCCGAGGATCGGACCGAGGAGCGTCGAGCAACGCTCATCGAAACAGATGAAGATGAGGACGCACAATCTGTCCGCGATGATGTGTTAGATGAGTTGACCAAGGATCAGAAGCCTACTGCTCGCGCCAGTCGTGTCGTAGAACCGCCCCCCGTGTCGCCACAAGTGGATCAATCGGTGATTGATGATCTTGTTGGTGGTAATGACGGAGCACGCGGCAAGGAATGAACCTTCTGACTCGATTTGGGCGCGTGCTGGACAGCCTTCAGCGCAGGCTTTGGTTCCGGATCCTCTCAAGCATCATTGTCGTGGGTGTTGCTGGTGGTGTCTTCGGCACGATTATTGGCATCCGCGCTAGTTTCGATCGCGACTATCTCACCATCACCAATGCGCTGCTCAGTGATGAGGCGGATCGTTACGGTTCGGTCCTGCTTGAAACTGGTGAAGTGATCATCGATGGTGAGACTTTCACCGGGCCTCAGGTTGTATTCGAGTCCTTGATCGATGAGGACGGTGTGCCAAAGGATGCCCGCAGAATCGCCTTTGTTCTCTTGCGGGATTCAATTCCTGAATGGACGCCCAATTGGCTATTGCTTGAGTCCGGATTGGCATGGTCCTTGATGTTCGTGGTGATCGGGATCGGCCTGGCTGTGATCTGGATGGGCACAGTTGTCAGTGTGGCATCGCTCCTTTTGGCAGGAGGTCTTGCAACGGGCTTGGTGTGGTTGATGGGTTGGGCCAGTTGGGTTCCGGTGCCCTTGGCGATCGCAATTTTGATTGCGGCGTTCCTCACGCTGACCCGGCTGCTACAAATCATTCTGTCAGGCAGATCTGGATGGATGGCTGTCGCGCACACCTTGCTGTCAGAGGTGGCGAGGACACGGCTGGCACTCGGATTTGTCGTCACGCTTCTGATCGTGCTGCCTCTGATTCCAATGACGCTCGACCAGAGTGCCCCCATTGATCAGTTGGTACAGGCTTATCTTGCTCGAAGCATCGGAATTGCATTCGCAATGGCGGCAGTCATGGTTCTGCTGATCGGATGCAGCACAGTGTGCTTCGATATCCGCGATCGCCATATCTGGCATCTTGTGACAAAGCCGATGGGGCGGACAAGCTATTTGTTCGGAAAATGGGTCGGCGTTGTTCTGCTGGGGGCCATCATTCTGTCCATCGCGGGAGCATGGTCCTATGCCACCATGCGCTACTTAGACAGTTCACGCGTGCCGCAGACCCGCTCGGAAATAGAAGCTGCACGTGCGCTAGACAACAATGTGCTTGTTGCCAGATCTTCGATGCGGCCGGTCTATGAAGAATTGAGTGAAGCGGATTACCGTGGTCGCATTGATGCGATTCTCGCTGGAGATCCTGAGTACCAGGATTATGTCGACAGTGATGTGCCGCTTGGCGTTTATCGCGTACTGAGAAAGCGGGTATTTGATGAGTTCGATGGGCAGCGGCGAACTGTTCAGTCAGTGCGCAGCAAGGCTGAACCGCCATGGCGAGAATTGCATTTCGAAGGGTTGCAGGAAGCACGCAGAAGCGGTCGTCCAATCCGGCTTGAATTCAGACTCCTCGGCGGGATGTCTGACGAGCACGATCGGCGCTTGATCGGTATCGCACTCGGCGACAATTTGTCGGAGGGCTATGTCGGACCGTTCATTCCGACAATGAAGCAGTATTTTGAAATGCCTGCCTCCGTCATTAAGCAGGATGGAACACTCGATCTCACGCTCGTCAACCTGACGCATGTGCCTGCACCGCCAGGTGACGATTGGATCGGTCCGGTCAATCTTGAAGCAGTGGGCCAACAGGCGCCAGGCGTTGAACCCTTCGTGGTCCTTTGGATGGCGGAAGATCTGGAGATTGGCTATCCGTGGGGTACGTTCGGTGGAAACTATTTGCGTGCGATGGCGCTTCTATTGTTGAAGCTTGGGATTCTTGCCGCGATCGCATGTGGGGTTTCAACCACGCTCAGCTTTCCAGTCGCGTCCCTGGTCGTCTTCACGATATTCATCGGGGCAAGCATTGCACCTTGGCTGGCGACTGCGATTCCGATCTACGGCGCGGGATCAGGTGGGGCTGAAGGAATCGGCGCTGTGATTCAGACATCGGTTGAATGGGTGGTCCGCACAATTGCGACCGGAACCGTCTTTGTCTTGCGCGCCTTTGGAGAACTGCAGCCGACAAGTCAGCTGGTTGATGGAAGATTGATTCCTTGGGCACAAATGGGTACGGCAGTGCTTCTCACAGTCGTCTGGGGAGGGGGCGCCATGGTTGCCGGCTGGATCATTCTGAGTCGTCGCCAACTGGCGATCTACAGCGGGGGCAACCTCTGATGGTGACTGCATCATGATGCGCGACAGAGTGATTCAATTCGGATCATGTGGCGTGGCGATTGCGGCACTTGCTGTCGGAGGTGCGATGTTGCCAGGTATTACCGAGCAGGCGGAACGGAAAAGCCTCCGTTACACCGATGTCACGGTTGACAATGCGCCGCCGATTGTTGCGTTGGGCACCGCCATTGGAGCGTTGCGTGGCCTTGTCGTTGACTACCTCTGGATCAAAGCAAACATGATGCAGGAGGAAGGTCGGTATTACGACATGCTGGAGGACGCGAGGCTGATCACCAAGCTGCAGCCACGCTTCCCCTTTGTCTGGATCTTCCACGGTCACAACATGGCCTACAACATTTCCGTTCTGACGAACACTCCGGAAGAGCGATGGGAATGGGTCAACAAGGGACTGAGTCTGATTCGGGAGGAGGGGCTTCGATACAACCCCAACGATCTTCTGCTTTACAAGGATCTGGCATTCTGGCTGGGACACAAGGTCGATGATGTGTCTGATGATGCCCACGCTTACTACAAGCAGCAAATGGCCAAGGAATGGCATGAACTCCTTGGTGAGCCGCCCACCGATTGGGACGCGCGTACCGATTGGATCAAGAACATTGCAGGCGCGCCAAAGACACTTGACGCGGCCATTGCAAGGACGCCAACTGTCGAGTCGCTGATTGCGAAGCTTCAGGAGGACCTTGTGGTCTTTACTGACGGCGATGACGTGAAGTTAGATGTCGAACTGCTCCGGAACATTTCTCGATGGAATGCCATTCGCGATCAGTCATGGATTGCTTCTGAGCTTGATCTGGCAGAACGTCTCAGTCAGGATCAAGAAGGGCTCTACCGGGTTCTCGATGATTTGATGACCGATCCTGCGTTTGCCGAGGCATGGGAGACGCTGCTGGCGCATATCCGTTATCGGGTTCTTGTCGACGACTACAACATGGACCCAGTAAAGATGTGGGAGTACACGAGAGATCTCGGGCCACTTGATTGGAGGCATCCGCAATCTCATGCACTCTATTTTGCAAGGCTCGGTTCCGAAAAAGGAATGCATCGCGTAGAGAAGAAGGACGTTCACAACGCGATCAACATCGATCGGCAGCAGCTGCACTCGTTGCAGGCACTTGCACGTTCTGGGCGAATCACATTTGATCCATTCTCGCCCGTCATGCCTGGTCGATTCCCAGAGCCCCGTTACATCGAAACGATTGACAAGATGTTCGAAGAGCTTTACATCAAATACTTCGATGCGCGTGGGTCAGGCGGCGAGACGTTCATGCCGTTCATGGAAAACTTTATGTCTTCAGCAGTCCGAGAGGCATATCGGGCTGGCGAACTTGACAGAGCGCGAGCCATCATGGATCGACTGGATGGTCTGTTCGGGACTGGTGCAAGTCCCCCGAATCACAAGTACAACGAAGATCTTGATGTATTCGTCATGCGAGAGACTGAGGGTGAATACACAAGCCAGCCGCATATTGCCATCAGTGACGTTGTCGCATCACTGCGATATGGATTCCGCGTCGGCATCGGCCAACGAAGGCCTGAGGTCTATCGAGAGGCTGTGAATTTTGCCAAACAGGTCACGGATTTCTTTCGGAAGCATGAAGACATCGATTACGAAACAAAGCTCGGGTCAGCTCGCATGAGGGATCTTCTCTATGCATTGGATCGCTCGGCGGAAGTCGCGTTTATTCAAATCATGACTGACCCGACAATCCCAGTTGACGAGCGAATTCAGATTTGGGCGCAGGTCGATGAACTCGAACCTGATTTGAGACTTCGCACGTCGGACCGGATTCGGCAGATCGTCAATCAGGAGTTTTCCTACGGACCGCTTGCCGGACGTGTCGATGTCGACAAGCTGTTCCCTGAGCCTTTGGGCATCGAGGCTTATCGCGCCGCACTGGCTCAACGCACTGCTGCAGAAGCACAAGCAGAACATGATCGAAAAGCTGCGGGCGTCGAACGAAAGTAGTTGGCGCGTATCGCGTCAGGCGACTGGATTGGCCAGCATGCCGACGCCCTCGATCTCGACTTGAACTAGATCGCCAGGCTTGAGCCAGACTGGGGGTGTTCTTGCTGCGCCAACCCCTTCGGGGGTTCCTGTCAGAATGACGGTGCCTTTCAGAAGCGTCATTCCTCGGCTGAGTTCTGCAATCAACGTATAGACGGGGAAGATCATGTCGGCGGTGGTCGCGGACTGCATGCATTCGCCGTTGACCAGTGTTCGCAGCGTCAATTCCTGAGGATTCCCGATGGCATCCACTGGCACAGGTTCCGAAATCGGGCAGAAGCCATCGAAACTCTTGCCCCGAATCCACTGACCGCCCGACCCTTCTTTCTGCCACCAACGTGCTGATACGTCATTGGCTGCGGCCCATCCGCCGATGCAAGAACTGGCATCTTCAGGCGAGACATCACGGCATGTTGAACCGATGATGACTGCCAATTCACCTTCGAAATCAACTTGGGGGCCTCCTTCCTCGCAGATCGGAGGGATGGTGATGGTATCGGTGGCCGAGATGATCGATGCAGGATTCTTCATGAAGACCGTCGGACGATCGGGAACCGGCGCATTCATTTCTGCGGCATGTGTCGCATAGTTCCGTCCGATGCAGAAGATTGCTGGGGGGATGTTCATTTGGGGCGGTTCTCCGGTACAGGATCCCAGCCACTTCCTCCCCAGGGATGGCAGCGTGCAACGCGTTTGAACGCAAGCCAACCGCCGCGAAAGGCGCCGTGATCACGAAGCGCTTCGATGGCATATTTTGAACAGGTCGGCTGATATCTGCAATGTCCTCCCATGAAGGGGCTGAGCGTTACTTGATAGATCCGTACGAGCAAGATCAGAAACTGTGATGCCAGAGAGGGGGATTTCATGCCTGATCTTTCGGCCATCGGCAAGCGTCTCGGACAGCGCGATCGAACCACTCGGCATAGTTTTGAAAGGAAGTTTCAGGATGTTGATCGGAGACGATGACGAGGACGTCGATGTGCTTGGGCCAATCATTGCGGAGGTTCCGGAATGCTGTACGCAGATGGCGTTTGATTCGATTGCGGCGAACCGCGCCGCCCGCGCGTTTAGAAACCGCCAGACCCAGCCGGGTTCTCGAAGTTTCTGTGGTGACACGCACGCGAAGAGGACCTGCATGACTGCGGCGACCCTGTCGCATGAGTGTTCGGAAATCAGCGATCGAGCGGATTCGATCCGCGCGAGAGAGTTTGCGAGGATTGGCTGCCGAATCAGTCATGATCATGGTCCAAAGCGGCTTGATAGCGTTTCATCAATCGCGTGCGTGTGACCAGCCCATTGGCGCGTCGGGCATCGCCATCGACAAGAACTGGCAAGGCATCCACATCTGATCGCGAGAATTTCTCGAGTACGACATCCAATGTCTCATCGGGTGTGACAAATGGGAGATCGATCCTTGTCAACTCGCTGACCTGGAGAAGTGGAATGGCCTCTCGATACACCAATGCCGCGCGAAGATCCTGGTCAGTGACCATGCCTGCGTACACGCCCTTGTCATCGAGAACGATGAAGTCTGCGGCACCTTCTTCTTCAGCTTGCGCGATGAGTGTGGCTGCGGCATCATGGGTTCGGACGATATTCGGCGGATCGAGGATGAGGTCTTGAACGGTCAAGCGACTGAGAATCGTGAGATCGCCAGCACCCCCAAGGCGAATCCCTGCTTCACGGAGACGGGCTGAGTAGATCGAATCTCGACACAGCCATCGTGCCACGATGGTGGCCACAACTGCTGCCAACATCAAAGGCATGATGATCTGGTAATGCCGGGTCAGTTCGTAAACAATGAGAATGCCCGTCAGCGGGGCATGCGTCACGGACGCCACCATCGCAGCCATGCCAACGAGCGCGAATCGGGCAGGGGTGCCATGCTCAAGGAACCCCAGTGACTCAAGGCCGAGTCCAAAAAGTCCCCCAACAATAGCGCCCATCATCAGCGAGGGGGCAAACATGCCGCCAGCACCGCCGGATCCGATCGTCAGGCAGGTGCCGATCAACTTGCAGGCGAGCAGTGCCAGCAGTGTCAGGACCAGCAGGCCACTTCCATCACCGGCTGCAAACCCTTCGTAATGCGAGGGCGAGAGAAGTCGGGTGATTTCCGGATAACCATTCCCGTAGAAGCCAGGCACTTCCGTTCCTGCCAGCAGGAGCCAGAGCAGGCCAAGCACAGCCAGGGCTGCGCCGCCCAATGCCGGTCGTGCCCAGACTGGAGTCGGAATGCGTTCGAATGCATGGCTGGCGGTATCAAGTCCACGAATGAAAAGAACGCCGACCAGTGCGCAAAGGAGTCCGAGGAGGACGTATGCCGGCATGTACATCATGCGGAACTCGCCCTCCATGATCATGAAGTCTGCGCCCAACTGGAAGATCGCTGAGTCATGGAGAATCCCCTGAATGGATGCAGAGGCGACAACGGCTGCGATCACGATGGGCGTGAAGGTCCTTAAGGAGAAGTCGCGAAGGAGAATTTCCATCACAAATAGCACGCCGGCAATCGGCGCGTTGAACACAGCAGCAATACCTGCCGCTGCGCCGCATCCCAGCAGTGTGGTCATGTTCTGCGTATTCAGTCCCAGCCATTTGCCGATGGTGGACCCGAGCACACTTCCAATCGTGACAATCGGACCTTCAGCGCCTGCAGATCCTCCCGAGCCGATTGTGAGCGTGCTGCAAATCCACTTTTGAAGTCCGACTTTCGCGCGGAGTTGTCCGCGTCTCCGGAGCACTCCATAGATCACGGTGGTCACACCCGGGCCGATGTAAGGCGCGTTGATTGCCGATCTTGCTAAGCCGACCAGCAGGCCGCCAATTGTCGGGCCCAGCAGCACGACCATCCAGAGAAGGGTGTGGCTGAGTTCGCTCTGAAAGATCTCACTTGCCCTGAGCGGTTCGAGGAAGAGCGTGGCGACAACGCCCATCAGCATGCCAATGCAGGCTGCAAGGAGGTACATGTACCACTCGCCCTGAAGGCCGACACGCAGGCCCGCTCTGCGAATCCTTCTGATCACCGTGTGCATCGGCCTCTCAAGACTCCTGTTGTCGCTGCAGCAGGCCGCTCAGTGTACTCCTCGGCTCGACAGAGGGGGCTTGTTGGGGTAGAATGGCCCGATTCAGGCTGGTCTGATGAGCCAGACGGGAGACCCTTCCAATGATCGAAGCACTTCGCAGCGACAAAATTGTGGACAAGATGGGCGGCCGCTTCAAGTTGTGCGCCCTGATCCAACGCCGGCTCCGGGAACTCGCCGTCGATGGTGCGCGTCCACTCGTGGAGCGAGAAGGACGCACGGATCTCGAAGTCGTTATTGAAGAGATTCTTCAGGACAAGATCGAGCCCCGCTGGGTCGATGCCACAGAAGCATCGGCCAAGGGTGGTGCGGGATGGCCGCTTGAGTCGGCGTGACTGACCGGGTGCCGAAGCATGTTCTCATCGGGGTGACAGGCGGCATTGCCTCATTCAAAATGCCGATGGTTGTCAGTGCGTTGGTTCAGCGTGGTGACCGCGTGACGGTTGCCATGACCGAAGCAGCGACGCGATTTGTCGGTCCCGCGACTTTTGAAGCGATCAGTGGGCGCGCGGTCTATCTCGATCCTTGGACTCCGATCGATGATCCAGCAAGCCAGCATGTCGCGCTCGCACGTGAGATCGATCTAGCCTTGATTGCGCCCTGCAGCATGCACTCCTTGGCGAGATTTGCTGCAGGCATGGCCGATGATGCCGTGTCATTGCTCGTCGCAGCGATTGACCGGTCGGGTATCCCTGTACTGGTCGCACCCTCGATGAACGCAGAAATGCTCGCGCAGCCGGCGACCAGACGCAATCTGGATCAACTACGCGCCGATGGGTTCACTGTCATCGAACCAGATTCGGGTTGGCAGGCATGCCGGACAGATGGCGATGGCCGCCTGCCGGAGCCTGCGTCACTTGTCGCGTCGATCGATGCCGCGCTGTCCTGAAGCCTGTCGCTACTCCTCGACCGGGGACAGTTCTTCCATGAAACTAGCCAGACGGCGCTTGCGAACCGGGTGCTGCAGTTTTCGCACAGCCTTTGATTCGACTTGACGCACGCGTTCTCGGGTGACCTTGAAGATTCGGCCCACTTCCTCAAGCGTGTACGTGTAGCCATCTCCAATTCCGTAGCGGAGTTTCAGAATCTCGCGCTCACGGTATGTCAGCGTCTTGAGCACGTCATTGATTCTGGAGCGGATCATCTCACCGGTGGCGGTTTCAGATGGCGCTTCCTGGCGTTCGTCTTCAATGAAGTCTCCGAACTGTGAGTCTTCTGATTCACCCACTGGCCTGTCCAGGCTGATGGGATGCCTTGAAATGTTCATGACGCGCCGTGTTTCATCGACACTCATGTCGGCTTCAGTCGCCAATTCTTCGATCGTGGGCTCGCGTCCCATGATCTGAAGGAGTCGTTTCTGGATAGTTCGCAGCTTCGACATCGTTTCGATCATGTGTACAGGAACGCGAATTGTTCTGGCATGATCGGCAATAGCACGGGTGATCGCCTGTCGAATCCACCAAGTCGCATAGGTAGAGAACTTGTAGCCTCTCATGTACTCGTACTTGTCGACTGCACGCATGAGACCTGTGTTTCCTTCCTGAATGATGTCCAGGAACGGAAGGCCGCGATTGCGATACTTCTTGGCAATGGAGACGACAAGACGCAGATTTCCGCCGCTGAGATCCCGCTTGGCCTGCTCGTACTCTTCAAATACGGCTTCGATCAAGCCGACGCGACTGGACAAGCGATCCGGGGATTCGAGAACGAGGTCGCCGAGTCCACGGAGTTCCTCCTGCATGACAGCCAGATCATCCGGGTCATGGCGTTCGGGGTGCGCTGCCGCTTGGGTCGCTTCCTTCAGGACCTCATGCAGTTTGCGCGTGACTGACTGCAGCCTGCGAAGAAGTGGTTGGATCTTCGCAGTCCGAAGGCAGCATTCCTCGATCAGCGTGGCCATCCGGCGCCGGCGTCGATTCATGCCGGCGATAAGTCGTTCCTCGGTACGTTCGGCGACACCGGCCTTGATTTTTTCCCAGTCAGCTTCATTCGCGCCGAGCATTCGTCGAACGGATGCCATGATGATCGGAATCCGGCTCGCAATCTTCTCCTTGGCGTTGTCTTCTGCCGTTGAGATGCGCATCGTCCTATCGAATGGCAGTTCGCCGTCATGGACCTGCTGAAGGACTTCACATGCCTGCCTGGCCGCGAAATCGGATTCCAGGACCAAGCGACGGAAGATCATCCTTGTTGTTTCGATCTTCTTGGCAAGCCTGATCTCCTCTTCCCGGGTCAGCAGCGGAATGGTGCCCATTTGGGTGAGGTACATCCGAATCGGGTCGTCGATTTTCTTCGAGCCAGGTTCGCCGATGGCTTCCTGAACAGCAGCCGCTTCGGCCTCATCAAGAATGGGGTCCGGCGGCTCGATGTGGTCGGTCGGGCCGGCGTCTTCCTCGGCAGCCTCTTCTGCTTCCTGCGCAAGAATTTCCTCTTCAGTGGCGAGCCCGAAAGTGCGTTTCGGATTGTCCCGCTTGAAGCGAAGATTGGTTTGCAGTGGGCCATAGAAATGAGGACCCTTGAAGGTTCGCCGATCAAGGTAATTCGTGAATTCAAGCCCAAGAGCATTCGTCGCAATCAGGAGTTCATCCATCTTGTCGGGTCGAATGTATTCGTCCGGCAGGGCGGTATTGAGTTCTTCAAAAGACACCCATCCGCGGGTTCGGCTGAACTCAAGCAGATCTTGGAGGGTTGGGTGCATGGTCGGTGTGTTTGAAATCTTCACGAAATCATTCTCCTGGACAATCGTCGAGGCGTTCAGGAACCAGAGGTGCGCGGCATCGCGGCTGCTCTTGGTCCTATTCCTCTGAGTTGGTCAATCATTTCAGCTGCAGCCTGCGCATCTTGCGTCGGCGAAGCCTTCCAGTCAGTCATTCTGCGACGAGATTCGAGTTCCCGTCTGCAACGTTGTAATGCAGTTTGGCACAGTTCATGAGCGGCATCGACATCGCCATCGGCCGCATCAAGCAGTCTTTCGCCGTCAAAGAAGAGATCAGAAGCGAGTGTGCGATCCTGCTCGTGGCTTAGCGCTGAAAGAAGGCATTCAATGGATGCGGTCTCAGCGTCGGATCTTGCATTCTGTAAGGCCATTCCAATACGGCGTGCAGATGGCGTGATCATTGCTTCGCAATCTGCGGGTGTCGGCACTACTTGTGCCTGTTGGGTATAGATGGCAAGCGACAGCACGTCGAGTTCTGCTCGTTTTAGTGCTGGATTCGCGGCCTCCATCTCGGTGATCTCAGGCAACAGGGTTTCCGTCGCATCCTGTGGTGTTGGGGCGTTCGGTGTGGGTGATGTTCGATCAAGCATCTCACTGATGACAGCGGGGGCGACGCCGGCGAGATCTGCCAGACGTCCAACCACCATGGCCCGCCTGAGCGTGGGAAGCGATCGAAGACCATCCGAGGCCACGGTGCGCATGAAGGTTTCAAGAACGCGTTGTCTGCCCGCAAGACCCTCTGCGGCGCCGGCTTCTTGGGCGAGGCGGTCAAGGAGAAACTCGAGTCCATCTACAG
>JAKVBW010000062.1 GCA_022446945.1 Phycisphaerales bacterium | reverse complement strand
TTCGTCCACCTCGCGCCAAGTCAGGTCCCAAGGGGCCTGATAAGAGCGGCACGCCGCCTAGAGATGATGGCCAGGGCATGCCGCCCGCGCCTCCTGGAGGGGCCGACCGAGGTCGTACTTCCCGTCGCAATCGTCGCCGCAGCGGCGCTGCGGAGGGGCGATCGGAAGGACGTCAGGCCAAACAGACAACAGGCAGTGGTACTGGACAACGCAACTGGCGTGAGCAGGATCTGCGTGAGCGTGAACAACGACTTTCTCGCAGCGGCGGATACTTCAGGTCGGTCCGTCGTGACAGTGCCAAAAAGGCTTCAGGGCCTACAGGCGTTCGTGCACGATCCGCGGTTGATGTCGGTGGCTCGATCAAAGTAACAGCACCGTTGGCCATCAAATATCTGAGTGCGGCAAGTGGCGTCAAGACGCGCGACATCCTGAGATGGCTCATGGATGAAGAACACGAAGTCACGATCAATTCGAATCTTGACACAGATGTCGCGATTGAGTGCATGTTGAGTTTTGGTGTTGAACTTGAGGTTGTTGAGGCAAAGACTGCAGAAGATCAGATTGCCGAGTCCTTCTCGGATCGATCGATGTATGACGAGCGCCCCCGGTCTCCGGTCGTCACGATTCTCGGGCATGTCGATCATGGCAAGACCTCTTTGCTAGACAGCATCCGCAGCGCAAACGTTGCTGATGGCGAAGCTGGCGGCATTACTCAGGCGACGAGCGCGTTCCGGGTTCCTGTACAGGTTGGTGATGATGATCACGTTGTGACATTCATCGACACGCCCGGCCATGAAGCCTTCACAGAGATGCGCGCACGCGGCGCGCAGGTCACGGATATTGTTGTGCTTGTCGTCGCAGCTGACGATGGAGTGATGCCTCAGACAGTTGAGTCGATCAATCATGCCAAGGCCGCTGAAGTCCCCATCGTGGTGGCATTGAACAAAATCGACAAGGCTGAAGCGACTGATCAGAACATTCAACGCATCCTCGGCCAGTTGGCGGAGCATGAACTCAATCCTGTCGAATGGGGGGGCGATACGGAGGTCGTGCGCACCACTGCGATCAAGGGTGAAGGCATCCAGGATCTGCTGGAGATTCTCGATCTACAAGCACAACTGCTTGAACTCACCGCGGACTTTGATGGCCCTGCCGAAGGGACTGTGTTGGAAGCACGGCTTGAGGAAGGGAGAGGATCTGTCGCCAGCCTTCTGGTGCAACAGGGCAAGCTTTCCAAGGGCGATTACATCGTCGCCGGTCGAGGCTACGGTCGCGTACGTGACATCGTTGGTGATCGTGGAGATCGGATTACTGAGGCATTGCCTTCCTGGCCTGTGACGATATCGGGACTGGGCGAGGTTCCAGATGCTGGGGATCGCGTTTTTGTCGTCAAGAATCTTCGCGAAGCAGAATCAGCTGCGAAAGAGCGTGTTGCGGCTGAACGCGAGAAGGCCTTGGCACGCGAGCGTGTGACTCTTGACAACATTCTTGATCACATGACTGAAGCCGGCAAGAAGGAGCTTCCGGTCATTCTGAAGGCGGATGTTCAGGGATCCGTTGAGACGATTACAGCTGCGATGGCGAAGATGACCACCGACGAAGTGCGTGTTGCCGTGAAACACTCGGCAGTTGGAGGGATCAGTGAATCCGATATCGCTCTTGCTGATGCATCGGGCGCCATCATCATTGGTTTTAATGTGACTGCTTCAGGGAAGGTACGGCGAGCGGCAGAAGACTCCGGTATCGATATTCGCTACTACGATGTCATTTATGACATCACGGATGACATTGAGAAGGCTGTTCTGGGCATGCTCGACCCCGAACACCGCATCGAGATTCTCGGTCATGCCGAGGTCCGCGAGGTCTTCCGTATCACCAAGGTCGGAATGGTTGCGGGTTGTTATGCCACTGATGGATCAATTCAGCGAGCAGCGTTGATTCGTGTCACACGCGATGACATTGTGATCGAGAATGATCGCAAGTTGTCTCAACTGAAGCGATTCAAGGACGACGTGAAAGAAGTTCGCGCCGGTCAGGAATGTGGCATGCTCATCGATGGATATGACGACATCAAGCCAGGTGACGTGCTGGAGTGTTACCTCACGCATGAAGTACGCCCGGGCAGTTGATAGTTGGAGGTCAGTACAGTGACCCGCCATCAGGAGAAAGTGGACGCTGTGGTGCACAGAGCGATTCAGCGCATTCTCGCGAAGGGGGTTGCAGATCCGCGTGTGCGAGGCCTTGTCTCGGTCACACGTGTATCGGTCAGTCCTGATTCAAGTGAAGCGCGCATCTGGTGCTCGGTTCTTCCGGAAGAGCGAGCCACCAGTTCTATCCACGGACTCAATGCTGCCGCAGGTTGGATTAGCAGACGACTTGGCGGCGAAGTTCGAATGCGGCGTATTCCTCGGCTTCGATTTCTTGTGGATGAATCCATCAAGAAGGAAGCCGAAGTACTCGGTGCGATCAATGACGCCATGCTCAAAGAGAATTCACAAACGGAAGAAGATCAAGAGGACCAGGCAACGTGAAAAACTCAAAGCAACTTGCTTCGAAATTGGCCTCGCATATCAAGAAGCTCAAGAAGCGGTCTGAACCACTTGAGATGGCGGATCCAGTCCATGTACTCGTGTATTCGCAATTGCTGTGGGAGGCTGACACAAGTCGAGCTGATGAATGGTGGGGCAGATTGGCGGAGGAGCGCCTTGATTGGCATGAGTTGAGAGTCTCAACTGCTGAAGAAATTGCAACGATGTGCGGGGACAAGACCGCGTTGGGCGAGGAAAGAGCGTCTCGACTTCGTTCGATGCTCAACCACCTCTATCAGCGTCACCATGATGTCACGCTCATGCCTGAAATGGCTCTTGGGAAGCGTGATATGCGCGATGCGATCGAATCTTTGGACGGCATCACCCCATTCGTCGCCAACCGTTGGCTTCTAGTTTGCGGCGACGTTGGCGGCATTCCGTTGGACGATCAATTGCGATGGATGCTTGTCAATGCAGGTTGTCTGGATGATGGAGCGTCTCTCACTGAAGCAGCGTCATGGGTTTCCAGACAGATAAAGGGTGATGCGGCCTGGGACACGCATGCCAAACTTCAAGCATGGGTTAACGCCCAAAGCGATCGAGTTGCCAAGAAGCGCGCCAAGGATGCTCAAGCAGACTTGCGAACTGCCAAGAAACGCCGATCGGATGCACAATCGGTGCGACAGGATGCTCAGGAGATTGCGCGTCAGAAGCGAGCAGAGGCTGCGGCACGCGCTGCTGCTCGCAAGGCTGCCGCTGAGAAGGCAGCACAGGAAGAGGCTGCCGAATTGAGCCGCCCAACGAGCGTGAAGAAGAAGACCACCAAGAAGCCCGCCGCCAAGAAGGCTCCTGCGAAGAAAGCCGCCAAGAAGGCTCCTGCGAAGAAGACCACCAAGAAGTCCGCCTCAAAGAAGAAGACCACCAAGAAGGCCGCCTCAAAGAAGAAGACCACCAAGAAGGCCCCTGCGAAGAAGACCGCTAAGAAGCCTGCCGCGAAGAAAAAGACAACCAAGAAGTCCTCGAAAAAGAAGACTTCCAAGAAGCCGGCTTCCAAGAAGCGTTCGGGTCGAACACGCTGATGATGCTTTGGGGCATTGCCCTTGTCGTCGCGTCCGGATCCATTGCTGAAGCAATCGATCCAGCGGCTCTCTTTGAGAAACTTGGCTACGGACCCCTGGTCGCAACTTCCTCTGGTGAAGTCGACAGGGAGACATTCCTCGAAAGCGCACGCAGTCTTGTGATTGCTCGAGAGGCAGCAGCGTCGGGTGATTATCAGGAGGCGGTGAACGGTTATCAGGCTGCGCTCATTGCCGATCCAGGCAACGAAGCTGCCTGGAAGGGGCTTGCCGAGCTGGCAACAGAGCATGGTGATGCCAGCGCTGCGGCGTACGCATGGAAAAAGCGTTTGGAATTGTCCCCGGAGGATGCCTTTGCTTTGGGTGTTGTGGCGGAAGAAGCCCTCGATAGCGGTGATCGACATGCAGCCTTGGGCCTATTGCTCAGAAGAGCGCAGTTGGATTCCTCAGATGATTTGTTTCAGGCCATTCGTTGGGATGCTGTCTTGGCATCGCTTCTATATGAGGCTGGTGAGACGCAGTCTGCCGATTTGGCATTGGATCAGATGAACAAGGGGCTCGCGTCGCTTATTGCAAGAGATGATGTGTCTCGCGGGGATCGACAGAAATGGGGTTGGCTGATGCAGCGGTTGGTGCATGAAGCGCCACCTGATGTAGCCCGTGATGCCGCTGCGATGCGGTTGCAAGCCGGAAATCTGAACCACCCTGCGGATATTGCGCGCATGGTGTCGGCTTGCATGGCACTGGACGCTTCAACTGGTAATGGGCAGTCAACAGTGGAATTGATCGAATCGCTGACTGCCGATCAATATCGCGTTCGCATGGCATTTCGAGAACTATTGACGCTTGCAGAGATTTGGCAGCATGCCGGTGTGGTACACGACATGCTCGGAAACAAAATGGATGCAGAGGCGATGTATCGGAGGGCGTTGCAACTTGATCCGCAATCTCCTTTGGCGTTGAATAATCTTGGATACATGCTGCTGGAACGGGGAGAAGATTTATCCGCTGCGGCAGAATTGATCGAGCGCGCTGTGCTAGAGGATCCCGAAAGCGTTGAAGCACTTGATAGCTTGGGATTGCTACGGCTTGAACAGGGAAAACTTGAGGACACCTCCGATGGTCCTGGATCATTGACGCTGCTGAGAGCAGCGGTGAGACAGACCGACCAACTCAGTCCCCAGGTGTTGCTGCATCTTGGGGACGCAGAAGCAGCCGCCGGCCAGATAAAGGCGGCACGCTCAACTTGGCGGCATGGGCTGGCATTGCTCGAGCATCCTCGCTTCCGTGCCGTTCGACTGCGGGAACTGGACCGGATACAGAGGGAACAGTGGGGATTGAGGGTCATCCCCACCGCGGATCTGTATGATCTGGAGTTCGGCGGCGTAGCCGCCATATTGAGGTCTCGGCTGATCGAAGAATCGGTTGCCGATTGATTGACGGGAGGATGCGCAGATGGCCGGTCACAGCAAGTGGGCGAACATCAAACATCGGAAAGCACGCCAGGACGCCGTTAAGGGTAAGGCGTGGAGCAAGGCGAGCCGCGCGATCATGGCTGCGGTCAAGCAGGGCGACCCAGATCCGGATACGAATCTCAAGTTGAGATATGCCATTGAAGATGCCAAGAGCGTCAACATGCCGAAGGACACCATCAAGAAGGCCATCGAGAAGGCCAGTGGTGAGGGCAATGATGGTGCCACCTATCAGGATGTCCGGTACGAGGGTTACGGCGCGGGGGGCGTTGCCATCATCGTTGATTGCCTGACCGAGAATGTCCAGCGAACCGCCCCGATTGTGCGTCATGCATTTGAAAAGCACGGTGGAAATCTTGCCAAGACAGGCGCTGTTTCCTTCGGGTTCCACACGAAGGGCGTGATTCTCATCGAAGAGGGCCTGACTACCGAAGATCAATTGATGGAAATCGCCCTTGAAGCGGGGGCTGAAGACATTGTTGAACAAGGCGGGGGATTCGAGGTCACGACAGAGGTCTCAACATTCATTGCAGTGAAGGACGCCATTGATGCGGCAGGGATCGAGAGCGTGAGTGCGGAGATCACGATGATTCCGGATACGACCGTTGTATGCGATGCGGATCTTGCATCAAAGATTCTCAAACTGATTGAAATCATCGAAGAGTGTGATGATGTTCAAAAAGTCCACAGCAACGCTGATATCTCCGAAGAGATCATGGCCTCTCTCGAATGAGCGAGACACATCGCGCCGTTGTTTTTCACGGGAATGTGCAGGGTGTCGGCTTCCGCTGGACGACATCGCGTGTTGCAGAGAAATTTTGCGTGCGTGGATGGGTTCGGAACGAATCTGACGGGACAGTTCGATGTGAAGTCGTGGGGATGAATGCGGAAGTGTGCGCATTCCTGACTGCTGTCAATGATGCGATGCCCGGCCACGTGACGGCGCAGAACGATGTGCAGCCGGACGGCGGATCAATTCCGGGAAGTGGCTTTGTGATCAGGCGCTGATTGGGTTGCCCAGGAATGGCATGAGCGATTCTGCCGCACTGGCGTTTCATCCCACCCAGATCATTGCCGGCCTCGGGCGGGCGAGCGGATGTTCCCACCCGAGGCTGCGGCAATCTGAGAGGATGCGCATATGACCAGAGGATGGGGATGGATCCGAACCTTGATGCCAAAAAGCAATACGCCAGGATGACAAGGCGTCAGCATCCAAGGCAGAGGGGTGCGATTCTTAAGAACGGATCTAATGCTGGCTGAGCGATCTGATGCGGATGTTCCGCCATCGGATCTGGCCTTCATCCGGGGAACTATGGACTTGCAACGCGATGAATCCTTCAGCGTCCTGTCCATCGACCATGTCGACACACGGGACGCCGTTTACCCAGGTTCGCAGGCGATCTCCGCTTGCTTCGATGCGGAGGGTGTTCCACTCATAGATAGACGCCACAGCTGACATCGCTTCAGGTTTCTCATTGAGCGGTGCAAGCCAGCCCCGGCCTGCTTCATCGTATACACCGCCGGTCCAACGCCGATCCGAGTGATCAAGTTCACACTGATATCCGGTCACGCGTCCATCGCCCGGCTTCTGCCTTGAACGAAACTGCACGCCGGAGTTGATGGGGATGTCCCATTTGAATTCGAGATCCAGAACAAAGTCATCGAAAATGTCATTCGTTCGAAGAAACGTATTCGGTCCCGGCCCCCGAGTGCCGACAATGGCTCCATTCTCGACAGCATAAGTCGCGCCACCGCCCACTTTGGTCCAACCGGTGAGATCGGTTCCGTTGCAAAGCTCTCTCGAAGATGCGCTACATCCAGAGAGGGAAATGAGCAATGCGATTGCCAAGCCGGAGCCCATGCGTGTGCGATTCATGAGGAACAGTCTATTCATCTGACTGTTCGTTTGACCCACACGCTGATAGGGCAAGAGAAGATGACGTGGAAGCGATCCTGAAGCGGTATCCTCCTCGCATGTCTGAACGACCTGTTGCCATCATCACGGCTGGTTCCAAAGGGATTGGTGCGGCATGCGCCAGACGGCTTGCTGGGGAGGGTTATCAGATTGCGATCCTTTCCCGCAGCGATGCAGGAGGCATGCTGGCTGACGAACTCGGAGGCATTTGGCTCGAGGGAGATCTCACAAACGCAGAAGATGTCGAATCGCTCATTGATATGGCGTGGTCCAAATGGACTCGGTTGGATGCGGCCATCATCAACACAGGCCATCTGCAAACCGGTCCACTGCTTGAGTTGACGGATGAGGCGTGGCATTCAGGCCTTGACATGGTTCTGCTCAGCATCACGCGCGCAGCAAAGGCGGCGATTCCACTGATGAAGCAATCAGGCGGGGGGTCGATTGTGTGTACGAGTGGTGCGGCGGCCCGTGAAGTCATGGACGCCTATCCAATCTCGACCGTTCTGCGAAGTGGTCTGACGGCACTCATACGGCTTGCAGCAAGGCAGTGGGCGCCTGATATCCGTATCAACGCGGTGATGCCAGGCTTTGTGAGCACATTTGATGTCCCAGAGGACATCATTTCACAGATCCCGATGGAGCGCGCCGCGGAAGCTGATGAAATCGCTGCGCTCATGGCATGGCTTTGCAGTGATGAGGCACGCTATGTCACAGGCGAGTCGATTTGTCTGGACGGTGGGCTGACGAGAGCAGTTCGCTGATGACGCTCTGGATTCTTGCGTTGATCAGTGCCCTTTGGTGGTTGGGCCAGGCAGTGTGCATCGCCCGAACACTCCGTTCGGTTCGTCCGCTCCGTTTCGGATCGGTCAGTTCCAGAAGAGAAAGCTCCCCAACAGTGTCCGTGATCTGTCCGGCCAGAGACGAAGGGGATGCCATCGAATCCGCAGTTCAGACGCGGCTGTCGGATCCGGCACCGTGGTTGGAGTTCATCTTCGTTGACGATCGTTCGGAAGATGAGACGGGGGAGATTCTCGATCGCCTGTGCGCTCAGAATGATCGGGCACAAGTCGTGCACAACAGGGATCTCCCGGAGGGATGGCTTGGAAAGGTCCATGCGCAGCAGATCGGCGTCGATCACGCAAGTATCGATCTCGATGGCTGGTATTTGTTCAGTGACGGGGACACGCATGTGCGTCCAGGCGCGATCGAGTCTGCGATTGCATGGGCAGAGCAGGAAGACGCGGCGCATGTGTCGTTGATCCCCCGCATTGTTCGGGGTCCTTGGCTTCTTCGCCTGTGCTTGACGCCACTGATGAGAGCGCTCATCTGCACACTGCGTCTGTGGCGTGCCAATGATGACCGAAGATCTCAGGCAATGGGCGTGGGCGCTTTCAACCTTGTGCGGCGTGACGCGCTTGAACGCGCAGGTGGCCTAGAACAACTGCGGCTTGAAATCGCTGACGATGTCGGAATTGCCAGAATCGTGCAGGAGACGGGTGGCCGAAGTCGCACCGCGATTGGATCAGATTGGGTGGAAATCGAGTGGTATCGAACGATGCATCAGTTCCTGCGGGGGACCGAGAAGGGTGTTGCCAAAGCCCGCACGCGTGCGGGAATTGTGATCTCCTGCGTTCTTGGTCTTCTGCTGATGATCATCGACATCATGCCGTTTGTGTTGATGGCCTGGTTGCCGTCACCTCCGGCGATGCTTGGCGCTGCAACTGCTTCGCTGGCAGTATTGCTTGGCGTGATGGTGGCTGTTGCGTTCCGCCTTCCACGGTGGTGGGCGCTACTTTCCCCTTTCGGGACTATCGCAGCGTTGCTAATCACGCTCCGCGCGATGATGCTCGGTCTGATGCGCGGCGGCATTCACTGGCGGGGGGACACCCATTCCTTGGCTGTGACAAGCGATGGGGAACGCGTTCGGCTCTAGGCTGAAACAGATCGATCAGCAGGGGCCCCAGCCAGCAATCAGGGCCAACAGATCATTCGTATCGACGATGCCATCACCATTGATGTCCGCATCCGGATCGTTGGTACCCCAAGCACCGATGCAGATGAGGATGTCATCGGTGGCGACATTTCCATCTCCATCGATATCTCCAGGACACGGATCGCCTGGATCAACGGCATCGACGGCACCAGCGGCATTGGCGATGCCCCATCCATATTGAGTGTCATAGCCTGAGGCGCCTCGGTCCATTGCCGTTGCGGCCATGATGTCCTCAACTTCATCGGGTGTGAGCGACGGGTCCATCGATAGAACAAGTGCGGCGACACCAGCGGCATACGGTGCTGCGAAACTCGTCCCATCAATCGTCACATAGTTGCCACCATCGAAACCGCCTGATCCAGCCCAGTCAGTCGTGAGAATGCTTTCGCCCGGCGCACTGCAGAAGAGTCCGTTTCCAGAAGTACTGAATGATGCGAGATTTCCACTGCTGTTGATCGCCGAGACGGCATTCACGGATTCAAGACTCGCGGGGTAACTGATGGTCGAGCTGCCATCGTTGCCGGCGGCACCAAAGTGAATGACACCGGCGGCTTCAGCATTGTTGAAAGCTGCAGTGACGGAACTCGAGGGTGCGCCGCCTCCCCAACTCGAATTGCTGACCCGTGCGCCCTGAGACGCTGCCCAGCCGATGCCATTGACGATCCATGCATCCGTCGTTTCGATGAAACCCAGACAGAAGCCGAAGAAGTCGATCGCATTGAAGATCCGTGTTGCCATGACACGGCAACCTGGGGCGACTCCGGTGATGCCGACATTGTTGTCGATGGTTGCGGAGACACAGCCTGCAACGCAGGATCCATGCCCATCGCAGGTCATGGTGTGATCCCCGCCGGTATTTTCATTCGTGAAATCAGCGCCTGGCACGGAACTGATATCGGGATGGCTCTGATCGATGCCGTCATCCATGATGGAGACGATGATGGAGCTGTCCCCGAATGTGATATCCCAGCACTCGGGGGCGTCCATGTCCATGTCATTGCTGTTGTTGAGCGCCCACTGGCTCGAGTAGTTGGGGTCGTTTGGTGTGTAGAAGTGTGTGGCCCACCAGATCGCATTGGGCTGGGCCCAGATGACCTCGTCATGATTCGCAAGAGTCTCTGCTTGGCGCATCGCGTCCAATCCATGAACGGCATGGATGGCGATGCGGTGCATATTCGGAACCCCACCGAGGTTCGGTTCGACGATGTCGAAATCCTGTGTCATCGCACCATTCTGCATCTGCACGATCAAGGTGTCAGTGGGGATCCAGGGCAGGCGGTGTGTGCCTCCCAGAAGGACGGGTGATGCAAACAGCCCGGTTTCACGGTGCAACTGTGTGATGGCATCGGTGATGTCCGCAGGAGAATCGGCGCCGTCAACTGAAACTAGCCACCATCCCGGGACACTTGAGCGCCAAGCGATTTCAGGCACCAGTCGCCATTGACCATCTTGTGCGGTCAGTGAAGGAAGCAGTGTGTCCGTCTTGACAGCGAGCCAGTCCAGATCGAGTTCCATCACGAGAGGGTCACCCAGATGGGAATGTTGCCAAGGTGAATCCACAGAACGGGTGCCAGGCAGTTCGGCAGCCTGCGCGACTGTTCCTATGACTCCAAGACAAGCGGCAATGATGAATCGCATTCCTGATTCTCCCTGATCGTTGATGAAGTGTCATGCCCCAAAGGCAGGCCCTTAGGCTAGCAGATGATTCCTGAAATTCCAGTATGACTTTGCCAGTCTGGCCGCGGTGGACGCTCTTGAAGCAAGAGGGGCTCTGGCTTTGTGGCGTGCGCCAGCGGATGGGCGATACTGGACTCGAACCAGTGACTTCTTCGGTGTAAACGAAGCGCTCTAGCCAACTGAGCTAATCGCCCGGGTGAGCCATGGTAACGGACGCACGGCGAGGTAGGACAATCACCGCAGTCAGTGTTGCAATGAGCACGGCGGTATACGTTTCCAACAGAACGGCGTGTGTCACGCTGAAGATCAAGACAGCAATCCACGCGGGCCCTAGTCCGATCATGCCCAACTGCGTGCGGCCACGTCGCCATCCCGCACATGCGCCGCCGATCATCGCCATTCCCAGAAATGCAAGCCCAGGAATCCCCGTTTCGATTGCCGTGGCGACCCAGGTGCTGTGTGGATTCCACGTAATAAAACCTGAGGCACCAGCGCCCCACGCTGAAGGCATCTCTGCCTCTTTTCGGGCCAGCGAAGCGCGAATGGAGCCTGCGCCGTGACCTGCGAGAGGTCGTTCCTTGAGCAATTGCCAGCCAGCGTGCCACCACAACAGACGCAGACCACCCCCGGAGTCTCCCCGATGGGCAACGGGCTTGGATTCGTTTTTCAAGACGAGTTGTGTGGCATCTTGCCAAGCCTTGTCGAGTCGGCTCCAGCCACCCATGGTTAAAAACAGCGTCCCACCAAGAATGATGATCGCAGCCGTGACGACGATCAAGCCTCTTCGTAATGACATGGATACTTCTGGGCATTTCCAGATCCGCAGCGCCATGATGAACAGAGCGATACCGCATGCTGCCCAACTGGTGCGCGTGCCGGTCAGGGCGACCCCGATGATTGCTGCGCAAGCCAGCAAGATCAGTAGGCAAATAGTGATTCGAGATCGACATGCTGTGATCAGGCCCAT
>JAKVBW010000061.1 GCA_022446945.1 Phycisphaerales bacterium | reverse complement strand
ACATGGGACAACGCGATTTTGCTGAGTGAGGCAACGGCAGAAGGGCTCGGGCTGTCTAGTGGCGATGTCGTTCGGTTGTCGATCGGCAACCGCAGTGTCAACGGCCCTGTGCTCATCCAGCCAGGGCAGTGTGATGACACTGCAACCGTTGTATTGGGATATGGCAGGGATTGGCCGGGGCGTGTTGCGAGTGGCGCGGGTTTCAATGCCTATCCCATCCGAACGGCGAACGGTCTCTGGTCCATTTCAGGCGGATCGATTTCACCCACCGGCGACTCCGAAGATCTGATCACGACTCAGGATCATTATGCCATCGACACCGTTGGTGGAAAGGGGACACAGGACCGCCTGCCGATACTGTTCCGTGAAGCGTCGGTGGAGTCCTATGAGGCGCACCCGAACTTCGCCAGAGATCGCAGTCATACGATCAGCAGCCTTTCGCTCTTTGAGGAAACGCAGTTCGAAGGCGCGAAGTACCGATGGGGAATGGCGACGGATCTGTCGAAGTGCACAGGATGCTCCGCGTGCGTGACTGCCTGTCAGGCGGAGAACAACATACCCATCGTCGGTAAGGATCAGGTCCGCATGGGCCGGGAGATGCATTGGCTGCGCATTGATCGCTACTACCGCTTCCGCAAGGAAGGGGGGAAGTGGGATACATCTCAGCCCACAAGCATTGCGATGCAGCCCATGACATGCCAGCACTGCGAGAACGCACCATGCGAGCAGGTATGTCCCGTAGCCGCGACCGTGCATACGACTGATGGCCTTAACGCCATGGTCTACAACCGGTGCGTCGGTACGCGATATTGCTCGAACAATTGTCCCTACAAGGTTCGACGATTCAATTTCTTTGATTACTTCCGGAGAGATCCGCTCCGCGAAACAGGGGCGCTCCAGGTTCAGCCGGACTACTACATCAAACGGCAAAGTGGCGGCGATCCACTGCGTCGCATGCAATTCAATCCGAACGTGACGGTCCGCATGCGAGGCGTCATGGAGAAATGCACGTGGTGTACACAACGCATCGAAGCTGCCAAGATCGAGACAGGTAACAGTTGGGCCAAGCTCCCAGAAGCAGACAGGGCGAAAGCCAAGCGGCTTGTCATTCCGGACGGGACGATCACGCCTGCGTGTGCGCAGACTTGTCCGACGGGGGCCATCGTCTTTGGCGATCTCATGGATGAGACCAGCCGGGTGGCGCACATGCACCGCGATCACCGTTCATACGGTCTCCTCTCTGAATTGAATGTCAAACCTCGCAATCAGTTCATGGCGAGGATCACCAATCCATCTCAGGGCGAGCGTTTCCCAGAGGATTTCGTCTCCCACCATGGCGGCCATCACCACGATGATCACCACGATGATGGCCACGGCCACGATGCATCAGCCGATAGCAAGCAGCACGGGGTGCATGACGGATGACCACGCTGCCCATCGAGCACCCGATTGATGAACTGAGCGACGATCCTCGTGAGCGTGCGCCACTGATTCTCGATCATGATGACTTTGCATCAGTGACGGCTGACATCCTGCGATGCAATGAAGCGAAGAAACCGCCGAAAGCCTGGTATGTGGCATTCGTGTTGTCATTCTCGATGCTGTCAATGCTCGGCGTTCTGATCGGATATCTGATCTTCACGGGTGTCGGTGTGTGGGGGAACAACAATCCTGCGATGTGGGGTTTCCCGATTGTGAACTTCGTTTTCTGGGTGGGCATCGGACATGCGGGCACATTGATTTCCGCCATTCTTTTCCTGTTCAGACAGAAGTGGCGCACTTCGATCAATCGCTTTGCAGAGGCGATGACGATTTTTGCCGTCATCTGCGCAGGCCTCTTCCCAGGCATCCATATCGGTCGTGTTTGGCTGGCGTACTGGCTCTTCCCCATTCCCAATCAGATGGACATGTGGCCACAGTTCCGCAGTCCGTTGCTGTGGGATGTGTTCGCGGTGGGGACCTACTTCACCGTTTCACTGCTGTTCTGGTACGTCGGCATGATTCCTGACCTTGCAACGATGCGGGACAGGGCCACCAATAAGATCAAGGCGATTGCATATGGATTCTTCGCTCTGGGCTGGCGAGGAAGCATGCGTCATTGGCACCGCTATGAGCGTGCATATCTACTGCTTGCAGCGCTTGCGACACCTTTGGTGCTTTCGGTGCACTCTGTGGTGTCATTCGACTTCGCTGTTTCCCAATTGCCTGGCTGGCATACGACGATCTTCCCGCCGTACTTCGTTGCGGGTGCGATTTTCAGTGGATTCGCAATGGTTCTCTCGCTTGCGATCCCAGCTCGTGAATTGTGGGGCCTCAAAGATTTCATCACGATGCGGCACTTGGAGAACATGTGCAAGATCGTGTTGCTCACCGGATCGATGGTGGGATATGCCTACGCGATGGAATTCTTCATCGCTTGGTATAGCGGCGAAGTCTATGAGTCATTCGCCTTCATCAATCGAGCATTTGGACAATATGCGTGGGCCTATTGGATCATGGTTTCCTGCAATGTGATCTGCCCACAGCTGTTCTGGTTCAAGGCGATCCGTCGCAATGTCTGGGTGATGTTCATCATCACGCTCTTCGTGAATCTAGGAATGTGGTTTGAACGCTTCGTCATCACCGTGACGAGTCTGGCGAATGATTTTCTGCCAAGCAGTTGGGGCTGGTTCGAGCCGACATGGGTGGATGTGTTGACGTTTGTCGGGAGTTTCGGTCTCTTCATGACCTTGTTCCTGCTGTTCATTCGCTTCCTGCCGATTCTGGCCATCGCGGAGATCAAGGGCGTCATGCCAGCTGCAGATCCACACGCGCATCATGATCATGACGAGGAGGGCCAGCCATGAGTGCGCCGACGCCCGAACCCATCGCCATGTCACAGTCCGATCACGCTTCTAATCAGGTAGCGTCAGAGCCAGTCACTGATCTGTGGGGTCTTGCAGCACAGTTCACAACACCTGCCGCGATTTACGATGCTGCCTCAAAGGTGCGAAGCGCCGGCTATCGTTGGTTTGATTGTCATGTGCCCTTCCCGGTTCATGGTCTCGACAAGGCGATGGGCGTTCAGTACACCATTCTTCCTGTCATCGTGTTCTTCGGAGGCATGACGGGCACCATGCTGGCGATCTTCCTGCAGGTGTTCACGAACTCGCTTGAACTGAATTTGTGGGCCATCGTGCCTGTGGTTGGCTATCAGTTTGAGGTTTCCGGCAAGCCACTCATCAGTGCGCCGGCATTCGTTCCAGTCATGTTCGAGTTGACGGTCTTGTTGTCAGCACTGACAACGGTGGGAGGGATGCTGTTCCTCAACAAATTGCCGTGCCTCTATCACCCGATACTTAAGTCGCGGAAAATGAAACGCATCACGGATGATCGATTCGTGCTTGTGATCGAGGCTGCAGATCCCCAGTTCAGCCGATCGAAGACCGAGGCATTCCTCGAGTCTCTTGATCCTGAACGCATCGTAGAGCTGGAGGCATGACGTCATGAGCCTTCCCAGTTCAGACAAACGCGTGACAGGGGCGCTGTGGGAAGTTCCGCGTGGTTTCATCTACGCAGCTTCGCTGATCGGCTGTCTTCTTCTGATACCACCGGTGGTAATTCTGAAAGCACGCACGATGCCGACGGAAAAGCCGCGGATTCACATCATCCAGAACATGGACAATCAGCCGAAGTTCCTCTCTCAGCATCAGAATCTGCTCTTCAAGGATGGCCGAGCGATGCGTCCGCGTGTTCCAGGGACAGTTGCTCAGGGCGAAATGATTGGTGACACGCATTTCTGGCTAGGCCTTGTAGACGATCAATATGCGACGTCCTTTCCAACACAGGTATCGGTTGACGACGCATTGCTCGATCGCGGGCGAGAGCGGTATGACATCTACTGCCTTCCTTGTCATGGCGTGACAGGAGACGGCAATGGGCGTGTGCACCAAAGAGCGATGGTCCTGCTGAATAATGGCACGAACGGCACAATCTGGGTGCAACCACGGAACCTTCATCAAGCGGACATGCAGGATCTTCCTCCTGGGCGGATCTACCACACAATCAGTGATGGGTTCGGAAACATGGCCGGCTACGCGTCACAGATTCCTCCGTCAGACCGCTGGGCGATCACTGCATGGGTGTATGCACTCCAGGTTGCGCGCAATGCTCCCTCAGATTCGGTGGGCAATTCGGAATCACTTCCAACAAAAACACGGAATCTTGATGGAGGTGACTCGTGAACATGCACGCAGCGCCTCATGATGACCTTCGCCTGCGAGGACTGGGACCTGCAGCGATGATTGGAGGCGGGCTCGTCGGTCTCGCCGGGCTTGCTGCCACTGTCGGAATCGACGGCATTTCCGGTTCGACGATCTTCTGGAAGTCATGGCTCTTCGGCTTCATGCTCACACAGGCGATCTGTCTGGGCGCACTCTTCTTTGTCATTCTTCAACACGCCACGAAAGCCGGTTGGTCCGTCACCGTTCGACGGCCGGCCGAGGCGATCGCAGCCAACCTTCAATGGACATGGCTTCTTTTCGTTCCAATTCTTGTTCTGGTCTGGAGCGGAAAGGGTGCAGTGCTCTTTCAGTGGTGTGACGCGCAATACATGCATTCCGATCATGTACTCGAGGGCAAGCTCGGTTATCTGAATCCAACATTCTGGTCGATTCGCGCTATTGTCTACCTCGGTGTCTGGGCACTTCTTGCCCGGTTCTATCGCAGCCAGAGCATCGCGCAGGATTCCAGTGGAGACCTTTCCCACACGATGCGCATGCAGTGGTGGGCGCCGATCAGCATCGTCCTTTACGGCTTGACGCAGACTTTTGCTTCCATCGACTGGATCATGGCGATTCAGCCGAAATGGTTCTCCACGATGTTCGGCGTTTACTGGTTTGCGGTCAGTTGTACGGGGTTCTTTGCAACGGCGATCGTGCTGCTGTCGATTCTGCGTGGATGTGGCTATGGGGCAGGCAGCTTCTCTCGCGAGCACTTCCATGATCTTGGAAAGTTGTTGTTCGCATTCGGTGTCGTGTTCTGGGCATACATCGGCTACAGCCAGTACATGCTTATCTGGTACGCCAACATTCCCATCGAAACCGAGTGGTTCGTGCCGCGTCAACTCGGGCCGTGGTTCTTCGTGTCCTGGATTCTGATTCTCGGCCACTTCGCATTGCCGTTTGTCTTGCTGATCACACGGTGGACCAAGCGGTTTAGGAATGTGCTTGTCATGATCGCGATCTGGATGGTCGCCATGTTCATCGTGGATGTTTACTGGTTGCTGATGCCGATGGTTCCCGAAGAGGCGCTCGCCCATGCGGAGAGTTGGGCGCAATTGCAGTCGGAAGTTTCGGCAGGCACGCTTGATCTGGGGTGGAATCTCTCGATTTTGAACTTCACTGCACTGATCGGTGCATTCGGACTACTTGTTTGCGGCACTTTCTTCTTCCTTGGCCGGGCAAGCCTCGCGCCAACCAGCGACCCGCGCCTTTCTGAGGCGCTGGCATTCGAGAACTTCTGATGAGTCATGCTCCACATGATGAAGCCCGGCTTCCCGGTGATCAGGAAGACCCTTCAGGCGGACCGACCTGGGTGATCGGACTCGCAGGCGCGATTCTGACAGCGGTCACCGTCTTGGGCGTTTCAGCGTTGTACTACTGGGCTGAACGACGGGAACAGCACCACACGATCGTCAACGTGAGATCGCAGGAAGCGGAGATTCGTCGTGCTGCCGATGCGATGGCACTCATCAACGAGCCGCACTGGGAGCAGTGGACTGACGCAGATGGTGTACTCGCCGGAGAGCGCACCCTTGTGGTCCCGATTGCTGAGGCACGTGGCATTGTGAAGAAGCGATGGGGCGGGGAATCGCCCTGATAGAGACATGATCATTCGACTTGCAGCCATTTCGACAGCATTGATCACGGCAGTTTCAACTGCCCATGGTCAGTTGTTGGCAGATGAACTGCCGCCGGAACTGGACGGCGTCGGAATCGTGCAGCGTCTCAATGAGACCGTGCCGCTCGATCTCGCGTTTATCGATCACAACGGGGAGGGCGTGACGCTGGCCGACTATGTCAACGGCGAGCGCCCTGTCATTCTGACGCTGAACTACTACAAGTGCCCCATGCTCTGTTCCCTGACACTCAATGGTCTCGTGGATGGACTTCGCGATGTCGGACTGAATCTTGGCACCGACTACGACATTGTGACTGTGAGCATCAATCCCGATGAGGGTCCGGAACTGGCCGCTCAGAATCGAAAGGGATATCTGGCGGCGTTGGATCTTCAGGTTCCCGAGAATGTTTGGCCGTTCCTGACAGGAAAGCAGCCTGAGATTGAAACGCTCGCCAAAGCCATCGGGTTTGGTTATCGACTGGATGATCGCACGGGCGAGTATGCCCATACTGCAAGCATCACCTTTGTGACACCCAGGGGGGTGATCTCGAAGTACATGAATGATGTTCAGTTTTCCGGGCAGGATCTGCGTCTGGCGCTTGTGGATGCGTCAGAGGGCCGTACTGGAACGTTGATCGACACCTTGCTGCTCTTCAACTGTTTCCAGTGGGATCCTGAGGCAGGAAGTTATGTGCCGAGTGCATGGAAGATCATGCGTCTCGGAGCCGGCATCACCGCTGTTCTGCTGATCGGGGGCATTCTGGTGCTGTTGCGGCTGGAACGAAAAGATCGGGGCGGCGGGACCGGATCGGATGACACGACGGCAGGCGTCAAGAACGGCGTCTCCGCGATCAAGACGGGTGGACTGCACGCATGAGTATTTTCGGATTCTTGGCGACGGTCAAACTCGGCGAGGCAACGTCGGGTGGTGGATTCTGGATGCCTGAAGGCGCTTCAACGGTAGCGGCCGAGGTGGATGAAGTTTTCTACTTCATCAACAACATCAATTACTTCTTCTTCGCCTTGTGCACATTCGTCCTTGTTTATTTTGCGATCAAGTATCGACTCAAGCCAAATCACCATTCTGGTTTCTCACACGATGCGCCAACGCACAACACGCCTCTTGAATTGACATGGTCCATTGTCCCGTTGTTTCTTGTGGGTGTGATGTTCTGGCTTGGCATGGACGGGTATCTCAGACTCAATGAGTCGCCAGAGGATGCTTATCCAGTCAGTGTGACGGGGCAGAAGTGGTCGTGGACATTCCAGCATCCCGAGTATGGGGTAACGGAAGCGGGCGAACTGACGGTTCCCCTAGGTCGTCCCGTCAGGCTGCTCATGACAAGTTCGGATGTGCTTCACAGTCTCTTCATTCCTGCATTTCGCGTGAAGAACGATGTTGTCCCTGGGCGATACAGCAGCCTGTGGTTTGAGGCAACGCGGCCGGGCCAGTACCGGCTTTATTGCTCGGAATACTGTGGCAAGGACCACTCCAAGATGTTGGCGGTTGTCAATGTGCTTCCTGAAGAGGAGTTTCAGGCGCAGTTGGGGAAACTTGCCAGAGAGTACGAAGACATCGAAGATCGTGATCTTCCTGTCTATGCACTCACCAGACTCTACAACCGGTGCGCTTCATGCCATTCGCTTGATGGGAAGTCGGGCACCGGGCCTTCGTTCAAGGGACTCTGGGAGCGAACGAAGAATGGCACGACTGCCTTTACAGACGGTTCGACACTCGCAGATTACATGCGTCCGGGCGGCGAATTCGAAGTACCTGAGAACTACATCAGGGATTCGATTCTGAACCCTCAGCATTACATCGTTCAGAATTATCTGGGTGCGATGCCGACGTTCAAGGGACAGCTCAAGGAACGACAGATCGATGCGTTGGTGCTCATGATCAAGAATATGGATCGACTTGTTGATGAGCAGGGCAACCCGATCGAATCGCCTGATCTCGGCGATGCCGATATCTCCACGGGAGCGGGCCAATGAAGATCAATCAAGCCGTGGAAGGGATGTATTGATGATGACAGGTGATCCAAGACCACTTGAGCAGCCGACGCTCACGGACAACTACCTGACGTACACCCGTGGTTTTCTGTCATGGGCACTGACGCTTGACCACAAGCGGATTGGCCTGATGTATTTGTGTTCAGTGCTTCTCGCATTCCTGTTGGGCGGCATCTTCGCCCTGCTTGTGCGGACCCAACTCCTCGTTCCGGAGGGGTTGATCATGGATCAGGACGATTACAACCAGGCCTTTACGCTCCATGGCGGCATCATGGTCTTCCTGGTGATCATTCCAAGCACCCCCGCGGCACTGGGCAACTTCGTTCTGCCGATCATGCTTGGCGCGAAAGATGTCGCGTTCCCTCGCCTGAATCTCATGAGTTACTACCTCTGGGTGATCGGGGCCATCTTCATGGTCTATTCGATCTTCGGCGGAGGATTGGATACAGGCTGGACTTTCTATACCCCCTACAGCATTGATCAGAATTCCGCGATGGGGGGTGTCATTCCAGCAGTGACGGGGGCTTTCATTCTCGGCTTCTCATCGATCTTCACGGGCATGAACTTCATCGTGACGATCCATCGCCTGCGACCGAAGGGCATGACTTGGTTCAGGATGCCGCTCTTCCTCTGGTCGATCTATGCCACTGCGGTCATTCAGGTCCTCGCGACGCCAGTGCTCGGGATCACACTCGCATTGCTTGCAGTCGAACGTGCATTTGGTATTGGGATCTTCGATCCAACCTTGGGCGGCGATCCTGTTCTCTATCAGCACTTCTTCTGGTTCTACAGCCATCCAGCCGTCTACATCATGATTCTGCCCGCGATGGGAATTGTGAGTGAGCTCATCGCTGTTCATAGCCACCGTCACATCTTCGGTTATTCCTTCATTGCCTGGTCATCCGTGGCGATTGCGATGTTCTCATTCATCGTGTGGGGTCATCACATGTTCACGTCGGGACAGTCTCCACTCGTGAATGTGGTCTTCTCGTTCATCACCTTCAGTGTGGCGATACCTTCTGCAGTGAAGGTCTTTAACTGGCTTGCGACGATGTACAAGGGCGCGATCAGTTGGAACACGCCGATGCTCTATGGCATGGGCTTCATTTTCCTGTTTGTCATCGGTGGACTGACCGGCCTCTATCTGGGCACGCTTTCCACAGATATCCACCTCCACGACACGTATTTCGTCGTGGCTCACTTCCACTACGTCATGATGGGCTCTGCACTCATTGGCTTCATTGGGGGATTGCACCACTGGTGGCCCAAGATGATCGGGAAGATGTACAACGAGAACGCAGGTCGAGTGGCATTCGTTCTGTTCTTCATCGGCTACAACATGACCTTCTTCACCCAGTTCATGCTGGGGAGTCACGGAATGCCGCGGCGTTACGCGACGTACCCGGCGGATGCCGGTTTCCAGATGTATCACATCATCTCGACCATCGGGTCGTACATGATGGCGATCGCCTTCTTCATGATGGCGGCTTACTTCATCTCTTCAATCTTCGGTGGTCGACGGGCAGCGGCAAACCCATGGGGTGGCCGGAGTCTGGAGTGGCAGTGCACGTCACCTCCACCACATGACAACTTCTCCGAACAACCGGAAGTCGGGGACTGCTATGACTTCTCTGTACTACGCTGGGATGAGGCAACACAGGGATATGTTTGGCGAGAAGACGTTGATCGACCAGGGGAAAAATCGCACGCTTGAGTGCGCAGGGAGTGACCGAACGTGACGCAAATGCACGTCCAATCCGACGGCCATGATGAACACGGGCATGATCACCCGGAGTTTCTTGCACATCATTGGGACAACCCAGTGCAGCAGTTCGAGGCCGGCAAGCTCGGGATGTGGCTTTTTCTCGCGACAGAAGTACTTCTCTTCGGAGGCCTCTTTTGCGCCTATGCCATTTGGCGTTCCAACCACCCTGAACTGTTCAAGTACGGGAGTCAGTTTCTAGACACGACATGGGGCGCTATCAATACAGCAGTGCTTCTGGTCAGCAGCATGACAATGGCCATGGCAGTGACATTCGCTGCACGTGGCAAGATGAAGGCCGTCGCAGTATCGCTGGTGCTCACCCTGCTGGGCGCGGGCGGATTCATGGCGATCAAGTACGTCGAGTACAGCCACAAGTTTCACGAGGGTTTCTACCCAGGCATGGCGTTCTATGAAAAACCGAACGCCTCGGATCTTTGGATGCCGCTTGAGGAAACCGCGATCGCTCAGAAGGCTGAAATTGCCGCTGCAGAAGCAAGCGACTCTGCGCACCTTGCGGCAGAGGATGTGGCCAGAGCGGAGATGCCTTCGCCACCTGCTGATTCACAGGTTTGGAACCAGCCTGAGGCAGGGATCGGTCCTCAAGGGCTGACAACAAACAACGAGATCATGGAAATGGCGGAGTTCTCAGCATTCCTTCCGTCGAGTGTCCTTGGCAACATCGAGGATCAGCCTGAAGAACTCGCCTTCGCCGAGCATCACAAACCTGGCGAGGAGGTTCATCTGTCGCATCCACTTCAGGATCCAGAGCGACCCGTCAATGCTCAGAAGTTCTTCACGATCTACTTCATGATGACTGGTTTGCACGGCATCCATGTGGTCATTGGTGGGATTGTGATTGTCTGGCTGCTCTGGTTGACAATGCGTGGACGGTTCAGTGCCGCCTATTACACGCCGATTGATCTCGGTGGACTCTATTGGCACATCGTTGATGTGATCTGGATTTTCCTCTTCCCCTTGTTCTATCTGATTTGACGGAGACAGCGAGATGTCATCAAGCAATCACGAACACGGGGCCGTCGGACACATTGTTCCAATCAAGATGTTGGTGGGTACCTGTTTAGCGCTTCTGTTCCTCACAGGTGTCACGGTCTGGGTTGCGAAACTCGACTTTGTCGAACTCCGCATGGATGAAATGAACATTCTTGTTGCAATGGGTGTCGCTGTCGTGAAGTGCACCATTGTCGCCATGATCTTCATGCACCTGCGATGGGACCGTTCCTTCGTCGGGTTCGTTTTTGTCGGATCCTTCATCTTCGTCGGCATCTTCATCGGATTCACACTGCTCGACTCGAGTGAGTATCAACCCACGATCATTCCCGGTGACACGCCCCAGGTGCAGTTGAAGCTTGATGCCCTCAACGCCTCGATGGCAGCTGACTCCGCGTCCAGCGGTGAGCATGACGGCGCCGCATCGCAGTGAGAAACAAGGCCGCGAAGGCGTGCGAGGTGTCTATGCGCGGGAAGAGGACCGTGTCGCAGCCGGTTCGATGGGGCTGCTATTACTCCTGATCACATTGGGGATGCTGTTCGGAGCATTGGTTCTGGTTGTCTTGGCTGTTCGCTTGAATGACGCAGCGTGGCCCAAGGATCTGCCGTCACTTCCATGGCAGACATGGATCAGTACAGTCGCCATCGTTGGCGTGAGTGTTGCGCTCATGAAGGCAGTGGCGTCGATGCGGCGGGGATCAGACGCAGGCGTGCGGACAGGACTGGGTATCGCGGGCGTGCTTGTGATCATCTTTACGTGCATGCAGGTCTGGGCATGGCTGTCTTGGTACGACGCGATGCCCCAGTGGGCTGCTGCGACCCAATCTCATCGGATCGGTGTCATGGGCTTCTGGGTATTCACTGCAGTACATATCACACATGTTCTGGGCGGGATGGTGCCACTGGGAATGGTCGGGTGGTACGCCGTTTGTCGATCGTGGACGGTGTCCCGGCAAGGACTTCTGCATCACACAGCGATCTACTGGCACTTTCTGGATGCCGTGTGGGTAATGCTTCTGCTGACGATGCTACTGGTGCTTTGAGGGGGCGTGCGTATCGCGCAATGACCCTCAGGTAGTGGAGAAGCGAGTGACTCCCAACGGCATGGCTCTATTGCAGATCGGTGCGCGGACGTTCATCAGCCGTTCGCAGGGGATCAACCGATCCATCCTTTTTCACCGATGTCGATAGATCGTCTGGGGTGCCGGGCACGCCATCCGGACCGTCGCTCACAAGACGCACGGCCAAACCGCCGTCCTCGGCGCGTCCAAGTTCCAATCTCAGCATTCGATCCCACCCATCCCGTGGCAGCAGGACATCAATGACCGCCTCAACCTGAGCGCGTGGATCATCTTCAGCCTTTCGCCACTCGGGACACATGGCATTGGCCCATTGGGTGATGGATTCCTGCGTCCGCTCACGCGCTGCTTCATTGTTGGCATCACGCATAGGATTCGATC
>JAKVBW010000060.1 GCA_022446945.1 Phycisphaerales bacterium | reverse complement strand
AGGCCGAGTCTGCTGAACATCGGGAAGCCATCAGGATTTTCCGTCACCACTACGCTTCTTGTTGTACACGGCATACGACAGTCTTTGAAGGTGGTCACGAACTTTTGGGTTGGCTCAAGGAAAGAGCAATCGCTACGGCGATCGTGACGAACAAGCCGGACAGATTTGCCGAACAGATCGTTGCCGCGTTGGATCTGGTCGTGGATGTTGTGATTGGGGCCACAGATCAGCGGCCACTCAAGCCGAACCCTGCGTCGCTTTGCGAGGCGGTTTCGGTACTCGGTGCAAAATCGCCGTTGATGATCGGGGATACAAGTTTCGATCTTGACGCAGCCCGTGCGGCAGGCGTTCCGTTCGCGGGCGTTCAATTGGAAGGCGATCTTGGCCGCAACATCAGTGAACTACTAGAACCCCATGAGCCCGTTTTTGAATCTTTGGCAGATCTTCATCGATGGTTGGCAGAAGAAGTGATCACGTGACTGATTCCATCGATCGCCGTTTTGATCGGGTTTCCAAGGGATACGCCCAGCATCGTCCAGTCTGTCCGTCAGCACTGGTTGAAAAGATTGTGTCTAGATGTGCAAGCCGGGAATTGGCATGGGAACCTGGTTGCGGCAGTGGTCAAGTGACGCGTGTCTTATCACCGCTGATTCGCCGAACGGTCGCAACAGATCCAGCTGAACAGGCGATTGCCCGTGCACCAGAACTTGATGGAGTGACATTTGCCGTTGGTAGCGCTTCCTCCGTGGACCTTCCTGATGACTGCGTTGATCTCATCGCCAGCGGTCAGTCGGCGCACTGGTTCGAGCCCCAAGCATTTGCAGCAGAAGCCACACGAATTGGCAAGAAGGGAGCTGTTGTCGCCTTGTGGTGCTACGACAGACCGCGTGTGATGCCCGCGGTAGACGCTTGTATCGATCAGCTCTACTACGAGGTTCTTGCGGGGATGTGGGATCGTCGTCGATCCTATATTGATGATCGCTATCGATCGCTGCCATTTCCTTTCGAGGAGGAGCCGATCAATGTGCCCCAGTACGAAGCTCGGTGGCATGTCGCTGACATGCTGGCCTATCTTCGGACCTGGTCAGCTGTCGATGCTTACGCAGAGGTGGGCTGCGGCGATGCGGTCGGAGTGATTGAGGATGAGTTGCAAACTGTGTGGGGGGATGATGCGCGTCAGGTCTGCTGGCCCGTCGGGATCCGAGCCGGCCGCATCCATCGTTGATCTTCCGGCCATCTGAGTTCTGAGTGAGTCTGTATCCTGCCGACTCAAGTCGAGAGAGAGGGCATTCCTCGGCGAATTCTGCATTGAGCGCATCATCTAGTCACAAGATTGTTCTAGGCAGCCATAATGCAGCAGTCAGGGAGGTGAATGTATGGCGGTGAGCATGACATGGCTGGGGCATAGCGCCTATCTGATTGAAGGCGACGGGCGAACCATCGCAGTGGACCCCTTTCTGAATGGCAACCCCAAGGCACCGATCGAACCTGCAGCAGTCAAGTGCACACACATTGCGCTGACGCACGGACATGAAGATCATGTGGGTGACACGATTGAGATCGCCAAGGCGAACAATGCGCCTGTGATTGCGGCATTTGAGCTTGCGAACTGGGTGCAGGGCCAAGGTCATGATTTGGTGGAGCCTGCGAACCCCGGAGGTCGTGTGGATCTCGGAAATGGCTGTTGGGTCGCATTGACACAGGCATTTCATTCTTCATCCTACGAGGGCGCCTATATGGGCATGCCCTGTGGACTCATGTTGCATCTTGGAGGCAAGACGGTTTACCACTGTGGCGATACCGGAATCTTCGGAGACATGGCATTACTCGGGGACATCTACAAGCCCGATGTCGCCATCATTCCGATTGGAGATCGTTTCACCATGGGTCCAGAACTCGCCTCTCGTGCGGCGGATCTCATTGGAGCGCCCGAAGTGATCCCCTGTCACTATGACACCTGGCCGCCGATCGAGGTGAACGTCGAGCACTTTGCGCCGACGAACGCGAAGGTCCGAATCCTTGAGCCAGGTGTTGCTTGGGAATGCTGTTGAAAATGTTAGTGCCGCAGGATTGCCATTGCGGGATATCGCGCACATGAATGCCATCCATCATGTCGAGGGAGACTGGGGAGTCGTGTGTCGCGCAGCAGCGATGGCAACAGTTGCTCATGAAGGCCAGCGGCGAAAGAACGGCACGCCCTATGTTCAACATCCGGCGCGGGTGGCAGCTTTGCTTGCTTCGGCCGGAGGCGATGAGTTTCTGATTGCTGCGGGCTTTCTTCATGACGTGATTGAAGACGGACCCATCGATTACGACGAAATCCTGGAGGAATGCGGAGAAGATGTGGCGGATTGGGTTGCGCTGATGACCAAGGACATGCGTCTTCGGGAAGACATCCGAGAGCCGGAGTACATCAAACAACTTGCGGAAGGCGCGTGGGAGGCTCGTGCGATCAAACTTGCAGATCAAATCGACAACTGGCAGGATGGATTGACTGATACTGCGACAATCGCGAAGCGTCGTGGCAAAGCCGAGTGGGCACTGCAGATTTCGGATCAGGACACGGAGCAGGTTGTTCTCGCACTCCGATCGCGTCTGGCCGCGATGATCGCGCAGTAACCCATCTTGCAAGCGTGCTTCGGGGTTGATCGAACGGGGCTAAGCAGACTCTTCGTCAGTTTCCATCATGGTCGAGACTTCGACGGATGAAGCCGGAAGTTGTGGCGCAACGGTGATCGGAGAAGCGTCTTCAAGTTTCTCTCCCTGTACACCAAGATCATGCAGCCGTTTTCCCGAGACCAGCAATCTTCTCTCTAGTGAGCCGACAGACTGGTTGTACGCCTTGACAGCTGATTCCAGTTTCTTGCCAAGTGATCCATGATGTTGCGCAAAGTTGTTCAAACGCTCATAGAGTTCCTTGCCCACATCGGCGATCTCACGGGCATTCTTGGCAAGTGCCTCCTGGCGCCAGCCGAATGCAACAGATCGAAGTAGTCCCACGAGCAGTGTCGGTGTGGCGATGAGCACCTTTTCGGCCATCGCATCAGCATGCATCGACGGCTTGTGTTCCAGCGCAGCCATGAGTGCGGATTCAATCGGAATGAACATGACAACAAGTTCAGGCGAACCGTCAAGCTTGTCCCAATAAGAGCGTTTCGCCAACTCTTTCCATCGCTTCTGGACAGCATCAGCGTGTGCAATGCGTCGAGCTTCGCGTTCACTCGGATCATCAATGGCGTCCAGATAGGCATCGAGTGGAACTTTGGAATCAACTGCAATTTGCCCACCACCCGGCAAGAACACAGTGAGGTCTGGTCTGGAGATCGCATCTTCACTATGAACGGATGCTTGCTCAGCGAAATCGCAGTGTTCCGTCATGCCTGCCAGTTCGACAACACGCCGGAGTTGCACTTCGCCCCACCGGCCGCGCTGGTCTGGTCTTCGCAGCGCTGTTGTGAGTTTGCTTGTTTCGGCACTCAACAATCGATGTGATTCAAGTACATGTTTCAGGGTTTCGCTGATCTCCCCGAATCCCTTCTGACGTTCCTTGGCAAGCTCTGAGACCAATTTCTCTTGCTTATCAAGTTGCTCCTTGAGCGGCTTCATCCGATCGGCAGCCTGTTGGATGAAACGCTCGCTGTTGTCTTGCAGTGCTTTGCGACTCGAAGCGTCAAATGTCTCAACCAGATGGGTACGCATCTCTTCGATGGCGGCCCGTTGTTCCTCAAATCTGGCATTGAGTTGTGATTCACGCTCCGTCAGGGTGGCCAACTCACGCTCCGCTTTGGAACGTTCAGATCGTTCTGCGTCGCGTTCTGTTCGCAGAGTGTCGCGTTCCTGACGCAATGGCCCGGCCTCACCCGCACCGCGACGCACAAAGATGGCGATCGAAGCCCCCAAAATGGTGCCAATGATGAGTCCTACGACAGTGCTGAATGCATCCACGGTGCGTATCGTACCGGGATGTTGACATGCATTCTGGCGACAACACTGGCGGGTGGTGCCTTCACCGAAACTTGGAATACGGTTCCTGATCGGCAGTGGATAGGGGAGAACTGGTGGGCAAATCGTCTTCAAGACTGGGAGATAGAAGATGGCGCCGTCTGGTGCATTGAAGATCGACCGTGGCTGGCCATGCGAACCGCACATCTCTTGACGCATCGGATCGACGCATCGCAGGGAGAGGTTCTGATGGAAGTGGATCTGCTTCCACCGCCTGCAGGATGGCCAAAAGGCGCGGCAGTCGGCGTTCTTCTCGGGTGCGGGAGTTCCGAGATCGATCACAGGTTGACTGCACAGACGCATCATGTGCCGGCAGAAGACGGCGGGTTTCTCGTGCTTGTGGATTCTGCGGGCGTTGTGTCAGTGAGATCTTTTGAAGCGCCGTTGGATATCGGTGGCCAATGGTCCATTTCGAAGAAGGTCTCGCTGGACAACTTGCCCATGTTGGATGGAGAACAGAGTGGGCACGTTCAAGTTGCGGAATTGCCGATCCGGCTGCGTGTGCTTGTCAAGGGTGATGGACTGTCTGCGGTGGTCAGATCAGGCGATCAATCGAGTGAGTGGATCTCCGAGGAGGCCATCACACCTTCTTTCCAATCCGGCGGAGTGGCGCTAGTTTCGCACGAAGGAAAGTTTGGTTTTGACAACATGTCACTGACCGGAAAGGGTGTCATCGATCATGCTGATCGAGCATGGGGGCCCGTTCTTTGCACGCTATACACGGTTGATGATGGTGTTCTATCCATGACGGCGCAGTTTCCACCGATGGACGCACTGCGTCCTGGTGAAGCCATTCTCGAAATCGAACGGGAAGGTGATTGGCATCCAACGTCGATGGCGTTGATCGACTCTGATTCCTGGACCGCCACATTTCGAGTTCCGCGATGGGATGCCGCATCAGCTGCGCGTTACCGAATTCGATTCGAGGAGCCCCTTGCCGATTACACGACGCGCGCAACCTACAGTCAAACAGGAAGAATCCCGGAAGAACCAACACAGGGTGAGTTCGTGATTGCTGCCATGAACTGCCAGAAGGTCTACACAGGCAATCTCAAGTGGAACCACAATGGCCTGTGGATGCCTCACGATGAGACCGTCAGATCCGTGAGAGGGCATCAGCCCGATTTGATTTTCTTCGCAGGGGATCAGATCTATGAGGGAGATCTGACGCCCGTTGACGCCAAACAACTAACTCTGGATTACCTCTACAAATGGTTCCGGTGGTGTTGGTCTTTTGGAGAGTTGACACGGGATTGTCCAACAGTCGTCATACCCGATGATCACGATGTTTATCACGGGAACATCTGGGGTGCGGGCGGGCGACGTGCGGTCAAGACAAAGACTCTCAGTGCGCAGGACAGCGGGGGATACCGATGGCCGGCAGAGTTTGTGAACATGGTTCATCGAACACAGACATCACATCTTCCCGATCCGGCAGACCCCACTCCGATTGAACAGGGCATCAGTGTGTACTACACCGATCTTGATTGGGGCGGCTTGTCATGTGCGATTCTGGCAGATCGCATGTTCAAATCTTCTCCCTCTGTTGCAGTACCTGACGGACAATTCAAGAACGGCTGGCCACAGGCTCCTGATTTTGACGCCTCAGTTGATGCAGATGTTCCGCATGCGGAACTTCTGGGAGAAAGGCAAGAAAGGTTTCTAGAGGAGTGGGCAAGTCGATCTGACGATCGCTTCGCAAGCGTTGTGCTCAGCCAGACACCATTCTGCAACTTGGCCACTCTTCCACCAAAGGCAACGAGCGGAAGCGCTTTGCCCCAAGCCAGGCTATTGGAAGCTGATGCCTATCCCGATGATTACATGCTTGCCTCTGATGGAGATTCCAATGGGTGGCCACAGACACCTCGCAATCGTGCGGTCCGTTCGATGGCCAAGGCTTCGGCGATTCATATCTGCGGCGATCAGCATTTGGGCGCGCTTCTTGAGTACGGAGTTGATTCATTCGATGACGGCATCTGGGCATTTTCTGTGCCTGCGGTTTCGAATACTTGGCCGCGTAGATGGTTCCCTCCGGAGCCCGGCGAGAATCGTATTGATGGATCGCCTCGCTACACGGGGGAATTCTTTGATGGATTTGGAAACCGCATGCGGGTACATGCGGTGGCGAATCCACACAAGTCAGGACGCAAGCCAAGCAATCTTCATGATCGAATGCCGGGATATGGAATCGTTCGCTTCGATCGAGCGACGGGGCGTGCGACATTCGAGTGTTGGCGAAGACCTCAGCGGGGTGCTTCAGAAGTGCCGAGTCAGTACCCGGGATGGCCGCGACACAATTGATAGGACTACTGTCGTTGAAGTGTTCTCAGAAACAATGATGGGCCACTCATCCGAACACGGCAGACTTGCGGTACCCTGAACCGCTTGGCTGTTTCGCCTTTTGCTTGCACAGGAGATCGTCTGAATGTTGGCCGTCGCTCTGATACTGATGGCGAGTGCATGTCCCGAACCCCTGTTGGATGCGCACCCAGATCCGGGTGGAACTGGCAGCGGGGATGAAACCACTTTGCAGCACTCGAATGGTGTGGGTCTGGGCAAGCCGATTCAACTCACATTCGGCAATCGATTCGTCAAAGCAGGTGAGTCATACATATCACCGGATGGCAAGCAGGTGATTTTTCAGGCGGTTGCGATTCCAGACGAGGGGGAAGAGCCGGACACCCACTATGCGATGTATCTAGGTGAGCTCGTGCATGAGGGTGGCGACTGGCGTTTGGACGCTATTCGGCAACTGACACCTGAGGGATCGGCGAATACCTGTGGGTGGTTTCATCCCCAGGATTCTGGAAAGGTGATTTTTGCAAGTACCGTGACGGAACCTCTCGGCGGCGACACTCCGGGATATCAGCGCGGCACTGGCAGATACAAGTGGGCCTATCCACCACGCATGCGCATTGTCGAAGCGCGGATCGATGGCGACTTTCCTCCCGCGCTATCGCTGCTTGAGGGAGATGAATCGTCTTATCAGGCGGAGTGTTCAATTAGCCCTGATGGACGCCATCTTCTGTTTACATCACACGAGAGCGGCGACGGTGATATCTACATCCGTGATCTGCAAACGGGAGCGCGTCATCTTGTTGTGGGCGCGCCAGGATACGACGGAGGTCCATTCTTTTCTCCCGATGGCAAACGCATCACATATCGCAGTGATCGCAATAATGACAACTTGCTGCAGATCTTTGTAGGCGAACTTAAGTTCGACGAAGGTGGAACAATTGTCGGCCTCGAGGAAGAGATCCAACTCACCAACAATAACCATGTGAACTGGGCGCCATTCTGGCATCCAGATGACACAAGGCTTGTATACGCCACCAGCGAAGCTGGGCATGACAATTACGAGGTGTTTGAGGTTGAAGCCAAGCGCGGTGCCGGTGTCGGGCATCCGGCCCGATACGGCACTGGCAAACGCAGAATCACGAACACCCCCGGATTTGATGGATTGCCAGCCTTTGATCCAACTGGAAATCTCATGATCTGGACAAGTCAGCAGGGAGGCGATGGCAGCCAACTCTGGATTGCACCATTTGAGATCCAGCTCCACGAACACGATCAGCCGTCTGGGGAGTGCCCTGTCGCGCATTGAGCAGGGATCACACGTCGCTTCGTGCTTTCTGCGATAATCCGATGCTCGGAAGTGTGCTGTGCGACGGCCCGTCTGCGGTTGCGCATGTTCACGCGAATATTGATGAAGAGGAGTTCTCTCTGATGATGTTTGAAGCAATGATCGTGGCCGGAGCAGCCGTTTCGCCACAAACGACATCTCCCAATGATCTGATTCCCCGCGAATTGATTTTTGGCAACCCAGAGCGATCAAATGTTTCCATTAGTCCTGACGGTTCAATGCTCGCGTTTCGGGCACCAGTCGATGGTGTGATGAATGCCTGGGTTCAGCCCATCGAGGGAGGCGAGCCTCGCGCATTGACGAACTTCTCAGATCGACCCATTGGCGGCGTCAGTTGGTCATGGAATGGGGAACAACTCCTCTTCAGCAAGGATGCGGGCGGGGATGAGAATTTCCATGTCTATGTCGTCGATGTCGATGGCGGTGAGCCACGCGATCTCACGCCGGTTGATGGTGTGCGCGCTGGAATCGCGGACACCTCGCAAGATCGTCCCGATGAAATCGTCATCAACATGAACGACACCAATCCTCAATTCATGAACGTGTATCGCGTGAACACGCGAACCGGCGAGCGGACACTCGTTCAGAAGAATGATGGTTACATCGGATACACCCTCGATCACGATTGGAACATCCGCGGCCGGGCGAAGATGAATGAAGAAGGCGCGCTGGTGACCGAATTGATCGACCCAGAGACCAATGAGTGGTTTGAATTCATGACGATCCCGTCAGATGAAATGATGAACACACAGATCAGCGGATTCAACAAAAAGGGCGATCGTCTCTACGGCGCATCATCAATCGGTCGCGATAAGGCGGCCCTCGTCTGGTGGGAACCCCGCAAGGGTGGTGCGGAGAACCCGACGGTGGTTTTCGAATCGGACAAGGCCGATGTTGCTGGCGGTATCGGTAACCCGGACACCTATGAGCCGGAGGCGGTTGTCGTCAACTACCTGCGCCCCGAGTGGCATGTGCTGAGCGATCACATCGTTGGCGATATCGAGGCACTCAAGAAACTGGATCAGGGGGACTTCGGGATCACCAGCCGTACGAAGGACAATCGGACCTGGATTGTTGCATACAACCGCGACAACGGACCTCCGCGATATTGGCTGTGGGATCGTGATTCACAGCAGGGCCGCTACCTGTTCACGACTTGGCCCGCACTCGAAGGCAAGTCGTTTGCCGAAATGCAGGCACTTGAGATTCCGACGCGAGATGGTCTGCAAATGCCGTCCTACCTAACTATTCCGCAAGGAAGCGACGGGAAGAACCTCCCGATGGTGTTGCTTGTGCATGGCGGGCCATGGGCTCGAGATGCTTGGGGTTACAACCCCTATCACCAGTGGCTCGCCAATCGTGGTTATGCCGTCTTGAGTCCGAACTTCCGTGGCTCGACGGGATTCGGCAAGAACTTTGTGAATGCAGGCAATCGCGAGTGGTACGGGAAAATGCAGGACGATTTGAACGATGCTGTCGATTGGGCAGTGGCGCAGGGCATCGCTGACAAGGACCGTATTGCGATCATGGGGGGTTCTTACGGTGGTTATGCAACGCTGGCGGGGCTCACCAGAGATCCTGAGAAGTTTGCGTGTGGAGTCGACATCGTGGGACCATCACACGTTGCGACGCTGATCAAGTCAGTTCCGCCCTACTGGAAGCCGATCATGGAGATGTTCGAGCAGAGAGTTGGAAGTTTGGACGAGCCAGCAGAGCTGGATGCCATCTCCCCTCTGACGCATGTCGAGTACATCAACAAACCACTGCTCATCGGCCAGGGGGCGAATGATCCTCGTGTCAAGATCGCGGAAAGTGATCAGATTGTCGATGCGATGAATCAGCGTGGATTGCCTGTGACCTATGTCGTCTTCCCTGATGAGGGCCACGGATTCCAAAATCCTGAGAACAACATGGCCTTCAACGCTGTCACCGAAGCATTCCTTGCCGAGCATCTCGGCGGGCGAGCCGAGCCCGTGGGGAATGATCTCGTGGATTCGACCGCACAAGTCCGTGACAAGGGCGGGTTGACACTTGCTGTGGAAACTTACGTTCCTGATGAGGACGAGGATGCGCCTGCTGCGATCCAACAGGTCACGATGGAGGACCTCTCTCCTGAAGAGCAGAAGCAGGTGGAATTGGTGATGCAGCAATTCGATTCGCTTCCAGTGGAACAACTGCCGATGGTGCGCGATCAGCTGATGCAACAGAGGCAGATGGCGCCACCGGAGGCGATCAAACTCGTTGATTATCTCATTAAGGCACTCGATACGAAGATCGAGGAGTCGATGCGAGAATCTTCGGGAGGGTGAACCCACTGACCTTGTCTTGAGGATGCAAAGTCATCCACTCCGGCTTCCTGTCGTATCCTTTCCGCCATGTCCAGGACTTGGGTGACCTGTCTACGGATTGCTGTAGTGACCATCGCTGTCGCAGCGGTGTTGTGGATGGTCAACTGGCGCACGATTGCAGTTGTACCGGGCGGCGAAACCGTTAGTGGTCTGCCAGCATCCGAGTTCGAAACGACATATGTCATCTCAACTGTTCGAGATGTTGGCTCTGGGCTTCTGCATGTGACAACAAATTCTGGGGCAGAGGGCGTATTGCAGGCGGAGTGGGTTCGGCCTGGCATGATCAGCGTCCTTGCAGACGCTGACTGGTGGTGGGTTCTCATCGGACTGGGTCTGATGGGAATCGTCTACCCGTTGCAGGCAACTCGCTGGTGGCTACTGATGCGTTGTCGAAAGATTGATGTTTCCTGGAAGCGAACCTTGCGGTTGGTTTTCATCGGTGCATTTTCGAATCTCTGTCTTCCCGGAACGGAGGGTGGTGACATCGTCAAAGCATGGGCTGTCGCAAAGGGAACAGGTAGATCTGTGGATGCCATCATGAGCGTTGTCTTTGATCGCATCACGGGTCTTGCTGGCTTGGTCATTCTTGCCACTGTCGTCGGTCTCTTCCTCGCAGATTCACCGCAATCTCAGATGATCGGATGGTGGCTTGGATTCTCCATGGTTGCCGTCAGCGTTCTTGCCATACTCAGTTTTATATTGACTGGGCGTGGATGGCTTCGCATGCCAGAGGTGGCAAAGCGATTTGGTGGGGGGCTTCCAGGTCGGATTCTCGATGCGGCCAAGGCCTACGCACAACATCCAGCAACGATTGCTTCATCGACAGGCATCTCCATTGGCGTTCAAACGCTCCTTGCGGCAGCAGCAGGATGTTGCGCGTGGGCGCTTGGCGCACGTCATGAATTGCTCGTGATACTGGCCGCCATGCCTGTGATATTCCTTGCTGGTGCAGTGCCACTGTCGATCCAGGGGGCAGGCATCATGGAATTGCTCGCAGTGGCTTTGCTCGCGGTCCCTGATGTCGCGACAGCCAATCAGGCAATCGGGATCATGGTGCTCTATCGCATTTTGGAGTTCTCATGGAGCTTTATGGGCGTTCCACTGATGCTGCGGTCGGGAGTCATGCTGAAGCCGCCGGAAACAGATACGGCCTGAGGGGGTCAACGGCTACCATGCTCATCTAGGAGCGCCTCGTGAGAACAGAATTCTTGCCATTTGCCCGGCCTTCGATCTCTGAGGAGGACGTGGCAGCCGTGACAGAGACGCTTCGCAGCGGTTGGATCACGACCGGCGCGGGCTGCGCTGATTTCGAAGATGCGGTTTGTCGGCGTCTTGGATGCCGGTCGGCCGTCACTGTCACCAGCGGCACAGCCGCCATGCATTTGGCCTTGCATGCGCTCGGAATCGGCCCAGGCGATGAGGTGGTGACACCTTCCATGACCTGGGTTTCCACCGTCAATCTCATTACCTTGGCTGGTGCGACGCCTGTATTCGTTGATGTGGATCGCGATACCCTGATGGTCTCGCCCGAGTCGGTGGCTGCGGCAGTGACGAACAGAACCAAGGCGGTCATTCCCGTTGATTTCGCGGGGGCGGCTTGCGACATCGCGCCAATGCGAAAGATGGCAAGTGAGCGGGGGATCGCTTTGATAGAAGATGCCGCTCATGCCATCGGGACAGTGCGTACTGGAGGCGAAGAGGTCGGCTCCATTGGCACGGCCATCTTCAGTCTGCATCCCATCAAAACGATCACCAGTGGAGAAGGCGGCATTCTGGTGACCGATGATGAGACGCTTGGATCGCGGATTCGCCAGCTGCGCTTTCATGGACTTGGCGTTGATGCTTGGCAACGCGGGCAACAGGGCAGAGCGCCTCAGTCGGAGGTTCTTGAGCCAGGGATGAAATGTAACTTGCCCGACATGAATGCCGTCCTCGGGCACCGACAGTTCGACAGGCTCGACACATTGATCGATCGGCGAGGCGACATTGCGAAGAGGTATCAGGAACGTCTGCACGGTATGCCAGGCATTCAAATGTTGACAACATCGCCAACTACGGATCGCCATTCTTGGCATCTTTGCATTGTTCGTGTCGATGAAGAAGATGCCGGCATCAGCCGTGATGCTTTCATGCAAGGTCTGAGGGATCGCAACATCGGAAGCGGCATTCATTTCAAAGCGGTTCATACGCACGCCTGGTATCAGTCGCATGCGGATCTGTGGCGAAGTGAACCACTGCCAAACACGAATTGGAACAGTGAGCGAATCTGTTCACTCCCGCTTTTCCCAGAGATGACTGATGCGGATGTTGATGACGTCATTGATGCAATCAGTGAAATCGTTCCAGCCTGCGAGAGAGTTTCCGCATGACTATGAGCGTTTCCATCGTGATTCCCGTATTCAACGAGATCGAGAATGTCGATGCGCTTGTTGATCGTGTGACGACCATGTGCGACGCCATTTCCAATCCATGGGAACTCATTCTTGTGGATGATGGGAGCCGCGATGGATCAATGGAGAAACTAGAAACTGCAGCAGAGAAGCATGGCGGACATGTGCGTGCGATTATTCTCAATCGCAACTATGGCCAGCATGCTGCGATCATGTGCGGATTTCGTCACGCGCGTGGCGACATGGTCATCACACTGGATGCTGATTTGCAGAACCCACCAG
>JAKVBW010000006.1 GCA_022446945.1 Phycisphaerales bacterium | reverse complement strand
TTTGGCTCCCGCACCAATGCGATGAATGCGATCGCCATGCGCTACTACGGCAAGAAAGCAACGAATCTGCTGTCCGGAGAAGCCATGTCCACCCAACGGACGCCTGACCCAGCAGCCGCAGAAGCAATGGAAGCAAGTGGGCCGCCCCCACTCATGGCGACTGAAGCGCAGGATCGTGAAGATGCGCCGGACATGCTTACACAAGCGGTCTCCAACACCGATCCCGTCAATCAATCGACGAGAATCCTGCTGGCAGAACAGCAGGAGACAATCAACGAAGAGATCCTTGAAGAAACCTTGGGTGATCCTTTCGAGCGAGTGGGTTTTGACTGGTACTTCGGACCTGATGGCGTGGTCCTCCCCGAAGATCAGGGCGCTGTGGCGACCGCGCTCTACTGGGACATGAAACTGCAGGAAGTGCCGCCCCATGTCGATCCATACAACCCAGGGGGACACCGCATCGCATCTGCCTTCGAAGGCGCACTCTTTGCTCATACGGGATGGCTTGATCCCGAACGTACGCAATTCGTCCATGGTTCATCTGACGGTGGAGAATATCTGCTGATCCCGTGGGGTACCCCTCTGCCAACTGGCGCACGCCCCTTGCCGGAAACATATGAGTCCATATTGGAATATGGCGATGCGAACTGGAGCGGGCAGCCCTTCACCGGCCCGGACGATCTGCGCACCATGCTGGCTTTCGTCAACGAGTTCTGTATGACAACCTTCGATGGAAATGGCAATCAGATCGAAGTCTGTCGCCAATCCTTTGCCAATGCGATGAACTGGCTGATCTACAACGATATGCAGCCCCCTGGGTACGTTCCAGGCCTCACGCCATACGGACAAGGTCTCCAAAATCCGGAGGGCGGACAGGTTGCCATCCCGGCAGGATCGGACTGCCCTTGGTGTCCGTGATACGCTGCACGCAGCGTGATTGGCGGAAACCTCAGCAAAGTTTGGCTCTCATCACTCCTCGCCACTGCGCTCGTTGTCACAGTTGATCTGTCAGGTGGATTCGACGGCCTTCACGAGCGACTGCTTGACCTCGAACAACAATGGCTTCCTAGAGACGTTGCACCGATGTCGGAGGACATTGTTCTTGTCGATATCGACGACCGCGCACTCGAGCGCCTGGGTCGCTGGCCATGGCCAAGATCAGCCTTGGCAGGCGCGGTAGATGAACTGCACCGTGCAGGGGCGCGAACGATTGCTATCGATCTCGATCTTGCGGATCCACAGGATCATGAATGGGATCCTGGGCCACCCCCCCTTGAAATTGACCACGACGCGGCGTTGGCAGAGGCCATTTCACCACGTGTCGTTCTGGGCGCACTTCGCATGCCTGACGAATTGCCGGCACGATGGGCGGATGCTGGAGGCTCGCCCGAAGGGCTTGCACAAACGCTTGATGCCATGCGGCGCGATCCCACGTTAGACCCACGCACAACTCAGAACCTCACCAAACGCTCAAGAACGGCCTCGAGCCAGACCTTGCATCTCCTTCGGAGACGAACACTCTTTGAGCGATCCAGTGATCCCGGCGCAAGCGCCTCAACGGATCTCATTCCGGGCACAGCAGCCTATGAGGCTGTTCGCCCCATCGCGGAAGCAGCTGATCGGCAAAGAGCCGCCCGAGAATCCATGCCCGGCGTTCTGCCCCATCCAGACGATCAGTCAACACTTGAACCCCCCAGTGCTGGTGATCGGTTCGCACTTCCTGCATTCACAGAAGCCAGTGGTGGCACCGGCTATGTCAACATCGTGCGACGAAGTCATGATGGCGGCATTCGCCACCTTGTGCCATTTCAACCTGTTGGGCACGGCGGTGTCATTCCTTCACTAGGTCTGGCAGCAGTGGCCAATTACCTTGATGTGCCTCCACTGGAACTGGTTGATCAGGAGACATTGCTGGTCGGTGACCAGAAAGTGCCGCTTGCGGATGGCGCTATGACCATCTGCTGGCCGCGATCACCTATAGGGATGCGTTGGCCGGATCTTCATCGAGAGAGTGAATCCGATGAGCGATTCACAGGACATCTCTCGATCGCAGAGGTGGTGTTACTCGCGCGGCAACGCGAGATCATGGAACAAAATCTACTGGTGCGCCATGATGCCTCTCGCGATATTCTCCGAGGTCTTCGTCAGACTCCAGATCTAGAGGTAGATGACTGGTTGGCCCCTGATCTGCAGTCGGAAATTGCAGAAGAAGCTGCATTTGACATTGGGCACATCACATCAAGAGAAGAACTTATCGAAGAATTGAATAGTGTGCCGCCTGGTGAACGAGGTCGCCTAGAACGCATGTTCAATTGGCGTGAAGCGACGAGACTGGCTGCAGAGATCGAGACAGCTGTTCAAGAAGTCGAGGCATCGCTACAACAGCGTGTCAACGATCGACTCGTGATGATTGGATGGACTGCGACTGGCACGCTCGCCGATTTTGTGCCGACCGCTGCGGGTCCCCGGACTCCTGGTGTCATGGTCCATGCCGCGACTGCTGACATGATTCTTCAGCGGCGTGTTCTGAACGAGGGTTTTGTCGCCTGGTCAGCCATCCTCGGAGCCATCTTTGGGCTCATGATCGCATGCATCGTTTCTCTCCTGGGACCATGGCCGGCAACAGCTTCGGCGATAGGCATCGCGGCCCTTTGGTGCGGATGCGTGGTCTTGATCTTTGCCCAAGGAACCGTCCTTCCGGCAGCAACACCGCTGATCGCCATCGGCGCCTCCTGGGCAGCGGGCACCGGCGGCCGCGCCGTGTTGAATCAAAGAGAGAAACGCAGAATCGCCCGACAGTTTCGCGCCCGTGTTCCCGCTGCACTGGTCGATGAACTCGCACGCGATCCGGATGCGCTCAGCATGCTTGGTGTGCGACGGGAAGTTTGTGTGATGTTCGGTGATCTGGCTGGGTTCACCGGAATCAGTGAAGAGCTCGACACCGAACAAACGGTTTCACTGCTGAACAGGTGCATGGCAGGACTTACTGAAGAAGTGACATCACACGGCGCATACCTCAATAAGTTTCTGGGTGATGGCTTTCTTGCATTCTGGTCCGCCTTTCACGAGCAGAAGGATCAGGCCGCTGAGGCTTGCAAGGCCGCATTGGCTTGCCAGGAAGTCATGACGCGAATCAACAACGATCCTGCATTGGGGGGGATTTCTCTTGGGCTCCGAATTGGAATCGCGACAGGCGAAGCCTTGGTTGGAGATTGTGGCGCGCCCCCACGCCTGAATGACTACACCGTTATCGGTGATGTTGCGAATCTTGCATCACGACTCGAATCGGCAAACAAACAGATCGGAACATCGATTCTTCTGGATGGACGAACCCATCGACTTGCAGAAAGTGCTGAACTGCCGTTCTTTGAAATCGGCCCCCTACAGGTTGTCGGTCGCGAAGGAGTCGTGGATGTGTGGACGCTTGAAAGACGTGATGCTGAAGATGCTGATTTGGCTTCACGTCTTGCCGGCGCTGTGAGGGCCGGCAATCGCGCTGAAGTCCAAAGCTGCCTAGAACAGATAGAAAGACGCTCCGGATCTTCCATCCGAACACGATTGATTACGGACATGATGGGAGATTCACGACATCCCATGCCCCGGGCAATTCGGCTGCAAGAGAAGTAGGCTGCCACGCAATGCTGGATATCTCATCAGAACAAATTGGTCGAATCCTTGAGGTCTGCCGAGTACTCGGTTCGACCGATGAGCCACAAGCTGTCATATCTCGAGTCGCCGATTGCCTACGTGACATTCTCGACGCGGAACGCGCCACCGTTTTTGAATATCGCAAATCCGATGATGAACTGGTTGCCGTCGCCGCGCATGGACCAGATGGCAACTTGATGGAAACGATCGATGACATTCGCGTTCCCCTGGGCAAAGGTATTGCGGGCACAGCCGGTGCCGACCGGTGCATCATCAACATCCCCGATGCATATGCGGATGATCGCTTCTATCGCGGAATTGATGAGAAGACCGGCTATCGCACACGCAATCTCCTCACGATTCCTCTTGTAGCGGTCGATGTGGACGAACTCGTTGGTGTTGCGCAGGTTCTCAATCGCAGGGATGGACCATTTGGGGATGGATGTGAACGGATTGCATCCGCTCTTGCAGCGCAATCCGCTGTGGCCATGAGACGCGCCCGACTGCTGACAGATCGGTTGGAACTGGTCAAACTGCAACATGATCTCGACATTGCGCGTGACATACAGACTGCCACCTTTCCAACAGAGTTTCCTGAGATCGCCGGCTGGGAAATCCACGGCTGGAGCATGCCGGCAGATGCCACCGGTGGGGATGCCTTCGATGCGGTGAGCACGCCGAGTGGAGCAATCTTGATGGTGGGCGATGCAACTGGTCATGGCGTTGGACCTGCCATCTCAGTCACGCAGGTGCGATCCATGTTGCGCATGGCAGTCCGTCTGCAAGCGCCCCTGCTGGAAATGGTCGAAGAACTCAACCAGCAGTTGTGGCAGGACACATCAGCCATGCAATTCGTCACAGCCTGGTTTGCAGATCTGGACGCAAACTCAGGACGGCTCACGACGATTGCCGCGGGCCATGGACCCATGATGCTGATTCGTGCCGATGGAAGCATCGATTCGCTGGATGCCGACGTGCCACCACTTGGAGTGCTGAATACACTTGGAGTTTCCGATGCGACTGTGATTGATATGGAGCCTGGTGATCTTCTGGCGATTCCCAGTGATGGAATTTTTGAAGCAATGGACACAGACGGTGTCATGTATGGCGTCGATCGAATGGTAGACGTCCTGAGAAGCACATCGGATTCTCCCCTTGACGCCTCTCTGCAAACACTGCGAACAGATATTGAGAACTTTCGAAACGGTGAACCTGCCCAAGATGACCGGACTATTCTTGCTGTTCGCCGGTCGGATTCATGAAATGAAATGCGTCAACTAGGATCGGTCGTTTGATGGCACATAACCGCGCGTTCCGCCGCCAGTGGCACCTCATCCGGCGTACTCTTCTAATCAGGAGATTTCGATCGTCATGATCACAGAGGCTCGACGCAGCGTGATCCGCATCGGGAGCAACTACGCCCGGCTGCTCGCGACGCTTGTCTTTGGCATCATCGTGGTCCCACTACTTGTCGGATGGCTGGGGGCGGATGCACTAGGCCTCTTTCTCTTCCTTGTCTCACAGGCCGGCATCGCTTCTCTTTTTGAGGAAGTGATCCGGACAAGTCTGATCAGGGAGTTGGCAGCAGCATGGCATGGCGAACGCGACTTTCGAGAAGCTTGTGACGCCGCTGCGCTGGTTTCTATCGTCGTCATCATTCTGGCGCTAGCAGCGTTTGCCCTGCTGATCTGGATCATGGGATTTTTGATTCCGGATCCTTACCTCGATGCGGCACGCCTGACACTCGTCTTCGAAGCCGCCTTCACCATTGTGAATGTTGCATGCACGCCTGCAGTCAACATGTATGTCGTCCGGGAAGAGTTCATCCTCCAGAATCTGCTCACGATGATTCGAAGAGCAGATTTCCTGATCGCTGTCCTGTTGTGCAGTTGGATCTGGCCACAAACCGATCCTGGAACCGGCCTGATTGTTTTTGCGGCATTTGCGACCGGTTATCGCAGCCTGATAATTGCAGCAGGTGCTGGATGGATGATCAAACGCGATACACGGCTGCTGGGTAGACCTTGGAAAGCGACAAAGCCTGCGCTTAAAGCCGTCATGAGTACATTCGGCTGGAACACGGGTGTCATTGTTGCCACAAATTTGCATGATCGAGCAGGTGCATTCGTGGCGAACATCTGGTTCGGGCTGTTTGGAAATACTGTCTTCGGTCTTGCGACGAGATTGGTCGGTTACATCAGGATGGTGACGATGGGGATGACGGCGGGAGTCGATGCCGTCGGCGCCCGACTGGCATCGGCCAAGGACAGTACCGGTTCCTTGCAAAACATGATCAGAAACGTGTCAAAAATGCACGCGATCATGGCTTGGCCGGCAGCAGTGACTGCCTTTGTACTCGCTGATGAACTGATTCGACTCTGGATCGGTGTCCATCTTGACAACCCGAGTGAGTATGTCGATATCACTGCAATGCTCGTTCGGGTTGCGGCGCTTGGTCTCGCAGCGAGAGCTATCTCTGATGGGTGGATTCTGCTTCTATACGGCGCTGGATACGTCAATCGTTACGCGAAAATACTGTTTGTCGGAGGCATACTTGATCCGATCCTCGCCATTGCGCTTGTTCTGATGTTGCCGGCGCTCGGCGATGAGGGTGTGAGTTGGAACAACATTTCTGGACCCTGTTGGGCCATCACTGTCACCTACGTTGCCTTCCACGGCGTCTTGCTGCCGATGAGGGGCGCGAAAATTCTTCAGATACCCCTCTCGACATTCATCGGCCCCATCATCGGACCCATCCTGCTGGCCTTGGTAATCAGTCCGATCCTCCTTTGGCCTCAATGGATCCCTGTCTTCCGCGCTTCCGAAGAAGCGTGGGGACTGCTTGATCTGATGCTGGCGATCGGATCCTATGCCCTGGTTTATGTGACACTGGCTTCGTTCCTGCTGCTGTCTAAGGATGAGCGGCGGCGACTTTTTCAAGCCATTCCCTTACCAGCACGTTCACAATAAATACCACAGTGGCAGTGTTTCCTCGAACCCAACGACTCCTACCAGACCACCCAAGCCACAGAATCTGATCGCTACGAGCAGTTCTACTGATCGTTACAGAACTACGAGCGGTTCATTGAGTCTGAGGCTCCCGCTTGATGAAGAGGCGAGGTCAACCGACATCAACTTGTGGGCCCGCCCCGAGCAAACCGCTCAGAAGCGAGTACCGACAACTGAAGACGCGGCTGTTGCGCTCCTGTTCGGATTGTCCGATTCATGCTTCGATTCGCCTCTTCGGTTCTCTCACTCGCACTGGCAAGCCTTGCCTCAGCAGATCTCTATTGGACTGCTGCGAGCGATCAAGATGGCGATTTTCTCGTCACACTCGTCGAAACAGGCAATGGCGCGCCCATTCAGGTTGAAGTTCCTGCAGCGGACTTGAATCTGACAGAACACATCCTGATCACAGCTGAAGTCGATGAGCCTGCGGGTTACTGGGCCATTCACGTGGATTGGACCACCACGACGGGATCAGCTCAACGAACCACACTGCTAGCGGAAATGGGGGCCGAGAATATTGATGGAGCGACGCTGCGTCCACGGTGGAATCTCCAATACGTGGAACCACAGCCACTCGATGGTGATGGCGAGGGACCGTATGCCCGATTCAGAATTGATCCTGATCCGAGTGCAGGCATGCTGCTTCACATGGTTCAAACCGATGTGACACAGCCTCGACCACTTGAGCATGCAATAGGCGATGTCAATGCGGATGGGTCGGTCAATGTGCATGATCTGCTGATTGTCATTGACTCGTGGTCACCACTTTGTGATCCAGACGAAGCGTGCCAAGGGGATGCTGATTTCGATGGCGATGTTGATTCCATCGACATCCTCCAAATTCTTGCACACTTTAATGATGAACAGTCCAGCGACCCGCTCCATGGTGGCGGCGATGACTCCGACCCCGTTGAGGCATCCCACGTTGCCTGGACGTGGGCGCCTGTAACCGAAGAATCCGCAACGAATCTTGTCTCGATGATCTGGGCGCCCAGTTGGAGCACCCCGGAGGAAGTTGCTGCGCAATCGCTGACGAAGCCCGAAGGACATCGTGTCGTCTTCTTCTTTGCCAATATCGTCAACGATCTTGCCATGCATCCGGAGGATGCGTATGTCACGGTTGATCCCGATACCGGATTGCAGACTTTGACGCCTTCTCCTTGGATTGACCATGGGATCGAAGAAGTGCGGAATCGAATCAGCGAATGGTTAGATCGATTCATCGCTGCTGGCGGCGATCTGGATGCCGTCATCGTCGACAACGAACATACCCTCGGTGTACATCGATTCTTGACCGCATCAGGGGACAGTTGGACGCCAGTGATGAACGATCCTCGCTTCGTTGAACTCGAAGCAGAACTTGGATTCAACAATCTTCATCAAATCGCATGGGGAACGGAGTATGCAACAAGTTGGAACAGTGTGATGGGCACACGCTTCGATGAGGCCCTGAATGAAGCGGTCTTTGATGTCATTCGCAATGCATTTCCAGACGCCCGATGCTCGAACTACATGTCCTACACACAAGTCGATGACCATCCGACACTGGACCTTCATGGACACACCGTCTGCAGAGAATCTCCCAGTTGCGGAACCCATGATGCATTTTCCTTTTATGGCCGAATGACCCAATGGCTTGGCGCAGCGATGAACCCGGCCTATGCCGAACCCGCGGAACTGGGTGAAGACCCTTGGGGTGCCATGATGGTCTCCATGCACCGCATGCGTTCAATTGATCACTCGACCGATAGGCCCCTGATGGCTTGGGTGACATACAGAGACTGGCCAGGAGATCCTGGATCGGATTCCCAGTTTGTAGGAAGTGCGTATTACGACGAAATGGTGCTTCAACTCGGGATGCATGGCGTTCGCGAGTTCATCTATTGGGTGCCCCAGAATGTCTTCCATGACGAACCGGATCACAACAACAGTCATCAGAATCAGACGCGTCTTGACAATCTCATGCAAGCGCTCTCCCACAGAGTAGGAGACGAAGCAGATCGTTCGGCATTATCACAAGTCTCATTCAATGAGTTCATCATTGCGACACCCGTCACGCGGGGGGATGCGACTATCTGGAGAGTGTCTTTCCGAGAAGATGTCGCGGGTGTTGAATTACGATTCGAGGATGGGGAAACCGTCTACCTACATCCCGATTCCGGCGAACTCGGAACATGGTATGAGCATGACTCCAACCGCCGGTTTGAGATGAATGTCACCGGATCGGGCCCGCTCATTACAGGGGTCACGCCGGCGGCACCATGACTTGAGAGCCTATACTCGATGTGTGGCCGGAATCGAGGTATCCACGACCGCTCGCATTGACCGACGCAACATGCTTCGACTCATGGGCGCCACTGCCGCCCTGCCTCTCGTCAGCGAGGCTGCACGGGCACAAACGCCCCCTCTGCGGTTCTGGTCATGGAGCATGCCGCTGGGAGACGCGGCCAACCGACATGACATCACCCCTCTGGTGCGAATCAAGACTGAGAAACTCACTGGCCCCCAGTCCGCTGCTCAGATTGGTTCGATCATCAGATCGCGACTTGCCGTCACAGCCGAACTTGCAATCTGCCTACAGAACTATGGCATGGCGCAGGGCAATCCGAATGGACCCGCATGGCAAACTCAGGGAACCACGCCTCTCATGCTGGCATGGAAGGACGGCGTTCCGAGAGATGCCTCCTCTGCGTGGTGGTTAACACCCTGGTTCGCGCACGGAATTGCCGAGTCTAGAGCGTGGATGTTGTCTCTTCTTGAATCGTGGCCTGCCAGTGGTGAGCATGCACTTCCACCTCCCTCACGATTCCTATTCGATACCGAAGGCTGGCCCACTGTCGGAGCCAGTGCGCGAGGCGTGGTCGAAACATTCATCGCGATGCAGAAAGACCGACGCTGGTCGGAAGAAGCCATTCCTGGCTTTGAGACTTCCATTGAAGATTTGTGGCAACAGGCTGGAGAACCCCCGGCCACAATCGGCAATTGGTTCGACCCTCGGAATCATGAATGGGCCAGGTGGTATGAAGGCATCTGCTTCACAGCAGCAGACGCGGCGATGCAGGCCGCTGCCTATCAGCCCATTCGTGAGCGATTTCCATCTTGCAGATCGACCAACTATCGCACGGCCACATCCTTCGATGGACGCGACGGTCGGTGGGATGTCGTACCGGGCAACGACTGGTGCACCTATCGCCACAAAGCCTCTGCCGATCTTCTAAGTCCTGTCTACTACTGGCCACACCCCCGCAAGACGGCCAACGATGAACTCCTGACTGAGCAGACCGTCGAATGGGCACTCCAACGGGTGAACGCGATGCGTTCATCTTGGGGAGGAATTCAGGCGGACAGAATTGTGCCTTGGATCCAACTGCCGGGAGAGAATCGAAATGACTGGGGGAGAGATCGAACACAGTCCCCTGATCTCACAAGACGCCTTCTTTCAATGCTGACTGGTGTCGGTGTACGCGAGTTCATCGTATGGTACGGCGACGCTGCAGGTACCTCGACGGACTGGAACGCCATGGTTGCGGCAATCCAGCAAGCATGACAGGGTATTGAAGGATGACTTTCTCACCATCTTGGTTTGCGATCGGGCTCGTCACAGGGCTGATCCTGCTGCTCGCGCAATTGTTCAATCAGAAAGCTCTCGTTCTGAGTTTGGCTGCCATCCTTCTGCTCAATCTGATTGGACTTCCGCGAGATTGGCTCGGTAAAGAAATCTATCAGTGGCTCTATCCCCTTCAGGTCAATCGAACGTCATTCATCGCCGGAATGGTCCCAACCATCCTTGTGGGCGCACGCATGTTGCTTCCTGCCCCACTCCTTGGCGTGATTCCTGCCGCGCTTGTCATCTTGATCGTCAACTACTCTTACATTGGGATCTTGCGTGGCGTTCGGATGGGACCTGTCGACGGTTTTCTCACGATCGCACTGTCCATCATCACGATCACTACGATCTGGACACTGGTTCATCGCTTGACGGATGCTTGGGAAGATTTTGTCATTGTGCCGCGCACTGTTGCGTTAACAATGGCTGGATTTCTCGGTTTGACTGCGGTGCAGTGGGTATACAACCCGGATCGGATCATCACGGGCAACACGGATCGTTTCATCGGCGTCGCCAGCAATCCACAGTTTGTTGCGGTGCTGTTCGGCATCGGTCTTGTCATGGTGATTTGGCTGGCGGCCAATGACAAACGGAAGTTCCTTCCGTTCTACACGATGCTCGCGATTCCTTCGGGAGTAGCGCTGCTAGCCACTGGCTCACGAACAGGTCTATTGATGTTTCTGCTCGGTCTTTGTTTTCTAGGTGTTCGCAGATTTGGGCGAATGATTCTCATTTTGCCAATGCTTGGCTTCGCGCTCATGCTGATGGTCCAACTGGCAAATGCGGTGGGCCTGGGGCTTCCATTTGATCGATTCATATCCGGCGGTGATACGCGGACTGTGGCCTGGAGCACATTGATTCGACAATTCATGTCAAGCCCCATCATCGGTGTCGGACAAGTTGATGCTGGTTACAGCGAAAACAGTTATCTGCTCGCCGCTGCTGCATACGGAATCCCCAGCATCATTCTCCTTATTGCGTTTGTTGCAGCATCGTTCTATCTGCTGATGAGAACGATGCGGGCATGTGCACCATGGCCAACGCTCAATCTGCAATGTGACCTCATTCTGGGCACATTCGCCGCTTACTTTGCTGGCACACTTGTTGAGGGCTATCTGGTCGGGCGAGTTAATGCCACACTCGTACTCATCACTGCGATGATTGCAACCACAAAAATCCTGAACGATCGTGCGACGGCTTTGAATGAAGAGCAGGCGTGGGAGGCGGAAGCAGATAGCGCCGTGCCTGCTGAGTCGGCACTCACCTGAACAGAGACGCTACAGCCGAATGATTGGAACGCCTTCGCTGTTGCGCTTCAGAGGCCTCGCCACCGGGTGGCTGAACCACGCCCCGACGTCTCCATCGGGTGGCGCAATCACAATCTGCTCCCCATCATCGAACTCGATGATGGCACTTCCAACAGCTGGGCCGAAGGTGAATCGCCAAACAGCCTGATCGCCCTTCTGCATCCCCGTGGCAAGCACCTCGTCACCGAATGAATGTCGTCCGATAGGAATCGGAACACCAAGAGTCCCAACTTTGCTTTCCAACTCGGCCAGAGTCGAAACAAGAAGTTCCTGCTCTTCTGTCGGGTTGTTGAAATCCGGATCATGCTGAAAAACGTTCTGTTCTGTCCAATAGAGAAACCGATCGATTCCGGTCAGGCCCATATGGATAATCTGCTCACGCCAATAGGGGCTGTCCTGCAACGTGTTCGGCCAAGCCTGACTGCTTTGCCATCCACGGTTGCAGATCCAAGGCCAAAGCGATCGTGCATCGGATGCCTGCATCGAACGCAACCAATGCAACGTCATTCGAAGCCCGGCGAAGTCCGATTGACCAATCGGGTGAATGCCATCGGGCCTGAACTGTGATCCTGCTGCTGAAATTCTGGCATAAAACTGCGACGATGCGTGGGTCCCGAAAGCACCCGAATAGCTCACCTTCTGATGCCCCGCGCCATCCCATGTGGGAAGGTCTTCGTTCAGGAGCGCTTCTCCATAATTGGTAACCAGAATATCGGGGTAATACTGCTCAATGCTCGGCATCACAGCCTCAATCAGCCGTGCACTGAACTCTGGCTGCATCACCTGATCCCACTGCCTGCTGTATTCGTTTCCCCAGTTGATCTGAGTGAGATCTTCGAAACCGAGATTCTCGGCCAAGTCTTCAAATCGAGGGTCATTCATGATCGCAGAAAACTGCGCCCGATCAGAATCCATGAAGTGTCCGTATGAGAAGGTCTTCTCGTTATCCAGCACGAGAACATCCAGTTGGCCGCCTTCGTCGCGCAACTCGCTAAAGAAGGCATCCAAATCGCCCTGCACTCTTGACACGCCATTCTCAATCCAAACGGATTTGAAATCTGTGGGCACTTCCTCACCATCAATGATCTCAACGCAACGATCATCTTCGTGAACCGCCATGTCGTTGACCAGATTGGCGAAGAGAAACAGCACACGATCACCCTTGGGGCGAGAAGCAAGTTCCCTGACAATATCTCGCGGCGGCGTCCAACTGGCTCCCCAGACGAATGGCACGAGACGTTCAACTCGATCAAGCGTGACAGCACCCCAGCTCCAAGCCTTGTAACGCTGGGTTCTTGGTGGCCATTCCTGGCCATAATTTGTCAGAACATGCAGCACGTCCTGAACCGCGACCACTCCATCGTCATCAACATCGAGATTGCACGCTTCCCCTTCGAGACAGGATGTTCCAAAACCCTGAAGAACGTCAACAACATCATTGAGCTCAACCTCGTCATCGGCATTGGTATCACCGATGAGCGCAGCCCGATAGAGATGCAGTTTGTAAGGCGTATCCTCATCTTCTGCAGATATCTCAACCTCGAGCGATGCATCTCTCTCTGCTGTGAATGACACTGCAGAAAGATCCGGAGTCGATTGGCCAAGCTCTGTCCGCTCACCGTCGACGATCTGCCACAAACTCAAATTCAGCGATGCGCCTTCGTCGTTGACCGCAGCAAGCAAATAATCGCCGCCATCAGCAGTCACGATGGGCTCGATCGACACAAACGAGGAACCATCCGGGACGGTTGTGCTTCCATCACGCATGCGTCCGCCGAAATCGCGGACATCCACGGTCCATGTTCGCGCGAGATTTTCCTTCCAACTCTGTCGAGCGACGGCTAGCGCAGCACTTCTCAGTCCCACTGCTTCCCCGTGATGAACTTCCACTTCCATGTTCCCAGCTGGTGGCCCACGCACAAGTCCACGCACCTGCCCAGTCTGGTTGGATTTGAAAGCCGCACCTGTGGAGTTGCCCAATTGCAACATGACCACTTCGCCGATGCCAGCAGCATCTTCGGATGCCCCCACCACATCGATCTCAATATCACCATCGGCAGTCGCCGCGAGCAGATACCAGACACCACTTTCGACATTGAAATCGATTTCAGTTGAATACTTGGCTTCAGCTAGTCCCGCAGCCTTGCGGCCAGCATTCAGCGAATCCAAGGGAAAGAATTTCCGTTGATCACGTTGATGCACCAATGCCTGGCCTTGAGGCAATTCTGATTCGATCTTGTGTCGCCACATGGCAATCAACTCGTCCAATCCAGACTCGCCCTTCGCGACAACGCCCGAGTAATACAGACGCTGAAGCCCAGCAGACCACCGCTCGCTCCGCTCGGAAAGCATCGTTTCAGCTGATCCATCAATCAATTCTTCAAGTAACGTCGCACGCTGAGCAAAGTTGACGCCAACACCTGTGGGAATGCGCTGTCCATCAAGAATGGCAAAGTTGACAGCGCTCAGAACTCCGACCACCTCACCTCGTCCGTTGAGGAGTGGGCTGCCGCTAGCGCCTCCTGTCGCGGGAATCGAGTGCTGAATCAGTAGATTCCGCTGGCCGGGCGCATCACCCTCCTCCTCTGATGCGTTGAAGAAAGTGGTCAATGCGGTCACACGGCCGATCTGCGTCTGAGGGGCAGGGCTGGAAAGATTAACGCCCTCCATGGCCATCCCCTCCATGGGGAATCCCACCATGCCAATCACATGACCCGCACGAAGTGCTGCTTGTGAGTCGTCTGTCGCGAGTGGCAATGCAGGTCCGATTTCAACTGAAGGATCGACTTGGAGAAGTGCGAGATCACAAGCAGTGCCGGCAGAACGCACCGCATCCATACCTGCAGAAGCGTTCAGCCTGACGGGCATGTAGCCCCCCCAAAGTTGCTCAAAGGCGTGGTAACCAGGATGCAACATCACGGATCTCACTTCGACTGTCGTGGGCGTTTCGCCATTGATGGAAGCGGAGCGAAGGACCATGGTTTCGTCTGGCTCGAGACTGTCAAAGTGTTCTGCGACATGCGCGTTTGTCGCCAGCACACCAGGTCCTGCAACAAATGCGGTGCCGAAAGCAGTTTCACCACCGCCTGCAGACTGCTTCAGCACGAGCCACAGACTTTGATTGGCCTTCTCTAGAATTTCCGGGAGATCTGCGCCCAGTGAAACGAGATCTTCCTCTGCTTCCGTGGTGCGCGTCTCCACATCCTCGATGCGTTCTGCTTGATCTTGATCAGCTACTTGCAATTGTTCAACATCCTCGGAGAACAGCAGGATCGACACGATGACCACAACGATCACGCATGCCGCTCCGGTGAGCGCCATCAAACCCCATTTCCTGCCTTCATCCGCAGTCGCTTCTGCACGCTCCAGTTCCACCGCAGAAGCGGGGCGACTTGCGCGTCGCTCAAGCACGTCCTCATCAATGCCTTGATCCTTCGTCGTCGCAAGTCCGCGGGCGATCTCAACGCGTATCGAGATCTGGGGCCCATCCGGACCGATGGTCAGACGACAGCGTTCAGGCAACGGCGTCCCAGGTTCAAGCAGCGTGCCATCTTCCAGATAGACCGCACGATCCGGTGCCATGTCAATCAGATAACGACCCCGAATCCGCACAATCGTGCAGTGTTCGCGTCCAGCCATCCTCGCGTCTGCATCCAGAACGACTTGACAGCGGTCTGGATCACGACCGATGACGATGCTCTCAACATCATCTGCAAAGGATTTCTTTGACCCCTGCCGGGAGCCTGACTCCAGCCTGATGTGAAGCGGCATCGTCCGCAGTCCCTTCTCTACTACACGTCCGTGTTGACACTCGCAGGTTCAAGCGTGGTCGACCGCGCCGAACTGTGACACCCCCATCATAATCCAAACAGAGGCGATTCCAAGCCAGAAGATCTCAGCCCAGCGAACTATCCCGGGATCGATCAGGTGCAGGGACCAAAACCCGCAAGCAGTGCCAGCACATCCGAGATGTCACAGATGCCATCCCCGATCGCATCTCCCCCAGATGTTCCCCAATGATCCAGGAGCGTGATCAGGTCCATCACATCGATCACGCCATCTAAGTTCAGATCAGCCATACAGGTACGAAGCAACTGGCAGACCACCCCACCAACATTGTGAAGCCCATCAAGATCCCCGCCAATCCCAAACTCCGCGCCTGCTTCGGGAATGGGTGGATCGAGCCACTGAGAATGTGCCATGTACACATCGCTCGCAACAGCGATCAAGATCCCGGCATACCCCGTTGGCACAATCGCCCCAAACCACACAAACCACCCCCCTTCCCTGCATCACTGACGATGCGAGAAGGCTCTTGAAGACAGTCAACATCCGTTGACACGATTACAGCCGCCAACACGCCGAAATCGCCGAAAAAACAACTGCCATCTCATCTAACGAAAGGATCGCACCGATGACATATCGATGAGCAGCAACGACTTGGACACGATCGTGTTGGATGGATGGTTTGTGCCGATTGCGTCACAGCTGCCTGCATCCGATCGGGCACATTCAATTTCCGCCATGGGAGGTAGATCGTAGGTTGGATTCGCCGCACTCGATGCGGTGATTCGGCCGATCACGAGGGGCTATGACCAAACCCAGATACGACTATACCTGCCTTTCGAGCGGCATCCTTGCGATGACGCTTGTGACAGGTGCTGCAGTCAGTGCAGGGGCCCCAGAGGTCATGTTCTCGATTGCGGCCTCGGGCGATGGCAGTGGCCCTGTCTCAGGCATGTTGTCCGATTTGGGCGCTTGGGCTGAACTCGATGATGGCAGCACTGCCTTTACGGGCAACATCTTTGGCGAATCATGGCACGTGTCTTGGACCACCGTTGTTCACCAGACAAACGAACTCCTCACGCTTGATAGCGCTCTGTCGATCACCAATACCTCGAATCAGTCCCAGATGTTCGAGCTCGACACCCTCTTCAACCCAGACCCGATATTTGCTGATGGTCTGTTTGAAGTCGCTGCAAACATTTCCGTCATGAATCTTGATTTCACGGGAACTGCAGAGTTGTCAACGGTCGATGATGCTGCGTTGATCAGAGCGGGACTCGGCGAAGATGCGGTTGTTGATTTGTATGAGCCCTTTTACGCACTCATTGCAACCGGGCCCTACGCAATTGCACTTGACAATCAAAGTGATCAGATGACGGTCAGTGGTGATGTTGAATCAAGTTGGCATGGCTCAACTTTTGAACTCAGCAGCGGCGATCTCGCCACGCTTCACACTTACACCGTCATCAGCGCCATTCCATCTCCAGGCGCGATCGCCCTGCTTGCGATCGCAGGATGGATCAACCGCAGAAGAGCATTTCAACTATGAATACACGCTTGCATACAACTTTGGCATTAGCAATTCTCGGTGTGACAAGCGTCGCCCAAGGTGGTCTTGTCGGAACCTTCGACGTCGCGACCAGTAACGGCTACAACGAATCAATGTCACTGACAGGAGTTGCTCTGCCAGATGGCACCTACCTCTGGTCTGGCCAGATCACCCAGAATGACTTCACCACGTCCGGCACATTCATCGGCTCCCCTGACGCACCTGGCATCGCATCGGTTGTTCAGGTTGTCAATGGAAGCGATGACGCGATGGCGTTCACGATTGACTTCACGATGCCCTTGACGAACCCCGTGGCTGAGAATCTGGCCTGGGAATCCTCTGTCTATGCATCTCTTACGGGATTGGATGTGTCCTTGTCAGCATTGATTGCAGACAGCATCTGGCATGTCGATGTTGCCGGCGAGGACACTGCCGCATTGATGCCCTATCCCTTTGAACTGGTCGTCGACGGGCATGGCGCCAACACGGCCTATGACGAAGGCAGCGGCGTAGTGTCTTGGGCCGACGGCGAAGATCTCTCGATCAGACTGAGCTTTGAACTGAGCCCCGGTGCAACCGTCATGTTCAATGGCGGTTTCACAACGATTCCAGCCCCCGCAGGTTTGGCAATCGTGTCAGGCATGCTCTGGATGCGTCGCAAACGTCGCCACTGAGCGTCAGTCGGCCCAGTGACTGATTCGGTCATCTGTGCAAACGAGTGTCGATCGACTTGTGTTGCATGACGGCAATGTGAATTCCAAGCCAAGCGAGTCCCCTACTGCCAGACTGGTGGGTACCAAGGGGCGAAGAGGTTGATCGCTGTGTGAAGTATGGGGGGGCGTGTGCAGAAGAAGCACTGTCATCGCGCAGACGGCAATCATGGCCGACTCCTTTCATCGCAATTGTGCCTGTAGATCTGTTCCAGATGCAGTGTGCATTCCGGGAGGTGGCTCATCCGGGAGAAGCCTCGACTGCAGAACTTGTTTCAACTTAAGTGGCCCCCCATTGAGAAACCCTCAAATTGCCTGTTGCACTGCCCGCGCAAACCAATGCCTCAAATCTCTCAGAGATTGTGGTCATATCACCATAAAAAAGAAGATCTTCGTCACACAGCCATATTCGGGTGCGAATCGCATGATGGGATGCTCGAATCTCGATTCCAAACACTTGGACATCCTCGCCATCAAGTTGTTCAAGAGAATGGCTCTCTGTACCGTATTCCCATGGAAAGCATCAATCTTGAGGACAAACTATCTCGCTTTACCGATCATTGGTCTCCACGCATCATCGCAAGATTGAATGGACAGGATGTCAAACTCGCGAAATTCTCGGGTGCATTTGACTGGCACTCGCACCGGGATGCGGATGAACTGTTTCTCGTACTCAAGGGCGCATTCCGCATGGAGTTTCGCGATCGCGCTGTTGATCTTCGAGAAGGCGAAATGATCGTTGTGCCTCGAACAGTGGAGCATCGCCCGGTTGCTGAGGAGGAGTGTGCAGTACTACTGTTCGAACCAGCAGGGCTGCTCAACACGGGCGAGGAGCCCACATCGGATCGAACGACGTCTGGAAGCTGGATCTAACAACAGCAATCCCCGCGGCACATCTCATGGCATGTTGGATCCCGCCATTGATGCAATTACGATCCAGTGATGGACCGGAATCCCCCCCAGATCAAGCAAGCGCCCCCGATGAGTGACGCAACACCAAGAATCGAATAGCCGATCTTCCATGCATCAATTCCGGGATACTCGAATGATGCGAGGAATCCGTAAGTGCAGAAGAGCGCAAACAGGACCAGAATGACGCCCAAGATGATGCGACTGATTCCCAAGATGATGCGCATGCGATACTCCAAATCGTAAAGATCAATACCTCGGCCAAAGCAGTCACGTCGAGATAGAAGCAGGATCCATGACGCAGGAGAAGTGTCGCCGTTCAAAACCCCTCCGCATCCGATACCTATGCATCAGCAGGCTGAAGTTCTCCTCGCAGGCACAAGTACATTCCTGACACCAAGCACATTGCCAAGGGCATACCAAAGAAGATGCCTGGCAGAAGTAGGGCAGCACACGAAACGCCTGCGATGATCGTGATGATGATCCAGACGCCAATGATTGGCCAGAAACTCCCCGATGCGATCTCACGTCCTCGACGAATCGCGGATTTGACATCTGACGCGTTCTCTTCTGGATCCAGCAGTGCCATAGCGGACCATGGAAGCCATAACCATAATGACAACACGCCGACAAGGATCAGCAGAAATCCAACAATGGATGGAGCCGCCCTCTTAGTTGACTTCAACTCTTTAATCTTCTTCTCTTTCGATTGAACTTCCTTCATCACTTCCTTCTCGTTTTCAGCGAGTGCCCCCTTCTGATCCTGCTGATCACCGGAAGTCTTCGCCGCTCGCGCCTCCTGATCATCCTGACTGAGTGTCATGGAATCTCGAATCAGCTCCCAGCCAAGTTCCATTCCCACAAACTGATTGGGATTTCCCACTGCCATGGCGGCGACACCTGGCAATAGACAAACGTTGCCCAACATCATTAATGCAACAATCTTGCCATAGAGTCCCTTGTTTGATCGCGATCCATGGCGAACGCGTCGCACAATCTTGTAAAACAAGTACGCACTAATCGGGCTCATGATGAGGCTGGCAAAGAAGAACCAAAATGCGATGGATGCAGTTTGGCCAGCAAGAACATTCAAGCCATCGCCAGTCGCCCATACACCTGTTGCCACACGTCCGACCACCGCCACAGGCATCATCAAGACAATAGGAACCATGATCCCCAGACATAGCAAGTAGTTCGACTTGAATGTGTTCCAGACTGACGCGAACAGTTGACTAAAACCACGATGACTTAGCTGGCTCATGCGACCGATCTCCCTTAGAAATCGCCTGAAATGGTGAATTTTTCTGAGTTACTGAGTTACAGAAAGTTAGTCTACAGATTCTGGCAGGCGCGTGGCTTCTTGCACGACCTCCGACTCAACTTGCTAATTGCGAAGAGATTGCCAGCATCATCCCCAAAATTCACAATGTGATGGAGATGAAACTGCATTGTGCTACGATCCATCGCTCTTAAGAGAGATCTGCTAATCCAACTTGTATGGAGTTCAAAATGACCACAGAAGAGACCATTGACCGCTTGCAAAAAAGTGTTCGCCGCCAGAGATTCGGCCTGATCGGCGTCGGCTTGGGACTTGCTACCGCAATATTTCTCGGGATGGCAGAGCAAGCGCCGAACCATCTCAGTCTGGACGGCTTGACGATTACCAAAGATGGCAAGCCGCGCATCGTCATGGGCACGGATGAGGACGATGGCGGTGTAGGCCTTGCATTTCTGGATACTCATGGCGTCGCGCGCATTGCTATCGGCACAGGTGAAAAGTCAGACTGCGGTTTGATGATCCTGGATAAGAATGAGGCACCACGTGTGGTGATGGGCGATGGCCCTGACGGGACTGGTGTCATGCTGATTGGTGCAGGTCTGATCGAAGTCCCCATGCCTCCAGGTTCCGGTACCAAGAACTAAGTCTGGCTGAGGAGTTTCAATCTTTCCCGCATCGCGGCAATGGTTGCCGGTGATGTGCCGCAGCAACCGCCGATCATCGAAGCGCCCGCATCCACCCATGCCATGGCATAGTCAGCAAATCTGGATGGCGCTACAGCGTCGGTACTGACCCATCCGCCATCCTCGTCTGCATAGCCGACATTTCCATAGGCAGCGATTCTCATACTGGCACCGAACACCGTTCGCACATGACGAACGTGTTGAGCGAGCAGATGCGCGGCGACACAATTGATGCCGACAAACTGCGCATCAGCGAGATCGTGCGCCAATGCCTCTATGGGAGTCCCGTCAAGCAGTTGTCCCGGCTCGGTAGCTGAAAGGCAAAAACTGATCCCCCACTTTTCAGGAGCGCATTCGCGCGCTGCGTCCACCGCGGCGCTTGACTCGACTGCAGAACACATGGTCTCCAGCCAGATGAGATCCACACCGCCTGCGATCAGGGTGCGAATCAGTTCTTCATGCTCCCGTCGACACACTTCGCCGTCCGGCGCTTCATCCGGTCGATAGCAATCTTCTAGAGGCGCGACACTTCCCAGAATCATGGCGTCCACACCAGATGCTTCTCTTGAGCCCAGTGCGATCTCCACTGCTGTTTGTGTAAGGGCTTCGGCTTGATCCCCCAGTCCCTCTTTCGCCAGTGATCTCCGATGAGTCCTGAAGGTATTGGTCAAGATGGCTGTTGCGCCCGCACGAAGGTAGTCCAGATGAACATCTCGGACGGCATCGGGCGCGTCAATTAATGCCCGTGCAGACCACAATGGAAGACTGATATCAACCCCCCGACGTTCCAGTTCGGATCCCATTCCGCCGTCAAGCAGAAGAATGCTCGATCGTTCATCTTCGCTCATGGTGCCTCGCATCGAATGCGGCATTTCTCATCCACGACATGTCGATCTGTTGCATAAGTCCACTCATCTGCATTCACCCATTACAGCATGTTCTGCCTGGTGTTGCCCAGATTTCTTGAACACCCACGATCCGCAACATGCGTGTGGCGAATCTTCAGATTACAGTGCGAGAGACATCGGTTCACCACGTTTCCTTCAGAACAAAGCAAGAGGCTATCTCTTGAGCAAGATCCGGATACTGATCTTACTGGCTGCCTGGGCCACGATTGACCTTGGAACTTCGGCTATCCAGGCGGAGGTACGTCCGCACGAGGACACCGAGCGCGCCCCACGGCATCCCTCACGATCTGCACTGGAGGGCGTCGCAAAACTACTTGAGTTTCAAGAAGATCTTTGCTCCGGCGCACGACCCCTAGGCGCCAATGGCATCCGATCACTCTACGACTGGGGTGTCAGAACCATCATCAGTGTCGATGCTCTGCCGCCAGAAGATGTCAAAGAATTCTCTGGTATATCCTTGGTGCACATCCCGCTGAGCTACAGCGGTCCCAATGACGCGCAGATCCTCGATCTTGCCACTGCTTACGCGATGGGGAGAAGCAAAGGGAAAGTCTTTGTCCATTGCCATCACGGGATTCATCGGGCGCCGACAGCCTGTGCGCTAATCGGGATCGCCTCAGGCATCTCGACTCAAGAACAAGCAATGTCCAGGATGCGCGATGCAGGAACTTCACCGCATTATCCGATGCTTTGGCGTTCCGTGAAAGAACAAGAGCCCATTCACTATCTGGACATCGTCAACAACATCAAGCCTCTGCCCGCCGCTGTTCAGGCATCTGATATCGCCTCGAGCATGACGCGAATCGATGAGGCCATGACCCGGCTCGATTTAGTCCATCAGAATCAATGGAATGTTCCTTCATCTCATCCAGACCTCGCCCCAGCAGCAGATGCAGGATTCATTGCGGAATCCTTGCGGAAACTGCAGACAAGAGATGATTGGCAGGGATTGGGAATCGACCCTGCTCAAGTTCAGAGTGCCATCGATACTGCTACTCAACTCGAGCTGTTACTCCTTGCCCATCCTCAACAACTCGATGTTCTGTCATCGCAGTTTGAACGCATAGCCGAATCCTGCACAGCCTGTCATGCCGCGATTCAGTCTCCCGTGACGGCCAAGCCATCCATCAATTCTGAAATGATGGACTATCATTGATCCCTATGAGCCAACCGCCCCGCATTCTTGCTTTCAGTGGAAGTCTTCGCGCCGCATCGTGGAATCACCGCATCGCTGAACTTGCTGCCAGAGCAGCAGCCGAGGCTGGAGCAGACGTCACCGTGTTACGCCTGCGTGACTACCCGCTTCCTGTCTACGATCAGGAGATCGAGGAAGCTACAGGGATCCCGGACAACGCACTTGCCCTCAAGAAATTGTTCCGTGAACATCAGGGATTGCTTATCGCATCGCCGGAATACAACGGATCAGTCACCGCAGCACTCAAGAATGTCATTGATTGGGCCAGCCGTCCAGAAGATGGTTATCCCAGACTCGCTGAATTCAAGGGCAAAGTCGCTGGCTTGCTGGCATGCTCTCCGGGAAGTCTCGGTGGGCTACGAGGACTTTCTCAACTGCGCGCCATCCTTTCCGGCATCGGCACGATCGTGCTTCCGAATCAAGTGGCCGTCCCGGGTATTCATGACCGATTCACGGACACGCATGTCATGGATGATGACAAGATTCAAAGTGCTGTCGAACAGGTCGGTCAGCGGGTTGCCCAGGTTGCGGCAGCACTCCACCCATGACCTGATGTCCATTCGGCGCAGGAAAACGGTGAGCCCACTGTCTGGGTGCATCGACCTCTGAGCCCTTCAGGCCCCTTTGCGAAACAACTCCTTGACGGTGAACGGGAGGGGCGATCTAATGGATTTGATCGGCAGAGAGTGCTAGTTGAGAGAGGATGAAGAGATGCGTATTACACAGATCCCCATGTTGGCGATAGCAACCCTCCTGATTTGCGGCGGCCGTACTGCGGAAGGTGCCTGTGAACTCACATGGGGCGCCTATGACATTCTTCCTGACGGGAATGGAACAGCCGAACTTCTCTGGGCCTGTGATCAATCGATGCTCGGGTTCCAATTTGATGTCTCAGGACTCGAACTTCTTGCCATCCGCGATGGCTGGTGTGGCGAAGACGGCTGGCAACTCTACAGCAGCGCCACAACTGCCATCGGCTTTACACTCGGCCAACCACCTCTCCCCCCGGTCAACGAGCCAGTTCACTTCGTCACGATCGACTTCCTCGTCACGGGTGACACACTCGCCTTTGCCGAAGAAGTCATTTTCGTCGCGCCACCCGATCAGGTCATCGATGTTGATTGGAGTGACACCATCATCCTTGATGGCTGTCAAGCCGATGTCTATCCGGAAGGGGCGGGTGATGGTCAGGTCGGTGTCGATGAGATCCTCGCATTACTGAGCGACTGGTCTGAAAACGGCAGCCCATTTGATGTCAATGGTGATGGCGTGATTGGTGTTGATGATCTGCTTGCCGTCTTGGAAGCTTGGGGACCATGCGTGTGAGACTGGCCGCAGCGATCACGGCCATGGGGATCGTGCTCAAGATGGCCTCCGCATCAGGACCCTGTGTCGTTGATATAGAGATGTCCGATGTACTGGAGAGTGGCGCGATGCTCGGCGCATCCGTGGCAATGGATGGAGATTTACTGGCCGTCGGCGCACCACTCGATACAGGCGTGGCATGGGCCAGCGGCGCGGTTCATGTCTATCGCCTAGAGAGTGCCGAATGGGTGCACGATGCGACCCTTGTCGTCGATGATGCGGATTGGGGCGACATGCTTGGTGTCGATGTTGATCTACAGGGCGATACGATCATCGCTGGTGCCTGGTTCCATGATGCTTTCGGCAGCAATTCCGGTGCTGCGTATGTCTTCACACGCACATCCGAAGGCAACTGGTCTGATCCGATCAAACTGGTGCCTCCGGATCCGGGCGCAGAAGATGTGTTCGGTCGAACGGTGGCACTAGGAGATGGATTTTGCGCAGTCGGCGCGCCACTGGATGATGATCAGGGCAGTTCCTCAGGCTCGATCCACATCTTTGATCAACAGCCCGATGGTTCCTGGACGCATGCAGCCAAATTGGTGTCGCCCCAAGCCTCTGAAGGCCATCAGCTAGGACTTGGACTTGCTGCCGATGGTGATCGCATCGTCGGGGGATCCCCGTGGGCGTTCGAAGGTCGGGGTCTCATCAGGCTGTGGGAGCGATTGGGAAGCACATGGACCACCAACTGGTTCATGACCATGGAGTCCTTCGGCAATCCAGATGACTACTTCGGATTCTCAGTCTCACTCGCAGGATCGCGCATGGCCGCGGGCTGTTATCGCGATGACACTTATGGAACAGATGCAGGAAGTGTCTGGGTGATGGAAGAGGTCTTCGACGGCTGGTCGTTCGAAAGGCTTTCCCCCATCCTGCCGGAAGCGGGCGCTCAGTTTGGCGTCGCCGTCAGCCTGTCAAACGAACATCTGCTGGTAGGGTCGCGCTTCGCACAAGTTGATGGCCTTGACGCGGGCCGTGTTGATGTCATCTCGAATCCGTCATGGGAACCGATGGCTACGCTCCTCCCCCCTGTTCCCGCCACGGAAGCAGAGTTCGGATGGGCCTGTGACATTCAGGGAGATCGTGCTGTTGTCGGCGCGCTCTATCAACCTGAAGACGGCGCCATCTACGCTTGGTCCGGCATGACCACGCCCTGTGGCTGTTCGGGCGATTTGAATAGCGACGGCGTCGTGGATGTCAATGATCTGCTCACTGTCCTGAAAGGATGGGGCGGTACAGGTGGCATGGGTGACGCGAATGATGATGGCATGACGGATGTCGATGATCTGCTGATTGTCATTGCGAGTTGGGGACCCTGCTAATCCTTATCCGGCAGTTCCCCTCCTTGGCACTCGTCCGAACACATCCCTGATTCCGCTTAAATCACCTTGGGAAGTTCGCTCCACCGGGTCGTGTACCGCGGTGAACAGTGTTCCTGCCGCATGAATCCTGTGCGCTGATGACGCCCCGTTGCGGCAGGATGGAGCGTTCCAGAGCCCATGGTCATGTTGATCCGATCTAGAACCTCCATCAATCTCGCGTCATGCGCATCATCACGACTGCTGAACAAAGCGCCCTGCATTTCCCCAAATGTGATCTCCGACAACATCACACCAGCCTTCTTGTATGCATGACCCGGCTTCCAAAGTTGGCGTCCGATAGACGAAGCGTGTTCCACCAGTACAGGCGTTGTATTCGTCGACGGCATCAGTTCGCAGGATCCCGACACACAATGCTGCGGCTGATCCTGACGGAATCGATTCGTTTGAATAAAGACAGACAAACGCCCAGCAACGCCTCCCTCCAATCGAAGTTTCTCCGCAGCGCGGGTCGCATGCGATGCGATCGCCTGATACATCTCATCCCACCGCTTGACCGCTTCTCCGAACGAGCGCGACCGAACCAATGTCCGTCGCGGCGCAGGGGCAGCTTCAAGTTCGTGGCATCGAACTCCCGCCAACTCCATGCCTGTCTGCATGGCTGTGACATTGAAGTGCGATCGGACTATTGAAGGCGGCATCTGCGCCAAATCCAGTGCGGATTGAACCCCCAACTGCCGAAACCGCCTGCCCCATCTGCGTCCGATCCCCCACACATCCTCGACCCGCGTCTCGGATAGGACCCGCCTGCTTTCGTTGACGTCACACGGAAATCTATAGACGGCATCCGTCGATGCATCCCGCTTCGCCACGCGATTGGCAATCTTCGCCAGCGTCTTCGTGGATCCAATACCGATCGATACCGGAATCCCGGTCCACTGAAGGACGGCCGACCGAATCTCGCGGCACAACTTGTCGAAATCACGTCCCGCCATCGGCGCCAAATCACAGAAAGCCTCGTCGATCGAATAGATCTCGACATCCGGAATAAAATGAAGAATGGCGCTGACCACACGCCGCGACATGTCTTCGTAGAGCGCGTAGTTGGAAGATCGAACGATCACAGCATGCGATCGAATGATGTCTCGGCATTCAAATACTGGCTGACCCATCTGAATGCCGACTTGCTTGGCCTCCTGCGAACGCGCCACCACACAACCGTCATTGTTGGACAACACGATCACCGGTTTGTTAACGAGCTTGGGATCAAAGACGCGCTCGCACGATGCGTAGAAGTTGTTGCAGTCGGCCAATGCGTACATCATTCAACAAGTCCGATGAATCACCCAGGTCACGACACCCCAAGCGCGTATTTCCGTGTCCGGACCGATCGAGATCGGTGGGTAGTTGGGGTGTGCCGCTTCAAGCATGAAACCGGCGCTCGATTGGCGCAATCGCTTGACGGTGAATTCCCCATCAACAACAGCGACGATCACCATGTTCGGCGCGGGAGAAATCGATCTGTCGACGATCAACAGATCTCCATCATGAATGCCAGCGCCTTCCATGGAGCAGCCCGACACGCGCAGGAAGAAGGTGGCGGCTGGACGCGCGATGAGTTCCTCATTGAGATCCAGAGCGCGCTCGACATAATCATCTGCAGGTGATGGAAACCCGGCCTCCACGCGGGCCATCAGGAGCGGGCAGCGCACAGCGGGAGCACCGGAGATGGCTTTGCAAACATCAGGCATTCTGGATACCCTAACAAATACCTGACATTCTCGCCCGTCTACGGTTCGCCCCGGTCTGCAACAACCTGAGAGCACCGGCACAATCTGCCAGGCACTCAACTATGAGATCATCAGCATTGGAGTAACTCACTCATGCAGAAGATGGTCTTTGTTTCAACTTGCGCAACTGACATTCTCAAGCAGATGCGTGTGGGTCTGGCGATGACCGCAGCAATCCTTGCGATGCATTGGTTGGTGGGTTGCCACACGGATCATCCCGCGTACATAGGGCATGGCGGACCTCAGGGCGTGCATCACAATCCAACCTTGAAACACTTCACACCCGTCGAAAAACAGCGTTACGCCCAAGAATGGGAAGATGACTCCGGTTCAAGAAACGACGATGGCCCTCCACCACCTCCTATCGCCCCTCCGACGATTCCTGCCTCTCAGCCACACCAAGGACAGCAGTGATTGACCAAAAAACAGTTTGACCAGACCTCCAAATCAAGTTCTGATATGGGTTCTGGATGTGAGATTCGATTGAGAGAATTGAGGACCCCATGCGTTCAATGCATCTTGCGACTGTTGCCGCGTTGATTCTCGCGGGATGGGCCAGCGCCGACACACACGTGGTGGTGGCCAATGACACCACATTTTCACCTGACATCATCGATGTGCTTCCCGGCGACACCATCATCTGGGAGTACAACAGCGGCTACCCCCATACGGTGACCTCAGGAGTCGACTGTATGGCAGATGGCCTGTTCCATGGCGAGCTTCAAAACGGCGGCGACACCTTCGTCTGGGATGTCCCCTTGGACGCATCTGGTGAGATTGCGTACTTCTGTGAACCACATTGCATGATGGGTATGGACGGGATCATTGCAGTCGTCGAGGCCGAGTGCCCCCTGACACTTCCGGATGTAGAAGGGCCATACTGGATGCCCGACTCGCCACAGCGTTCAAATCTGCGCGAACCGGGCGACGGCCCCCTGCTCGATCTCAACATCACCGTTGTCAACCAAGACTGCGTGCCTGTTCCAAATGCATGGATCGATATCTGGCATACCGATCCCGATGGAAACTATGACAACAATGGTTGGGGATACCGCGGACACCACTTCGCTGACATGATGGGACACTCCCTCTTGGAGACGGTGATTCCTGGCCTTTATCCGGGACGAACCGCACATATTCATGTCAAGGTGCAGGGCATCTCACTCAACGTGCTAACCACACAGTTGTACTTCCCCGATGTTCCTCAAAATGATGATGACTTCTTCTACCACCCAGATCTGGAAGTTACGGTCATCGACGAAGACGCAGATGGAAACATGCTGGCTGAATTCACATTCATCATCGATGATCCCGCTTGTCAGGCAGATCTCGATCAGTCGGGCGAAGTCGGAGTGGATGACATGCTCGCCGTGATTGCCGCATTTAATAGTGCAGATCCGAGCGGTGATGCGACCCTCGACGGGTGGGTGGATGTGAATGATGTTCTGGCCGTCATCAATGGCTGGGGACCTTGCCCCTGATATCACATTGAGCCCGGCCTCCTAGAGACGAGGAACACCATGCGTTCGTTGCGCAAATCAATCGTGGCGTTGTTGATGTTGACGGGACCGTCCGTCGGGGGCACCATCAACGTCCCCGGAGATCAACCCTCGATTGCGGCTGCTATCAATGCTGCCAATGACGGTGACACCATCTTCATAGAAGCCGGAATCTACGACGAAGCGGACCTGTTCATTCAGAGTGCCGACATTTCGATTATTGGCGCACTCAACGCCGATGGATCACCTGCCGTCACCCTGGATGGCCAATTAACTCATCAGATTCTGCTGGGTATCGGAATCGCTGGCGCATCTGGCGCAACGATCGAAAATGTCACCTTTACAGGTTCTCTGGGTAACGCCCTTTGGATATATCACCATTCGCCGACAATCCGAAACTGTGTCTTCATGGGCAATAGCGCGGAAACGCAAGGAACAGCAGTCTGGTCCAGCAGTACCGAAGCAATCTTTGAATCATGCCAATTCATTGATAACAATGGAGGCGACAACGGCATCATCGTCTTCAACAAGGGAGTCACCGGACTTCACGGCGCTCATGGCAGCCCGACCTTTCGCGATTGTCTCTTCGAGGGAAACGCCGGCTACAGCTCCGTCGCAGCAATATGGTGGGATACCCGGTTCGAAGGCTGCACTTTTCGCAACAACACGGGGACGGCAACGCTGTACTCACACCAAGGAAATCTGGATCTTTCGAACAATCTCTTCTGCGAGAATCAGGGCGATCCAGTCATCGGCACATGGACCGACGAAGGTGGCAACGAGTTTCCGGACACCTGCCCATCCGACTGCATGGGTGACTTGAATGGCGATGCGTCCGTCGGTGTCGACGATCTGCTTGCACTCCTAGAGTCCTATCAGGCAGGCGCTGATGGCGACTGCGACGGAGACGGTGATACGGATGTCGATGATCTTCTGCTTCTGGTCTCCGCCTGGGGCAATTGTCCGTAGCTGATGCCAGAACAATGTTCATATCGATCACGCTGGCCTTGATACAGCTCTGCTACTGAATATCTTGTTGCCTTCTCCGATGGACTGCTCTTTAATAGATGATTGACCCTTCGAAGGGTTCAATGGAAGTGAGAGATTCATGATCGGCCATTCGTGTTTGACATTGACCATGATGGTGATCGCTGGCAGCCCGTTTGATGGCCTGACCCTGTTCAATCCGATTCATGGTCCTCAATCGAACCGAACCGTCCTGATCAACAACGATGGCGATGTTCTTCATGAATGGATCGGTGCTTCGACGATCGCAAGCACGCCCTATCTCGTACCGGGAGGTGTTCTGGTGCGACCGTGTCGGATCCCCGGGCAACCCGCGATGGATGGTGCGGCCTATGGCGGGCGCGTTCAGAAGTTCTCACTGGAAGGTGAGTTGCTATGGGACTTCACTTTTGCGGATGAGGACAACCAACCGCATCACGATATCTGCCCCATGCCCAACGGCAATGTTCTCATGGTGGCATGGGAGCGCAAGTCACAACAGGAGGGACAGCAAGCAGGACGACTGAACCTGACGACCGAAATCTGGCCTACCCAGATTGTCGAAGTCGAACCCACAGGTCCTGAAAGTGGCGAGATCGTTTGGGAATGGCATCTGTGGGATCACATCATTCAGGATGTGGATCCCAATCTTCCCAACTACGGCGTTGTTTCTGAACATCCCGAGAAACTCGACATCAACGCGGGATCCCTTCACCCGAACAATGGAGACTGGGTACACGTCAACGCCTTGGATTACCACCCGGAACTCGATCAGATCGTGATGAGCTCCAACAGTCTCAACGAAATCTACATAATCGATCACTCGATCTCGACCGAAGAAGCTGCCGGTCCGGCTGGAGACTTTCTATATCGCTGGGGCAGCCCGGCAAATTACGATCGGCCAGGTGCCCAAGTGCTTTTCAATGTTCATGGGGTCAACTGGATCGATCCAGGGATGCCGGGCGAAGAGAATCTTCTGCTTTTCAACAACGGTAATGACGACAACTCGTCCGATCTAATCGAATTCGTTCCGCCACTGCTCCCCGATGGCACCTATGCGATCGATGACACCTTGCCATTTGAACCTGTACCAGGCGACTACGCCTTCTTCTATGAGTCGCCCGACTTTCACGGCGACCACCTGTGTGGGGTGTACCGCCTTCCGAATGGAAACACGATCGCAACCGATGGCCCAAGCCGCGAGATCCGTGAGGTGGATGCAGATGGAAACATCGTCTGGCAGCATTTCACATCGCAAAGATTGATGCGTGCCGTCAAATACGACGATTCGATTCTCGATCCGCCGAACGACTGCGCTGGCGATGCCGACAACAACGGAGAGGTGAATGTCGACGACATCCTGATGGTCATTGCATCCTGGGGACCCTGCGCCAACTGTGATGGCGATGTGGATGGCGATGGTGAGATTGGTGTCGACGACGTGCTGCTGATCATCAGCAATTGGGGCCCCTGCCGCTAATCCAATGCCATGTCATTTGCAGACTGGGATGAGCGGCATT
>JAKVBW010000059.1 GCA_022446945.1 Phycisphaerales bacterium | reverse complement strand
ATCCTTGGTGTGCTGTTTCAGGTTGAAGGATGCGAACGCGGGCAAGCATGTCGGGCTTGAGGAGATCCGCCGGATCATGGATGCGGACTTTCGCTTCGACAGTGTTTTTCTGCAGATCGGCACGATGAACAAACCGCGTCACTTCGCCAGTGAAGACCCGGTCGGGGAGGACATCAACAATGACTTCTGCCGGATGGCCGACACCGACCCCAGCAGCATCTGCCAGAGGCACATCAGCCCTCACTTGGAGTTTCTCAGGATCGTAAAGATGGACGATGTGTGTAGCGTGTTCCCCGTTGCCGAAACCGACCACCGATCCCGGTGATGTCAGCCTTTCGATCACAATGCCCTCAATGGGGGAGACCACGGTTGTTCTGGAGAGTGCAAGTTCACTTTCCTCAAGATCTGATGCTGCAACAGCGAGTCGTGCTTCAGCAGCATGAACTTCGGCATCGAGTACTTGCTCACGCGCTTCAAGTCGGGCGATGTCGGCATTCGCGGCATCGATGGCAATTTTCAGTCGCTCTACGGGCCCGGCAGCGACGGCACCATTCTCGACCAACGCTTCTTTGCGTTGATATTCATCGACCAGCGATCGGCGCTGAGCATCGGCGGCTGCCAGTTCAGGCTCCACCGCATCTCGGAGGGCGATGGCGGTCTTCAACTGCTGTTGTGTCACTTCCCATTGAGCCGCCACACGATCACGTGCGATGCGGGCATCATCCGAGATCAAGGTGGCAACTGGCTGTCCCTTTGCGACACGATCACCCTCTAGCACGAGGATCGATTCGACCACACCTTCGACCAATGCGCCCGCATAGACACTGAAAGGATCGGCTTCGACCCAGCCCGGTGCCTGAATGATGCGGCCATCGGTCCGATCGTCAGTTGATGGCGTGTCGGTTTCGATGGACCGGACCACAACTGTGACAGCGTCAACCGAAGTGGCGGGTCGAAGAGACTGCCATCCCACCACAATCAGAATTGCTGCAGCAATCGCGATGATCAGAATCGGGAGACCGAATCGGGTCATCCACCGTCGCTCAGGAAGAGGGATGTTCGTATTCACGAGGCATCTCCTTGAGATTGAGTATCGCCAGCGAGCTCGTCAGGGACCTCTTCAAAGGTGCCTCCAACAGCACGTCGCAATTCAATGAGTGACTCGGCTTCTGCGAGTTTCTGAGCAACGAGTGTGCGCTGGGTCCGAATGTGCTGCTCCTGGGCAAGGAGGAGCACAGTCAGATCGATGACGCCCTCCTTGTACGCAGCCTGACTCCGGCGCAGCGCGTTAGCTGCGGCGGGAAGGGTGTCAAACTGCGTGATACGCGATTGAGCCGCAGCCTGACGCCACTTGCTGCCTGCATCACGCACGGTGTATTGAATGTGATTGGCCAGATCGAGCCAATGCATTCGCGCCGCTTCCAGTTGGGCTGTCGCCTTGGCAATCGCTGGCTCGCCGTTATCAAAGATGGGAATGGTCAGGGATGCGCCGGGCATGACGGCCTGGCGATCAGTGAAACTTCGTTGCCATCCGAAAGTAAAGCGGACTTCGGGGATACGCTTGGTTCCAGACAGCGAGAGTTTCGCAAGTTCCTGTTCGACTTCAACTGTTGCCGCAGCCAGATCGAGTCGTTGCAGCGTTGCGAGTTTGCATAGTGCAGTGTCTTCATCATCGCTTGGAGCGACGGCGCCAACCGGTTCCATGGCGACCCATGCGGTGCCATGATTCGGCCAGCCGATATCGACGAGCAACGCCAGTTTGGCCTGCTCAAGTTCACGTGTTGCAGCGATCAACGCCGTTCTGGCATTCTGCACATCGACTTCGGCACGATCGACATCCAGATGGGCGGCTTCGCCGACCTCGTGTCGATCCTGAATGAGTGATCGTGTGCGATCAGTGATCTCAAGATTCTGAGCATCCAGGTCAACCATCGTTTGGGCTGCGAGCACGCGTGCATGGGCTGTTGCCACACGAGAAGACAGCTCAATCGTTTCGGATGCAGCTGTAAGGATTGAGGCACGCAGTCCGGCTTCAGCCATAGCAATGCGATCGGGCCTCGTCCACAGCCAGGTCAACGCTTGCAGACCTTGAATCAACGCAGGACTGCCCGAGAGTCCATCTGTTGCAATCCCAATTCCGAATCCAATCGTTGGATTGGGAAGCAATTCTGATTGAACAAGTTCCGCGCGACGTTCAGCAACAGTCGCCAAACTGATGCGGAGTTCCGGTTCGTTCTGAAGGGCAACAAGGATGCCATTTTCTGCAGTCAGAGGTGACGCGCCATCCCAAGCGGTGCTCGCCTCATCAACCGGCGCGTTCCAGATGGCGTTCGCATCGACGTCAAGGCGATTTCCGGCAAGCGTGCCGGCTTGATGGATGTCACCACTGGGATCCAGGGACGAACATCCGGTCAAGAGCAGTGGGATGACTGGCCACATAGGTGGCCGCAGGCGCCGCATGAACGGCGTGAATGATGTTTGCATGACAAATATCCGAATAAGACAGGGCGTGACAACAACACCGCAAGCGGTGGAGCAAAAGAGACGCCTGATCTCAATTCAGATTTGCAGGATGGTCGCGTGGCGCAAGGGTGGCGCCGATTGCCCCCAAGGTCCGGGTGGTGGGCCGTGCGGGAACTGCCGGATTGAAATGGTCTGCGTGAATGCAGTATCCGGCTGGACAGCGACCAGGATCAAGGGAGTGCCAATGGCATCGACGGGTGGCGTCCAGTCATTGACACTAATCGGGGCCTTGATGCAGCAACTTCCTCCACAGCCAATGGGTTCATCCGGCAAGGGTGAGGAATCATCGCTGTCGCATGGCGCTGCTGCTTGACTGCAGCAACTCATGGCGACTGGCGCAGCATCATGGGTCGATACTGTCGCCATGCTTCGCATGACGCAGCAGCACAGGGGCATCGCTGCCGCAAGAAGCAGCAGTATGCAACGCTGGACAACGCCATGTCTGGAGGATCTCATGACCCTGAAGCCTACGATCGCTCTGACCCCACTGCAAGGCTTGTCAGCCAAGATGATGTGGATCGGATGCGACCAGGGCTGCTGGGGCTGTTATTCCCGGTCATTCGAATAAATATGCGATGTCGATTCCCCCTGAACGGGCGGTGAGGCACGCACGGAAGTTGCAGCGAGCAAGCACCACCCGCCGTTGTGCTGATTCCCGAGTCGCGCCGGAGATCATCTTTGATCAACTTGCTGCTGGCATGCCGGCGACACGTCGCCAGGCGCTGATCTGTCCGAGGTGAAACATCGGGTGGCCGACCAGCATGAATGCAGCAATCTCTTCGAGCGTGTCGACACGTCCAGCGAATGGTGTGTCTTCTGACGAAGCGGACAAGACGTCGGGGCCGCACTCGGAGACAAACGTCGCTGCCATCTGCATGCGGTATTCAAAGTGGGCGATGGCAGCATCTTTGTGGAGATACCGGGTGGCGTCGTCGACGCATTCGGCCCCATGCTCGTACAGCGGCGCTTCGGCATCATCAATATCGCAGTCTCCGCCGAGCAGATTCACACAGACGCCTGCGTAATAGGCCACATGACCAAGAATAAAGGCGGGATGATTGATGGTTGTGCCAAGTCGATCCGCGAATTGATTGGCGTCGATGTCCGCGCACAGCATCTTCGCAAAGTCGGTAATGAACCGTGCGGGGGCGGCAACAGCAGATCGGGTGATGTCGGTAGTCATGGCGGGCTCCTTTGAGCGAAGGCTAGCAGGCTCACAACGGCAGGATGCAGTCCGGATTATGATCCCTCGCAGGGGCGACTTCTCTGTACGAGATCTTTGCCCAGGAGTATGCATTGTGCAAGAACGCTGGTGAGTGCAGGTATGAATGATCGTCCCAATTCATCTGAGGCAGTGCTTGAAGAACTCATGGCGGGTAACGCTCGCTATGTCGACGGCTCTATGCAGTCGAGCAATCCACCCGCTGCGCGGGATGCACTTGCTTCCGGGCAGGCGCCAATGGCCGCCATGATTCGCTGCGCCGATTCACGAGTAGCGCCCGAGATTGTCTTCGATCAACCACTGGGCTCGCTTTTTGTCTGCGGTGTTGCAGGCAACATCCCAACCCCGGAGATCATCGCGAGTCTGGAATATGCCATTGCTGTGCTTGATACCACCCTCATCGTGGTGATGGGACATTCCTCCTGCGGGGCTGTTAGCGCTGCGCTTGAACACCGGGGCGACAGCAACGCGCTTCCGGGCGGGCTGCCAGCGCTCGTTGATCAGATCATCGACCCGTGCACTGCTGATGCAGACCCATCTGTCCCCGGTGTGCTGGATGCGGCCATCGCATGCAATGCCAGGCAGGGCATCGGTGCCATCATGGAAGGGTCGGATCTGATTGCCGCTGCGGTCGAGGCTGGTGGTGTACGCATCGTTGCGGGTGTGCAGGATCTGGCCAGCGGCCACTTCCACCTTCTCTCAGACGATTGAACAACTGCTGCCAATTGCCAGGGGGCGCGTGTAGGATGTCCGTCCCATGGAGTCGATCAACCAGACATATCTTCGGTGGCTCATCATTGCCGGGATCGTCGAAGGCCTTTCGACACTGATCCTGTTCTTTGTGGCAATGCCCATGAAGTATGTCGGCGACATGCCGGAGGCGGTGTCAATTGCCGGGCCCATCCATGGCTTTCTGTTTATCGGGCTAGTCGTGATGTTCTGGATCGGCCGACACGCCGTACCGCTCCCGTCTCGTCTCATGTGGTGGGGGATGCTTGGAGCGGTGGTGCCCTTTGGACCGTTCATCGTCGATGTGCCGCTGTATCGGATGCTCAAAGCTACTGATGAATGATCGACGCCGACGCGGGACGATCCTTGCTGGGAACCGGATCAGGAGGAAGTCATGTTGATGTCGTGGGTGTCCAGTGTGCTCATGTTGGTCGTTGTGTCGACTGGCGCGGACATCGAGCAGGCGCTCGAACGCGCCGGCGAGAACCGTGCACAGCTGGAGTCTGCGCTGTCGCAGGTTCCACCCGATCAAAGTCCCGGGATGCAATGGCTGATCACGCACATGCCGGAGACGGATCTTCAGACCCTCGACGCGGCCTATCTCCTTGAGAACGTGGATCTGGCTTATGAGGTTTGGCAGACATCACCTTGGCGTGACGATGTGCCTGAAGAGGTGTTCTTTGAAGCGGTGTTGCCCTACGCGAGCATCAACGAGCGTAGAGATGCATGGCGCGGACCCTTCCGTGATCAGTTCACGCCGCTGATTCAGGATGCGAAGACTGCTGGTGAAGCAGCGACGATGCTCAACAATCAAGTCTTTCCCATGGTCGGTGTCAAATACTCGACCCAACGGCCCAAGGCCGATCAATCTCCCTTTGAATCCATCGATGCCGGCATGGCCTCATGTACGGGACTTTCAGTGCTGCTGGTCGATGCATGCCGCAGTGTGGGTGTGCCGGCTCGTTTCGTTGGAACGCCTCTCTGGACCGACGGGAGTGGCAACCATTCGTGGGTGGAAGTGTGGCATGAGGGCGACTGGCATTACACAGGCGCAGCCGAGCCAACGGGTGATGCTCTTAACCGCGCGTGGTTTGCTGATCGTGCTTCGGGCGCGATCGAAGGGGATCCCCGCCATGCCATTTTCGCTGCAACCTGGCGTGATGTCCCCCAGCATTTCCCGATGTCTTGGCGGCCTTGGGATGAGAGCGTCGGTGGCATCGACATCACGAGTCGGTATTTGCGTAGCGATGCAGCGCCCCCCGATGGACACGGCCGGCTCCGGGTGAGTGTGATTGATGCATCCGGCAATCGCCGCGCTCTACCAGTCACCATCCACGACAGCAAGGGAGAGATTGTCTTCAGCGGAATTTCTCGAGACGAGCGATTTGACTCGAATGATCATGTCTACGCACAACTCCCCATCGGATCCGATTACGCCGTGACATGCGATAGCACTGTGGCGCAGGTGACGGGGCTGGAGGATCAGCAGTTGGTGACACTTTCTGTTCCCCACGATCAGGCCCTGACCAGAACACTTGCAGAGTCCATCAAAGAAGATGCAATCGTTCGGTGGAGAGGTCGAGCGCAGGATGCAGCGGAAACGATGCTCGAAGCGGGGGTGATCGAGGCCGGGGGATTCGAGATGCCGATCAAGATGCGGGTCGACGGGGATGTGCGGGCAGGTAAACCGCTTTACATCTCGATGCATGGCGGCGGAGGCGCACCTGCAGAGGTCAATGACAGGCAATGGGCGAACCAATTGAAGCTGTATCCGAACATCGAGGACGGGTATTACATCGCTCCCCGAGCACCGACGAATACCTGGAACCTCTGGCATCAGGGACACATTGATGGACTCTTCGATGCGTTGATCACGACAATGGTATTGGCCAAGGATGTGGATCCCGATCGCATCTATCTGACGGGTTATAGCGCGGGCGGGGACGGCACCTATCAATTGGCACCGAGGATGGCGGACCGCTTTGCTGCTGCAGGCGCGATGGCGGGGCATCCCAACGAAACGGTTCCCGATGGTTTGCGGAATCTGCCATTTGCATTGCACATGGGTGGTCAGGACGGCGCATACGATCGCAACAAGGTTGCACGCGATTGGAAGACGAAACTGGCTTCACTTCAACAATCAGATCCAAAAGGCTATGACCATCAAGTCGAAATCCATGAGTCATGTGGACATTGGATGGAGAACAATGAACGGCCTGCGATGCAATGGATGGCTGATAAGCGACGCGAGCTGCGTCCCGAACGCATCGTCTGGGTCCAGGATGACGTGACCCACGATCGCTTCTATTGGTTGAAGGTGGACGCGCCGGTTGCGAGAGATCGAAAGGTCATTCAGCGGGAAGGTCAAACCGTGACATTGGTCGAACCGGGTGAAGCAGGTCTCCTGCATCTTCGATTAGATGATTCGATGCTTGATCTGAATCAGCCCGTCGTGGTCCGTTTGGCAGATGGACGGTTGCTGCACAGCGGATTTGTGCCACGCCAGCGTCGGGTGATTGAGCAGACCCTTGCCGAACGAGGTGATCCAAGTGGTATCTTTACGGCCGAATTGACGGTTGAGATTCCTGAAGAAGAATGAAGGAGTTGTTGAAATGATGAAGCGTGCACTAATGGTGCTGGTGGCCTGCGGTCTGTGGACCTCACTGTCCATGTCTGACGAGGCTGCTACTCCCACTCCACCGCCACCTACGGACGAGATTGTGATTGCCCAAGCTTATCTGCTGCCCAATTGTCCGATCAGCAACAAGGCGGTCGGCAGTATGGATGCAGCCGCTTCGAAGAAGATTGATGGCCGGATCGTGATGGTCTGTTGCCCAGGTTGCTTCAAGCGTTATGAACGAACGCCTGAGAAGTACAAGGCGAAAATCGATCAGCAGGTGATCGAGTCACAATTGGCTGATTATCCAATGACAAACTGTCTTGCCAGTGGGCGTCCCATCGATGTGAAGGGAACGCCGACGAATGCCGTTTACGGAAATCGATTGATGCGTTTCTGTTGTGGCGGCTGTGCGGACTATGTGATCAAGGATCCAGCAAGGCTTGCTAGCGCGCTCAAGAAATTGGACGCGGCGGCCATTGCCAAACAGAAACCGACTTACGCGTCGACCACCTGCCCGATTTCCAATGAGGAACTCGGTGAAGGTGCGGTCGATGTCGTGGTGGGTGGCAAACTGATTCGTGTCTGCTGTGGGGCATGCCACAAGAAGGTGGTCAAGGATTCGCGAGGCATCATGGCGGCAGCATCGCCGGGTTGATCGGCAATTGCCTGGTCTAATTGCAAGGAATTGGGTTGGCCAGAGCCGGTGAGCGGGTATTTTGTTGCGTCAGGCGAGTGTTGTGGGCGCGAGCTGAAGTGATGGATGGTGCGGACCTGCCACATCAGGCGGCGTCCGAGAGAGGATCTGAAGTTCATGTTCACTGCATTTCTCACAATGGTGGCCGTGATGGGTGCCAGCCCGTTAGCGACCGAAGCGACTTCTCAACCCTCCGAGGTGAGTGCCTTTGGTGGCGTCGCGGTCACAATCAATCAGGAATTGATTGTCAGTACCGCTCCTGGGGAGTCTCGTGCGGTGACTCTCGCGACTGGTGAGTCGTCGTCATTGATTCTCGAACTTGAGCGTTTCGAGGTCTTTTCTCGCGATGCCACCATCGTGGCCGCTCGCATGGAAGATGGACGACTCAGCGAGCGAGAAGTTTCCAGACCTGACATCGCATGCTTTCGTGGTCATGTCAGGGGGGATGCTGAATCGCAGGCATTCTTTGCCATCGGCGCCACGACCGTGAGTGGCTACATCCGTGAGGGCGATTCCATGTGGGTCGTCGCGCAACCTGCTGATGCGAGATGGACAGCTGTTTACGATTTGAACCAAGTTGATTCATCCGAGATGCGCTGGATCGAAACGGTCTGTCAAACACCGACCTTGCCGATGCCACAAGTTGCTCCGGTAAGAGAAGAGACTACTCGTGGCATCGATTGTCCGCCGAGGATTCGGTTAGCAATTGAAACGGATTGGCAGTTCACGAACTTGTTTGGGGGTGATACCGAAGCGAGCGGGGCATACGCTGCCACACTCATCGGCGCAGTGTCCAGCATCTATCACACCGATCTGGATGTCGGTATACAGATCTGTTATCTGCGGCTCTGGGAAAATTCTTCCGATCCCTGGTCGGGTGGTGATTCTGCAGCACAACTCAGCGAGTTCAGCACTTACTGGAACTCGAACATGGATCATGTGGAACGACATCTTGCGCACATGTTGAGTGGCCAGGGGCTCGGTGGTGGAATTGCGTATGTCAGCGTCGTTTGCACAAGCTCCGGGTATGCCGTGTCCGGCAACCTTGCCGGCTCGTTCCCCATCCCGATCGAGGATCACAGCGGAAACAACTGGGACCTGATGGTTGTGGCGCATGAAATCGGCCACAACTGCGGGACGCTGCACACGCATGACTACAACCCGCCCATCGATGGCTGTGGGAATGGTGACTGCAGCGACGCTTGGGGCGGCACCATCATGAGTTACTGCCATCTATGCAGCGGCGGGATCTCAAACATGGTGATGTCCTTCCATCCGACGGTACAGACGACCATCGAGAACTTCATTGCGGGTTTGTCTTGTGATCTGGGTGGGGACGGATCGCCTCCTACAGCGAATGTTGATGAGGTCGACGCGATCTTCGGTGAACCCTTCGACATCGATGTTCTCATGAACGATTACACGAACGACTGTTCGGATCCCTTCATTCTGACCTACGACACCGACACCCTGTATGGCGGGACGGTCGAACTGATTGGTGGTTCAACAGGCGTTCTGCGTTACAACAGCCCACCTGATCCATTGGACATTGATGGATTCTTCTACGAGATGTCCGATGACATGGGTCAGTCCGACCGCGCGGGCGTCCTTGTGCATTTCATTCTTCCGAAGCCCGCGGACTCTCCCACGAGTATTGCTGAGGGTGTTGACGTCAGGTATTACGAACTTGACAACCCCAGCGTGCTTCCCGATTTTGGCGCGCTCACGCCGATCGGAGAGGAAGTACTCTCTGACGTCGATCTACCTTCGACCAACGGTCAATTCGCCGGCTCGGGGCTTTCTGATGATGTCGGCGCGGTGTTTGAGGGATTGATCGAGGTGCCTTCGTCATCTACTTACACGCTCTTCGTTGAATCAGACGATGGTTCACGCCTTTACATTGGCAACGAGGAAGTTGTTGACAATGACGGACTGCATGGCATGAACGAAGAATCTGGCGAGATTCTTCTGGCAGCAGGTCTGCACCGTGTGCGGGTGGAATTCTTCGAGCGCGGCGGCGGTGCCGGTGTGATTGTGAGGATCGAGGGTGGGGGGCTGCCCAAACAGGTGATTCCTGCGGACCGCTGGTGGCGTGATGTATCGGTGCTCGGCGATGCCACGGGCGACGGGCTGGTGAATATCGAGGACATCCTTCTCATCGTCTCAACCTTTGGTGATTGCACGGGTGCGTGTATGGCCGACCTTGACGACGACGGCGACGTCGACGTCGATGACTTGCTGATTGTCATGGGCGCATTTCAAACGGGTTGAAGCAATGTTCAGCAGGGTCCCCAACCGGCGAGGATGATCAGTAGATCATTCGTGTCGACGATGCCGTTCCCATCGAGATCTGCAGCGGCATCCGCGCTTCCCCATGACTCGATGACACTCAGAATATCGTCGACACCGACAGTTCCATCACCCGAGATGTCGCCTGTGCAGGGGGCACCGCCGAGCGTGCCGTTGCTGTTGATGTTCTGCGCATAGGCGCGATCACTACCATCACGCGCGTCCACCCAGACCACGATGCCTTGCCCGTTGGAGGCGGCGCTGCTGAGATCACTGCGATCAATGTTGGGGGTGCCTAGGCGTGCCGGTCCAAGGGTGTTCCAAGGAAGAGTGCCTTCTGGATCGATTGCAGCGGCGTAGATCATTCCTGGTCCTGTGTTTTGCGCACCGATCCACGCAGCGCAGGCAAGCTCATTGAGTTGCCATGCTGACAGATCAAGAACACTGTTGGCGCTCATCGCAGCAACCTGCAAACCTGTGTTGCCCAATAGCCGATCGCCGTTGCGATTAATGCGGTTCACCTGTACGCCTGCCTGACTCTGAAGACTGTCCTGACGCGTCCAGTACACGGTCGCAACATCTTCTGTCAGTTCGTAAGTGGCGACAGCGCCGACATGGACCATGTTGGTTTCGGTTGTCATTGCCATGCCATCGGTTCCCAGAAGTCGATCGCCAGTTTCGGTCATCCACTGGGCACGTGCCATCAGAGGGCTCGTCGAATACCAGACAAAGATGCCACCGCCGCTGTTATCGCGGATGAACTCTGGATAGGCGCCAAACTGAAGTGAACCGTTGGTGAAGACATCATTCAATCCCCAGGCAATCGATCCAGAGTGCGTGATTCTCGCGGCCACAAGTCGCTTGGGGCCGGAAAAACTTGTGTAGGTGACGAAGGAAGCCAAAGTGTCACCATCAATCGATGGGTGAAGATCGGAGATGGCAGTTGTGCCGCTGCCGCCGAACGTCGGTGGGTTCAGCCACATGGTGTCTCCTTCAGGTGAGAGCCGCTGGGCCCGGGAGATGCCATCTTCGCCCCATGCGACGATGAGGGAACCTTCTGGTCCTTTGCATATCTGCGCATTGGCGGTGAAGGCGCCACCCGCACTGAATTCACGGACGAATGCAATCTCGCCGCTTCGCAGCACGCGTGCGGCACCGGTGCTGTCACCATCAGACCAAGCGATCGCGGCGTTACCTTCGCCGTCTATGGACAGATCGAAGTCCTGTACCCAGGACAGGGATTGATCGCTGACCACGATGGGGGGTTCAAACGCAGTATTCCCATCCTCATCGATCAGTTGAAGCACGATGTCATAACCCGCATCCGAGTCGTACCACGCCACCCAGACGCTTCCATCCAGACTCTGCGCAGCATGCGTGATCGCGCAGCCTGACTGGATGCCCGAAATCAGGGTGTTGATGGTCGGATCGTTTGACCACTCGGCCTGGGTTGGCATTGTGATCATCAGCGCAGCCGCCAATGGAATATATGAAAGGTGGTTCATTTGACCGGATCGTATGGCACAGTTCCCGCCAGTCAAGAAGTACATGTAATGCTGGATCGAATCCATGGAGTTGGTCGATCAAGATCCATTGCTTAGTCCATTGAAAGCATGTTCATTTCATGTCATAAAGTGCGATTGACGCTACAGCGATCGGTATGATGGAATGTGCAAGGATTGTGAAAACAGGGAATTCTCAATGATTGACAGGCATCTCGGCGTAACAGTTGCATGAATAAGAGCCTCACGCAGTTGATGAAGCGCGCCACCTATGGTCTTCATCGCATGGCAGCGAAGTGCGGCATGCACATCACCCCGGTTCATCATTACTCGTCTCTGCCCAATGTGGCTGAACTGAAGGAATCGATGGATGAGTGGCGCTATCCCTCTGAGATGCCGGGGATCGACATCGATCTCGATGCCCAGGCCGCCCGGCTCGAAGAAATCGTCTTGCCCTTCGAAGCTGAGTACCGTGACAACGCCGCTTTCAAGCATGGTGTCGAGTCACAGTTTGGCCCCGGATATGGTCCGATCGAAGCGCAGGCGCTGCACGGATTCGTCCGTCACTTCAAACCTCGCCGCGTGATTGAGGTCGGCAGCGGTATCTCGACCCACTGCATGTTGGAGGCGATGGCCAGGAACAAGGAAGAAACCGGCGAGGCGACTGACATGACTTGCATCGAGCCATTTCCATATGACTGGCTCAAGGCCTCGCCGGAGATTACGCTTATCCCCAAGCGTGTGCAGGGCGCCGGGATGGACGTCTACGAGCAGTTGGAGGCGGGGGATCTGTTGTTCATCGATTCATCTCACACGGTGAAGCCGGGTAGTGATGTGAATCACATCATTCTCGAAGTCTTTCCCCGACTGAAGCCCGGTGTTCTGATTCACGTTCACGATATCTATTTCCCCTATGACTTCGGCCGAACCACCCTGAAGTCCTATCTGCACTGGTCGGAAACATCTTTGCTTCGCGCATTCATGACGAACAACGATCATGTTGAGATCATCTTCTGTCTGAGTCAGTTGTTCTATGACCGCCGCGACGTCCTGGCCAAAGTGTTTCCAGGATTCGATCCACAGCCTGGCAACAATGGCTTGGTCAGTGAAGATGCCGCGCCCTTCCGCGCTTCTGCAAAGCATTTCCCGTCATCGATCTATCTTCAGACGCGTTGACTAATCGCTAGGGTGCTGCGACCTGCATGTACGTGACGAGTAGGAATGCGCCTGCCAGTATCAAAACCGAGAGAGTGCCCACGAGCAGAATTTTGACTGCTGAAGGTGTTTGCTGCATCTTGTGCATTGCATGGGCGTCTTCCGAAGATGATCCATGATTTTCATGATCGCCATGATGGTGAGTGGCATGTTCGTCGTGTTGCATCGCAGCCATGTCATGGCCAGCGTGTTCTTGTTCGGTATGCGTCCGCACCGTCATCATGCCGTGTTTCAGATGTCGGGTGACCAGCCACCAGTTCATCGGATAGGCGCAGATGAATCCGGCGATCAAAGACATCGACATGATGA
>JAKVBW010000058.1 GCA_022446945.1 Phycisphaerales bacterium | reverse complement strand
CCTCCTACAGGAGTCGATCCGTCGGGCAAGACTGTTTCGAGGAGCGAGCCCTTGGGTATCGATTGTGGCGACCAGTGTTGTGTTTACGGCTGCCCACATCGGAGTACTCGATCTACATGGACTGGTGGGCCTGTTTGTCTTATCGCTTGGGCTCGGATGGGCATATGCTCGAACCGGGCGTTTGACAGCATCTATCACGATGCACATGGTCTTCAATGCCGGCAATATCGCTGTTGGTGTTCTGTGGACATGAGGCTCGGTATCCTCTGCATCCAATGTCGTTCAGACAGCGCATCCTGACCGGTGATACGCCTACAGGCAACCTCCACATTGGCCACTGGGTTGGTTCAGTCAAGCGGCGGGTTGAGTTGCAGTCCGAGCACGACTGCTTTTTCCTGATCGCCAATCTGCACGCCTATACGACTCGGGCAGACAAGCCCGGCGATATTCATCAGGACTGCATCGAAGTAGCACGCGATGCGTTGGCGATGGGCATAGATCCTGACGCCGCAGCGATCTTTTTGCAGAGTGAAGTTCCAGCACTTGCGGAGTTGACTTATCTCTTTTCGATGCTGCTTCCTTTCAATCGGGTTATGCGCAATCCGACTTTGAAGGATGAACTTCAGGTTAAAGGTCAGGCGGACAACTATTCATTTGGATTCCCGCTTTACACGGTCGGTCAGACCGCTGACATTCTCGCATTTCGAGCGCACAGTGTTCCGGTTGGCGAGGATCAGGTCCCGCATCTTGAATTGACAAGAGAAGTGGCGCGCCGATTCAACAAGATGTACTGCGGTGTTCCAGACAAGGCGCTTGATGAAGATCACGAATCTCTAGGAGGCGTTTTCCCGATACCTCTCGCAGATGTCGGGAAAGTGGGACGACTTGTCGGCATTGATGGCCAGAACAAGATGAGCAAGTCTTTGGGCAACGCCATTCATGTGATTGACAGTCCCAAACAGGTCAAGAAGAAGATCGGCAAGATCTACACGGGGCAGGACAGTCGACAGCCAACGGATCCCGGCATCATTGATCCTGAACGCAATCCGCTGTTTCAATATTTGGATGTGTTCGTCGATGATGAATCGACCAAGGCAGATGTCCGTGATCGATACGAGAGGGGAGACAACATCGGTGATGGTGAGGTCAAGATGCTTGTGGCAGATGCCATCAATGCGTTGCTTGATCCGATGCGGGAACGGCGTTTGGCCTATGAGGACGATGCAAAGGTTCTTTCAGTGCTTCGAGATGGAACTGCCAGGGCGATCGATGCGACCGAGCAGACGCTCTCGATGGCCAAGGAGGTCTCGGGAACCGGCTTTTTCCCTCGCACCCTTTCGATCTGACAGTGTGGCGGAATCCGTGCCCAATGACCGATATCAGTATTCGGCATGGATGCCCCTTCAAGAGACTGCTGCCCCTTTGTGGATGTGGGCGACGCCCGTTGTGGCGATCGATTCCGACTCGACAGTTTGAGCGACGCGTTGGAGATGTGTTTTTCGGAGGCTCACCGGGAATGCCCGGCACATGCCGTATTGGCACGGCGATTTGGCGCTGCAGGGCCGTCTGCCGTCCCGGTCGTCATCACGGTGTCTTCTCATGGCAACAACCAACAGCTTCGACCGACCGGTTCGTGACTTCCTGACCTGGTTGCGCGTGGAAGGAGGCCTTTCCGAGGCCACACTTGCTGCCTACGGTCGGGATCTTCGCGATTTGATCGATGATCTGCGATCGCGAGGGATCAACGATCCGAACGATGTCGGCCCACGAGATCTCGCAGCGCATGTCCAGGTTCTGCATCGCGACAAAGGTTTGCAATCGAGCAGTATTGCACGCCATCTCTCAACGATCAGAATGCTCTTTCGGTGGCTTGAAGCGGAACAACGCATTGAGCGATCACCTGCCGCTCCATTAGTACCCCCAACGCAATGGAAGAGGCTGCCAGATGTGCTGTCGCCTGCAAAAATGGGAAAGCTCATTGAAGCTGCGTCACCGGGGACCAGTCGCCTATGGGAGAGAGACAGAGCGCTGGTCGAAATCATGTATGGAGGGGGGCTCCGTGCCTCTGAAGTTTGTGCACTCAACGTGTCTGATTGGAAACGCGATCTCAGCGTCGTGCTGGTGACTGGCAAGGGTGACAAACAGAGGCTTGTGCCAATCGGGAAGAAGGCGATTACAGCTTTGGAAACTTATGTAGGAGGAATTCGCCTGCAACTTGATCGGTTTGAGGATGGCCGCAGTTGCGGGCGGCTCTTGCTATCGAACACGGGCCGCCCCCTGGAACGGGTTGCGGTCTGGCAAATCATTCGAAGACTCGCAAAGCGTGCTGGATTGGAAGAAGTCCATCCACATACTTTGCGGCATAGTTTTGCTTCGCACATGCTTGCAGGTGGAGCGGATCTCAGGGTCGTGCAGGAACTTTTGGGCCACGCGAACATTGCGACGACCCAGATCTACACCCACATCGATAGAACGCGATTGCGGGATGTGGTGGAGCAGCATCTGCCTAGACACAAAGCTGCGGGGTAACAGTTTGCTTTCATCTCCTGCAGGGATACCATCTGCGACATGAATGGCATTTTGCTGGCCTTGATACTCGTTGCCGCGGCACCTCAGGCCCCACGGGAGTCTGATGGAAGCGCTTTCAGAAGAATTGGCATTGAGCCCATTGTTCGTCCTGAGGTCTTCCACTTGTTTGTTCAGGATCTGAAACTCGGTCCGGAAGAGGCCGCTACAGCCAACATGCTGTTTGAGGACTATGGGCATGAGATGCGAACCGCATTGGCGGAGTTGCAGATCTCCCAGAAGCAAGAACGTGACAAATTGGACGATGCTCTCAAGGGTCGATTGCGACTGTCGCCGGAGGAACTTCGCGATCTACGCATGTCTCTTCGCACTGGCGCACGTGATGCATGCGGATTTGCAGATCGCAGGGTGAGTCAGATGATTGATTATGTCACGCTTCTGTCAACACTTGATACTGACGCAAAGAACACGGCGATCGGCACGTTTCAAAGAAGGGTGTATTTGGATGGCGGTGATCGAGAAGCTCTGGTTGATGTTTCGACATTGATCCCTAGTGCGATGCTGACGCAACCATCTGCTCAGGCCGCCCTTTCGTCCTATCTGAATGAGCTCACCTTGCGAGCCAAGGAAGATGCACTAGCAGTTCGTTCTGCCAGATTTGAAGATGAAATTGCCGTTATCCGAAAGGATCCTGATGAGCGCCGTTCAATTCTTGAATCGATCAGTCGTCGCTGGTGCGAGCGCATGTCTCTTCACGACCGTCTGATGGAAGCGGTTGGCGCAACGGATTCAACTTTGAGGAGACGGATTGAAATTGCTCTCTTTCCCACAGTTTATGGCCGCGGAGAAATTGAGAGTGTCGTTGCATGGATCGATGACAACGGCACTTCACAACAGGCAGCGACCGCAAGGAACTGTGTGGAATCGGCAGAGATGCGACTGGAGAATCTCCGAAGAGAGGCAGTTGCATTGCTCAGAGAAGCGAGAGAGGCTGGATGTGATCTAGATCATGATGCGGCATCACTCATGTCGGATTCCGAAGCACTTCGCTTTCGCTACTTGCAGAACAGTGGTGAGCGATCGGTGCTCGAGCAGAATCTGTTCGATTGTGTTCAGCAAGAGCTGACTGAGGGACAGCGGGCAGCGATTCGGCGCGTGGTCCAGATCGATCGCAGATAGACGATTCAGTCAATACCAACTGTCAAGTACAGAATGCCACTCATCTGCGGATTGCACAGCGATGAAAGCTTTCCTGACTGTTTCGGCTTCATCATGATGCACAGAGAACCGGATGCCGAACTTTCTCATCATGCGCGAAGCACCCGTCTCTCCATGTAGTGCCATGCACAATCTGAAGTGGTCATGGAGGGCATACCGCTGTTCTTCAAGTGTCGGATCGCAGGGGGATTCGCCAGCGAGAATCTGACGGGCTTGTCTGAAGATCCATGGGTTACCAATACAGCCGCGCGCCACACTGACTCCATGAACACCGGTTTGTTTCAGCATTCTAAAGATGTCGCCAACCTCGAAGATATCTCCACTTCCGAAGATCACTCGATCAGGTCTTTGCTCGGTTAGCTCAGCAAGGAATGGCCATTTCGATGGGCCGACATATTTCTGCTCGACTGTTCTGCAATGCACAGTTGCCCATGCATAGCCTGCTTCGTAAGCACCATCGAAGATACGAATGAAGTTCTGTGCCATCTCAGGACTGTCATCCCAAGCCCTTCGTAGTTTGACAGTACAAGGGACGTTCTCCGGCACTGCATTTCTGACCGCCTGCAGCACACGCAGTGCATCGTCAGGTGTCGTCAGAAAGTGACCCCCTCGTTTGCGTTTCCGGATCTTCTTGACTGGGCAAGCAAGGTTCACATCGACGACATCGTGTCCAAGCTCCACAAGTAGGGCGGCCGCCCGGCTCATTTCATCCGGATCTGTACCCATGACCTGGCCCGCTACAGGATGGTCCTCCAGGCCGTGGAGCCGATTCTCTTGAGGATCACCCAGTCCACACTCTTCACGAAGAATGTCCGGGTCTTCTCGGGTGCGTCCCTTCCCTCCGCTCAGCAGGGTTCGGTCCAACAAGGCCTCGGTGACGCAGTAGGGACAGCCATGGCGTCTCGCTACCAGACGCATGGCGGCATCGGAATAACCGGCTAGACCGGCTTGAAAGAAAGGGGCGTCGAAGCCGGGGACGGTGGCTGGGATCCGTGGATCGATTTCAAAGCCTTCGGCCCACGCCGCCAATTCCTCTGAGATCTTGGAGGAGGGCTGATCTGTGGAGGGTGTATGTGTGGACATGGCAGTTCTCCATTGTCTCTGGTCGGGCCCGAATCAGCAAAGGTTGTTCCGCGTTAGGATGGATGCATGCGACTGATGGGTGCTGTATTAGCGATGATCTGGATCGGGGGGTGCAATCAGCCGGATTTCAACCCCAATCTTGCCCGTGGGGCGTATCCCTATGCGTTGCATACGACTGAAACGTTATCTGTCGAGGTCTTTCGTGAGGGGACAGACATCGTGATCGTCAACGCGACCGCGGAGTCGTGGTCAGACGCAACACTTTGGATCAATCAGCGTTTCAGCCTGCCTATTGAGGGTCTTGAGGCTGGAGAAACACGAAAACTGTCTCTTGATAGTTTTCGCGACGACCTCGGTGAGTCTTTCCCTGCTGGTGGTTTGTTCGCCACGCGTCGGAGCATGCCGGTGAGATTGGTCGAATTGCAGGCAGAGGAGGATGGCCCTCTCGTCGGCTTTATTGCGATTCGCCAATCCGAATCGCAGTAAGTTCATCGTCTCTGCCAGGTTTCGAAGGTCATCTCATGTGCATGGCGATCATCGATCGGGTGATGCTCCGAAGCAAGAAGTACCCAGTCTGAATCTGGAATGGCGGGGAAGGTCGTATCGCCCTCTACCTGAACATGGACGACCGTCCGTTCGATCAAATCAGCAGCTTGGAAAAACAAACGGTAGATTTCACCACCTCCGATGATCATGACCTTGCACGCTTCAGGCGTTGCGTTGAGCGCATCTTCGATGGTGTGCGTGACGTTGACACCATCTGCTTGAAACGATTGAGATCGAGTCAACACGATGTTCTGTCGATTAGGCAATGGCATTCCGAGTGATGCCCAGGTCCGTCGTCCCATGATGACGGGATGTCCAACAGTCAGCCTTTTAAACCTCTTGAGATCGTCTGGCAGATGCCACGGCATCTTTCCTTCAAGCCCGATGACGTCGGTTTCTGCAGCAGCGACAATCAATGTGACATGGCGGCCAAGGAGCATGTCACACGGCTACCGGCGCACTGATTCGAGGGTGAGGATCGTAGTCAACGACTTCGATATCGGTCATCGCAAAGGCGAACAGATCGCGGATCGCGGGATTGAGACGAAGCGATGGCAGTGGCCTGGGTTTGCGCGACAGCTGTTCATCTACCTGATCAAAATGATTGTTGTAGATGTGCGCATCTCCGAAAGTATGCACAAAGTCGCCTGGCTGTAGTCCACAAACTTGTGACATCATGCACGTCAGTAACGCATAGGAAGCGATGTTGAAGGGGACGCCAAGGAATAGATCCGCGCTTCGCTGATAGAGTTGACAAGAGAGTCGATTGCCATCCACGTGGAATTGGAATAGGGCATGGCACGGAGCGAGCGCCATATGGTCAAGTTCGCCAACATTCCATGCAGACACAATCAACCTTCGGCTGAAGGGATCGGTTCGAATTCGGTCAAGGACCGTCTTCAACTGATCGTGTGTCTTTCCATCGGCTCCACGCCAAGATCGCCATTGCGCTCCATAGACCGGCCCCAGATCCCCGTGTTCATCTGCCCACTCATCCCAGATCGTCACATTGTGTTCATGTAGCCAGCCGACATTTGTATCGCCTCTGAGAAACCATAGAAGTTCCGCAATAATTGATCTCAGGTGGACCTTCTTTGTTGTGACGAGAGGAAAGCCTTCTGCAAGATCGAACCGCAGCTGTCGACCAAAGACACCGATCGTGCCGGTCCCTGTTCGGTCCTCACGGGGAGATCCGTGTTGGCGGACATCAGCAAGAAGGTCGAGGTAGGCTTGCACGGGTCCATCGTACCAACCACCGATGCAAGCGTTGAGGCCTCAGTCCGCCGCTTCGAGGAGCAATTTTGTCATGGCATGTTGAGGTGAGTTCAGGATCGTCTCGGTCTTACCTTCCTCGACGATGCGACCCTGATCCATCACGATGATGCGGTCACAAAGCCAGCGTGCGACGCTCAGATCGTGTGTGATGAAGACCATTGCCAACGACCGTTCTTGCTGCAGGCGTCGAAGCAGATTGAGGATCCTCGCCTGTACGGAGACATCGAGGGATGACGTCGGCTCGTCGCAGAAAAGCAGAGAAGGCTCGGTTGCGAGTGCTCTGGCGATTGCCACTCTTTGCTTTTGGCCACCTGAGAACTGATGAGGCCATTTGTCGCATTCCTCAGCCGCAAGGCCGCAGGTTTCAAGCAAGGAGGTCGCTTTTTCGTGTGCCTCTGGACCTTTGCAGATGCCGTGAACAATCATGGGTTCCGCGACAAGTGAACTGACACGCATGCGACCGTTGAGTGATCCAGCGGGATCCTGAAACACCATCTGCATATGTCGTCGAAAATCGCGAAGTGATTTGCGATCAAGATCACTGAGATCAGTTCCCAGGATCTTGATCTTTCCAGCAGTGGGTGTGATCAGCCTAAGAGCAGCACGTGCAAGAGTCGTTTTGCCACAACCGGACCCTCCGACGAGTCCCACAATTTCACCTGTGTCGACTGTCAGATCGACACCATCAATGATTCGCGTCAGATGCCCGGTTCGAGCTCTGGGCAGATCGACCTGTAGACCCTCGATCTCGAGTGCCGGACGATGGTTCATCGTTCTCTCGGTCGCCTTCCCATTCGGATATTCGTGGTCTGAAGATCTTTGTCGACGTCACCAGATCGCCATCTCCAGAAGGTGAGTTCTGCATCGGTTTCTGGGAGTACGGAGGACACTGCTGCTCGCAGTTGTCCAACTGAATCGACGCTCTGATCCTGAATTGCTGTCACTAGATCCCCCCTGCGAATACCAGCTTTGTAGGCGGCTTCTTCTGGGATCACGTGAGCAATGAGAACCCCCCGTTTCGGGGCATGGAGCACATCAAGCAGTCGGTGGATGGGCTCTGTGAGTTTGATCAGTTCTGCTCTCCTGAGATCCGAATCCTCCAGTGCCCTTGCTTCAGTCACATCACTCGAAAGCAGATTCGCCGCCATCCAATGCCCATCATCCTGATAGACAACATCTCCTATGTGGAGTTCATGGGCACTGCCTCCGACAACAACTTTGGCATCGGCAGGGATCCTGTCGCCTGCCAATGCCCGAAGAGGTTGATCTTGATCCAAGGCATGGACACCGATGTAACCGCGTGCGACGACACCTGTTTGCAGCAGTTGTGGGACAACCGCGTTGACAGTTCCGATTGGAATCGCCATTGCGACACCACTGAATCGTTCAGGCCCTCGATCACGGGGATCTGCAGCGATAGCGGTGCTCATGCCCACCACTTTCCCTAGATGATTGGTAACCGGTCCGCCGCTGCTTCCTGGATTGATGGGCGCATCAAGTTGAATGGAATTTTCATATCGAGGTCCACCAGGCCAGATCGCTGGTCCGATCTCTCGGCCGATACCGGAAACAACTCCACTTGTAACTGAAAATCGAAAATCCAAAGGTGAACCAAAAGCGAAAACAATGTCCCCTTGCTGCACGGAGTTATGTCGGGCTCTTGTCGCCGGGATTGTATGTGTGGGATCAATTTTCAAGACTGCGATATCCGTTAAGGAATCTCCCGCGACAAACTCGGCGCGACGAATGCTCCCGTTATGGAGTTCGATATCGATGTCATCTAGGTGACGGACAACATGCCAAGCTGTCACGATGTGTCCTTCATCGTCCCAGATCCATCCACTTCCCGTTGAATGTGCATCTAGCCCATTCGGCCTTTTGCGGATGCCATCGACATGAACCACAGATGGCTGAACGAAAGTTGTGAGAAGACGTTGGGCACGACTCAGACTTGCCAGAACGGCAGCATCACCGTCAGGCGCATGCAATGCAAGAGACGCGTCGTGTAGCAAAGATTGTGTTCTTTGAAAATCGAGTTCCCGTTGCCCCCACTTGACGACGATGAGAACAACAACTGCTGCCGCCAGCAGCAGCATCGTTGGAACGAGTGTCCTCACGGAGTGTTTGTGGTCTCTCACAAGCTCTTCGTAGATTCATCGAGCATCGTGTAGGGGTGCTCGCCCAGTTCGCTGGAAGCGACCATGTTCATCCATCGTATTGCTGCGGATTGTGTTGCTTCGGCAAGATCAGTAATGGGTTTGGCAAAGCCCGGCTGCCAATCTGTAAGTCCGAAGATGTCTTGTGTAACGACAATTTGCCCGTGACATGCAGGGCCAGCTCCACATCCGATGACGGGAACACTTGTCCGTTCAACGATTTGTTCTGCGACTTCGGCTGGTGTGGCTTCGATGAGCAGGAGGCATGCGCCCGCATCTTCCAGACGAACTGCATCTTCGACAACTTTTGCCGCCTCTGAACGCGTTCGCCCGGCCGCACGATAACCACCGTCGTGTTTCGCTCGTTGTGGTCGAGAGCCCACATGAGCGCACACAGGTATACCGGCGCGGTTCATCTGAGAGACGAGCCGGGTAAAGGTGCCATCGACTTCAATCTTGACTGCGTCGGCGGTTCCCTCCGTGAGAAACCGGCCCGCATTTCGAATCCCCTCGGCTTCATCCGCTTGATAGGACATGAAAGGCATATCGCCCATCACAAAGGTGTTGGGGGCCCCTCGTTTGACTGCTGCTGTGAGCGTCAGGAGAAAATCCAATGGTGCATGAATGGTGCCTTGCAAGCCGAGCACCATTTCCGCCGCGGTATCACCTACAAGCAGCAGGGGGATACCTGCTCGCTCCAAATGTCGAGCCGTTGTTGCATCGTAGGCTGTTAAGCACGCGAATCGCTCGTTTGCAGCGGACATACGCTGAAGCGTACGAAGCGTGACAGGTTTGGCGAAATCGTTGACCATCGGTGCAGTATCTCTCCAAGAGGGGGTCTATTCAAGCGACCCGGTACAAGGCGTAGATCTGACGTCCTAGGGCTCACTGGTCAGTGGCAAAGGGGTCAGAATGGGAATGCAACTCTCGTTTGTTCAGGTGGATCCGGAAGGCCCTTTGTCCTTGCGAGTTGCTGTTCATTCAGCACGTTACGCAGTTGTTCGAGGCGCTTGAGCCCCGCCTCTCGGCGAGCGAATGTATGACGATCTGCCTTTTGTCTGACGCGTTGTGCTTGAAAGAAAGCCTCTTGGTCGTTTGCAGGAACTTCGGTGTTCGATGTAATGGCAGAGACTGCTTCGGATGTTTCTGTCCACCAGGCATCTTCATGCTCAGCTCGAAGGGTTGCAATCGCGAGTCGTTGCTCATCAGACAGATCGGGAACGTTTGATGCCCGAGCGAACCGTTCGAGAAATGGATCCTTGGTTGCAAGACCAGGAAATGCCATTTGCATCCAAGCGCGGCGGACTTGTACAGGATGACGAAGCGCCGATTCGAGCTCTGATACAAGCTCAGCGTTGATGGCAGACAGTTCAGAACGATCGCTCTGCAACTCTTGCTGCAGTTGCTGAACTTTCATCGCAGCCTCCATGTCGATGTTCATGGATCCGCCATTTTGGGCAGCACTGACCATTTCCTGCATGGAGGATTCGAGCGCATCTCGCTGATCTCTCAACGCGATCAGGGCAGCGGTTGCAGATTCATGCCATTCGGCAATCGTTTCTCGAGCAATCGCATATTCATCCTCATCGAGATCGATGGATTGAATCAATTCGAGCAGATCGACTTTCCATCGATCATCAGGGACTCCCATCATGTCGATGCTTGCGGACATCATGCCGCCTCCATCCACAGCCAAGCGTCTCATTCTCGACAGCCGCCAAGGCCGCGCAAGTGCTGGATCTGATGCGAGGGACTCGACGCCGTCATAGAAGGCATCATCAAGTTCTTCGAGTCCTTCGCGGGAAATCGGCGTCATCATGATCATGGCCATTTCCATCATCGATGTCTGATTTTGCTCGCCTCCACTCTCCATCTTTGCTTGTGCCTCAGCTTCCCACTCCTGTCGTTCGGCGGCACGTTCAGTCTCCATTGCCAACCGACTAGATTCATGCGTTGCGTGAAGTGTCTCGAGCGTGGCGCGTTGGGAGTCATTCAACTTGAGATCTCTCTCGATTGCCTCCACGGTGCCATGAGTGATTGCAGGAATCGTCTTCAGGACAGAAAGTCTGTCCATGGGATTCCCCTCGTCCGAAGACACCGAAGTGCCCACGATCACAGTTCCTTCAGTGCCCTCACCGTCAGAGCCGCTGCTCGATGTGACGATGACAGTGGTGTTTGTTTCAATGTTCTGGGAGGGAGTTTGTGCGTCTTCTTTGTTACTCCCGGCCTGAACGAGTTGATCCACGTCCATGTCAGGCACAAGTGATGCAATGGCATCAATCGCTTGATCGTGTCGGGCCTTCCATTGTTCTCGCACTTCACGCGAGTAGTTCCGATCCGGCAGGTCAAATGTCAGATTTCCGTCTTCACCTTCGGCGCTCATGCGGACTTCGCGGGTTGCGGCATCATCCTTCCATTGTGCTTCAACGAAGTCGATCACGAGGGGAGTGGCGTCACTTTCCCAAGCTTCTTCGATCGTTCTGATTTCCATCAAGGTCATATCATCAAGATTCTGTCGGTTGGCGCCTCGGACGGCTGCTGCGACAGCACTTGGCGGAACTGCAGATCGAGCCACCTTCATGAGTGTTTTCAAGCGACTCTCTTGAGGGAGAACATCTGCCAGTGCGTTCATGCCCTTCACGGATTGTCGCTGAAGTGCATCTACGCGCGGTTGAATCTCTTCTAAGGCGTTCTGTTGCGCATTTTGGAAGGTCGAGATTAGAGCGGCGATTTCGTCTTGTGTCGGGGGCGATTCAACGGAGAAGTTCTGCTGTCTGTCATTGAGCTCTGCAACGACCTTCATCAATTCGGATTCTGTTCGATCAGACGCTTGCACCCACCGACGCAGAAGATCGGTGCGCGCGTTTTCCCAGTCTGTCAGCATGAATTCAACTGCAGTTCGGGATGGCTCGTCGAGATTCGACCACTCGATGGCATCCCTCAGTTCCATCCGTGGTACTGAAACGGGGATGATCAGGCCGGCAGATCGAATCATCATCCGATCTCGAGTGCGTCGCTGTTGGATACGCTCAAGGCCTGACTGCTGGGTATCGCCCAGCATCTGGCCGACAGCAGAGAAGAGGACATCGTCCAATGCTGCGATTTCTCTGCGAATACCACCAGCTTGAGCGACGAATCGCTCCGCAACCTCTGGATCGCTTTGAGAGAGTGCTCCAAATCCACCAGATTCATCGAGGTAGGTGGCGATTCGACCGTCAGACAGAATTTCGAATGCCTGCAGATATCTGTCATGCTCCTCGGCAATCTGAACGAGTTGGGCGTCCGATGGAGCGACGACGTCGAGCCGCTCACGCAGTGTCGGCCAGGTGATGGGCTCGGGAAACAGGCGTCCCAGCCCCTGCGCAAGGGATGTGCTGGCCGTCAGGAGAATCAACGTCAGGGAAATCAGAACTGCTTGCATGGCCAGCCTCCTCTTCCGCGGGGGGGAACCCCGAACCGGGCCATGATAGGGGATCGCTCGTTTGTGATTTCACAGGTGGATTTCATGCCAGAAATCCTCACTCCAGTGCTATCCTGCCGCGCATGAGCAGACTTGTAACCCGCCCTGCGTCGTTCATCGAAATCAACTCAAACCCACTGGAGTCCACCGGTATGACCGATGACCGTTCGGACCGTTGGATCCGTGATGCTGCCGCTCAGTTTGGCGACCGTTACGGCATCCTGACGTTTAGCGGCGAGAATGTTCGGAGACGTCTCTCGCCATCTGCAATCCAGCGACTAGAACGCACATTGCAGCGACGTGATCCTCTCGATCCCCATATTGCCGATGAAGTGGCGAATGCGATGAAGGATTGGGCTATTGACAATGGTTGTACGCACTATTGCCACTGGTTCCAACCACTGACGGGTTCGACTGCAGAGAAGCACGACTCATTTTTGAGCATTGACGGCAGTGGCCAGCCCATCACAGAATTCTCCGGCGATCAGTTGATACAGGCCGAGCCGGACGCAAGTTCATTCCCTAGTGGTGGCATTCGTGACACTTGGGAAGCGCGTGGTTACACCGCGTGGGATGCGACGAGCCCAGCTTTTGTATTGCCTAACGACGAGGGTGGTACACTTTGCATTCCAACCGCGTTTGTTTCATGG
>JAKVBW010000057.1 GCA_022446945.1 Phycisphaerales bacterium | reverse complement strand
AAGCCAGAGATGGTCGTGAGCAGACTTTGGAGCAAGTTGGACGCGAACTGGCTGAAACTTGGGAGGAGATCAATCTTCTCTATTCGATTACCGACAAGATGACGGTTGAAGCACGTCCGCATCGATTTGCAGCACAAGCATGTCAGGAGCTTCTCCAGACATTGCCGTATCGATGGGTTGCGGCCTATATCGATCGTGAATCCTCAGGTGAAGGTCGCTTGATCGTTTCCGGCGATGCGCCGCGAGATCGATCCAGCCTTCGCAGTGTTCTGGCTGCCATTGCAGGTCGTCCTGGAATTGAGGGACCGCTCATGTCGGGCACGCTTGCAGGAGACGACCCCGAACTTGATGCACTGGGTATCGCAGGTATCGCACATCCCATCGGTCGCGATGGTGAGGTCGTCGGTCTCCTTGTTGCCGGTGACAAAGTAGGTCCGGATGAAACCCCATCTTCAGTCGATATCAAGTTGCTATCGGCAGCTTCAGCCCACATTGCGATTCATTTGGAGAATGCCGGGCTCTTTGATGACATGAACACCATGTTCCTGGGCATGCTTGAAGCAATTGCATCGTCGATTGATGCCAAGGACAGATACACATGCGGTCACAGCCGTCGGGTGGCATTGTTGACCAGGCAACTTGCAGAGGCTGCAGGATTTGATGCCGCGACCGTGAACCGAATGCATATTGCAGGACTAGTGCACGATGTCGGCAAGATTGGTGTGCGTGAGGCAGTGTTGTGCAAGAACGGCAAGTTGACAGATAGTGAATATGGCGAAGTTCGCCGTCACCCCGAGATTGGCTGGAACATTCTCAAGGACATTCCGAACTTCGATGACATTCTGGATGGCGTTCGATTTCACCATGAACGCTGGGATGGTGGCGGATATCCGGCAGCTCGCAAGGGGACAGAGATACCTATGCCCGCACGTCTGATCGCTTTGGCCGATGCATTCGACGCCATGTGTTCAACACGGACCTATCGCGCAGCGATGGATCGGGATCAAGTTCTTCGTGAAATCACAGAAGGATCAGGGACGCAGTTTGATCCTGACTTGGTGCCTCTGTTCATCAAGCTGGATTTCTCCGAGTGGGAGGCGTTGATCGAATTGCACCGGGATTCCGAGCCCGAGGATTCTCTGGAGGAAGCGGCATGAAAATGGAATGGGAACAACACAGAAGTGGAACGGTCGTGACTCTCTCCGGAGATGTGGTCTCTGAGGACATGGATGTGTTCAAAAGACGATTTGAGGAGCAACTCCAGCAGGGGATGCGCCTCGTCGTCGATCTTCGAACTGTCGATCGTATTGATTCGGCGTGTCTCGAAGGACTTCTCTGGTTGCATGAGTACATGCAGCACAAAACGGGTCAATTGCGTGTCGTAGTCGGGAACGCACAACCCTTCCATGCGATGCGTGTCACGCGCGTCGATCGTCAGTTTGCGACTCACCAGTCAATTGACGCCGCTGCGCGTTCCTTTACAAGAGGTCAGGCGGCATGATCGATCCTTGGAAACATGACACATGTCTCGAGTTCGGGACCGGTGCGCCTCTCGGCCAACTCTTGATTGATCAAGGGATCATTTCTGAGGAAGAACTTGATCGTGCCTTGGAGTGGCAGAAGGATCACGGGCATCAGCAGTTGCTCGGCGAGGTCCTGCATCGACTTGAAATCGCTTCGGAAGAAGACATCATCCGTGTGCTTGCAGAGAGCCAAGGGGTTCCCTTTATCAGCCAGGTCGCCAAGACTGCTGATCCAGCCGTGATCGATCTGCTGAGCCGGGAGTTCATCGAGGAACATCGCGTTCTTCCACTATTCCTTGTTCGAGGTGTGTTGACGGTAGCCGTCATGGAACCGAGCAATCTGTTCCTCGCTGAGGAAATGGCTCGAATCAGTGGTCACGAGATTCAGGTCGTTGCGGCAACTCGCTCCGAAATTGAAATGGCAATACGTTCATGGCTGCCAGCTGCAAACGTCTTTGTCATCGATGACATCTACGAGGACATTGCCGAGGAGGACTTCTCGGTCATCGAGCGGGAAGCCACAGAGCTTGCTGATCTCGAGGAAGTGGCTGGACATGGCCCTGTTGTCAAACTCGTGAACTACATCATCTTTACAGCGGTTCAGGAAGGGGCTTCGGATATTCACATCGAGCCGGAAGACCATCGGCTTCGTGTTCGGTATCGGGTTGACGGTCGTCTCTATGAGAAACTCTCTCCTCCGCACCGCATGCACGCTGCCATCGCTAGTCGCATCAAGATCATGTCGAACTTGGACATTTCTGAACGACGTGTGCCACAGGATGGTGATTTCAACGTGATGATGGAAGGGCGTCCGATCGATCTTCGAGTCTCGACGATGCCAGGCAAGGACGGGGAGAAGGTCGTCATTCGTATCATCGACAGCCTCAACAGCAGGCTGTCTCTGGATCAACTTGGATTTGGCGGCAAGACACTAGAAACATGGCGAGACATCGTTTCGTGTCCAAATGGGATCGTTCTGGTGACCGGACCTACGGGATCAGGTAAATCAACGACCTTGTACTCAGTCCTATCCGAGGTCAATTCCGATGAAAAGAACGTCGCAACGATCGAAGACCCAGTCGAAGCACGCATTCCGGGTGTCAATCAATCACAGGTGAATGTCAAAGCAGGTTTTACTTTCGCAGGTGCTCTTCGGTCCATGCTTCGCCAGGATCCTGACATTCTGATGGTCGGTGAGGTGCGTGACAATGAGACCGCCGGCATCGTGACACAGGCAGCGCTAACTGGACATCTCGTATTTTCGACGCTCCACACCAACGACGCGCCCAGTGCCGTGACGCGTCTGGTAAATCTCGGTGTGGAGCCCTATCTGGTAGCGGCAACGCTGCGCGGGGTGCTCGCGCAGCGGCTCGTTCGGAAAATATGTCCGCACTGCAAGGTGCAGGCGGAACCGGACGAAAGGATGGCCGCGATGATAAGGGCGGCCGGTGGGGACCCCGAAGCCGTATGGCAGGGCGCCGGATGTGGGCGATGCCGCGGCACGGGGTACGCCGGTCGTATCGGAGTCTTCGAGTTGTTTGCACCCACAGCCGAACTGCTGGAGGCCATTGCACGGGGCGACAGTCTGCAGTCGCTTCGGACGCTCTTGGCTGAAGGCGGATTCAGGACTTTGCGAGACGATGGTTGGGAAAAAGTCTCTGCGGGGCTGACCACACCTGAAGAAGTGATGTACGCGGCAAGTCAATGATGGAAACCATGATCAATCCGGCTGAACGAACCTTTTCGTACCGAGCGCGAAGGCAAGATGGTGAAATCATCACGGGAACGCGTGCGGGCGAATCTCCTGATGCGATTGCTTCATTGCTTCGATCTGAAGGTCTCGTACCCACAGCGATTCGAACTGCTGAGACCGCCTTGCCGGATTTTGATGCCGAAGCGGTACGCAGAAGCGAGGCCATTCGTCGGATTCGCCGTGAAGATGTTGCGGGTTTCTGCCAGCAACTTGGTGTCATGCTGGATACGGGTGTCCCTCTTCCTGAAGCGCTTGAATCCTGCATGTCTCAGGCGCGTCGCAAGGAATTCGGTGATCTTGTTGCGGCCATTCACGCCGAAGTGTGTGGTGGTACGCCCTTGTCCCGATCCATGGCCCGTTTCCCAAAGGTATTCCCACCCATTGTGGTGAGTTTGGTGCGTGCTTCTGAAGCATCAGGCACGATGGCTTTGATGCTTGGTCGCGTGGGGGACTACCTACTCAACGAGGAACGTACGCGTCGTCAGGTGCGTGGAGCGGCAACCTATCCGGCGTTCATGCTTGGGAGTGCCGTCTTGATCACGGCGTTCATGCTTGTCGTCATCCTGCCTAGATTCGCCGCGATCTACGAGCGTAAAGGGTCTTCTTTGCCACCGATTACCGAGATCATGATGGCCATTGGGGATGCGCTTCGTTATGGCTGGCCCATCTGGATGCCCATCGTGACTGTATTGACCATCGGATTCCTCGTGTGGCGAAGATCTCTCAACGGCAGGCGCGTGCTGGACTGGCTCAAACTTCGCATGCCGATTATTGGCCGGTTGACAGTGACCCTGTACATGGCGAGATCTGGTCGAACCATGTCAACATTGCTTGCCGGCGGTGTGGGTCTGATAGATGTCATTCGCATTTGCAAGGGCGTTACGAACAATCTGGTCTTTGATCGGATGTGGCAGGATATGGAAGACCGCGTGCGTGACGGCAAGGAACTCACTGGCGCGGTTTCTGAGTCAAGATGGATTCCAGCCGGCGTCGCTTCGATGATGAGTTCAGGTGAGCGTAGTGGTCGTCTGCCCGAGGTCATGGAGAAGATTGCAACGCGATGTGATGAGGAACTTGAGACGGGCATCAAGAAGGCGACCTCAATGATCGAGCCCATGCTCATCATCTTCATGGGTCTGCTCGTTGGTGCCGTTGCCATGGCGATGTTGCTGCCGATCTTCAAGATGAGCAGTGTGGTTGCTGGATAAGCGGACCGGACAGCTTTACGCCATCGCCACCGCCGGAGCAGGACGCGTGCCTGATGCAGACTTGGCGCGGACAGCACTCAGCGCATGACGGATATCTCCTGCAGATGTAGCTGCACGAATCGATTCCTTAAGGCGCTTCACGCCATGCATGCCTTTGGCATATCGACTGATGCCGCTTCGCAACCTGTGCAAGGCTGACCGCTCGTCCTGTTGCTCCAAAATGAGATCCAAATGTCGCTCGATGATGGACAGCCACTCTGGCCGCGTTGGCGGTGGCGGGACGGGTTCTCCTGAGAGCCGTGCATGGATCTCTCGGAAGACCCACGGCCGTCCAAGTGCACCTCGCGCGACCATCACACCATCGCAGCCGGTTTCCTCGATCATCTGCGCTGCGTCATCAGCGCAGCGGATGTCGCCATTTCCGATCACGGGAATCGAATCGACCGCTTCGACCACTTCGCGAATGCCGCCAAGTCGGACGGATCCCTTGAAGAACTGTTCGGTCGTCCGGCCATGCACCGTGATGGCAGCAATACCAATCTGTTCCAGACGTCTTGCCAGTTCCGGACCAACGATGCGATCGTCGTCCCACCCGAGTCTGATCTTCGCTGTCACGGGGACACCTGTTGCAGGTGTAATCGATTCAACCATGCGTTCTGCTAGTCGCACCGTGTCGTCCACATCGCACAGCAGTAGCGATCCGCCATGCTTCTTGGCCACCTTGTCTACAGGGCAGCCCATATTGATATCCACGATGGAGGCGCCGTGATCCACCGCCCACAAGCCCGCTTCAGGCAGCGGGTCGGCGCTGTTGCCGTAGACCTGCATGCAGAGTGGTTCGTCTTCGGCGCAGGTTGCCGCAAGTTTCATCGCTTTGGGCGATCCCCGCAGCAGACTGTGGACATTCAGAAGGTCCGTGCTGGCCAGTCCCACGCCGCCGAGTTCGCGGCAGAGAAGGCGAAATGGCAAATCACAGTGTCCTGCCATGGGGGCCAGGAGCACTTTGCTCTCAAGCGTCTTGGAACCGATGCGGAGCATTGCTCCATCGTACGCACAGAACAGCGTCATGGGTGCGCTCCTTGATGCCATCAGCGTCATCCAGCAAGGTCGATACTCAGCAGGGCTGCTAGGGGGGAGCCTGTAGCATGATGGCGTCACTAGGTGATACCACGTCAGTGAGTCGCTACAGGCTGAGGGAGGCATGATGATGAAGACGATGCTCAAGATGACAGGACTGTGCTGCTGCCTCGTATGGGGGGCTGGCTGCGCGCACAAGACAGTTCAAAAGAATGCTGGATGGTCACCCACTCCAGCTAAGGCGGATGCGTCAGTCATGGACCGCTTCCGTGCGCTGGAAGGAACATGGGTCAGCACCTACGACATGCCTGAGTGGCCACCACAGGAAGTTCATTATGAAACCATCGCTGCGGACAGTGCCGTCGTAGAGACCATTTTCGATGGTCAGCCGCACGAAATGATGACGGTCTTCCATCTCGATGGGGAAGAACTTCATTGCACGCATTACTGCGCGGCGCAAAATCAGCCCAGGCTCATCGCCGAAACGATCACCTCTGATCGTGTCGTTTTCGCTACAGCAGATGTCAGCAATTTGGCAAGTCCAGACGCGATGTACATGGGCGCCGCTGAATTCACATTCATCGACGAGGACCACATTGAGGTCTCTTGGACGAGTTTCGAGCATGGGAAGCAGGGCGAGACGATCCACGTCACTTCTGAGCGCAAGAAATAGTGCATCAACCCTTCATGGGCCACATCCGATCCGGGCAACTTCAGGCAGTGGGGCAGGGTCAGACTAGAGTCGTACGGCGTTGTCGGGCTTTGGCTGCGGCGACCACGCGGCGCACGAATCTTGGATGTCCTCCTGGGTCGAGATGGATGCAGTCGTCGGCGCTGGCAAAGGCACCTTTCGGGTAGAAGATCCCGCAGTTAGCGTTGATCTCAAGGACGTATGGTGTTCCTTCGTGATCGACGCGCGCGTCAATGCGGGCATAGCCAGCGGCTTGCATTTCAACGAAGAGATCAGCCCCATGTTGTCGAAGCCGACCATTCAACTGCTTGTTGGTGACACGGGCAGTTCGGAGATTTTCATAAGTTTCCCACTTGAGATCTTCGGTTTTGAAGCTGTCGCCATCAGGAAACGCATATTGAACCGGTGGGTACACGATGGGGTTCTCTGGATCTCGAGGATTTTCAGCGACAAGAACCGTGCATTCATCACCTTCGATGTATTCCTCGATGAGTGCTGCCCCATGCCGCGCCATGAATTTCTTCGCCTGGATCATCAAGCCGCTTTTTGTAACGACTTTTGATCTTCTACTGATATCGATGCTCGCATAACTATTGTGGTGTTTCACGAATAGCGGGAAGCGGAGATGGCGGGCAGCCTTTCGAACGTCTGCCATGGTCTTCACGATCATTCCCTTTGGTGTTGCGATCCCGACACGTTTGCATGCCCTCTTGATCTGCCCACGCGTCGGTTCGAAACACGCACTTGTGGCACCGGTGAACACAGCTCCCGCACGTTCGAGCACACGAATGACCTCGATCCCCGGGAGGTCATGCTGGTCAGCACCACCGTCACATAGATTGAAGAAGACATCGATGGGACGTCCCTCGACCCCATCGCGTATCAGTCTTCTGACTTCTCGCGGGGCTTCGGCTTTCTCTCCGAGCATGACGGCATGCCAATCCGCTTCGGGCAAATACGGGCGCGGATCGCACGGCCAGTCGTAACTGGCAATTTTCGGATCATCGAGATCCTGATTGGTTAGCAGACAGATGAACACATGATCACGCTATCACAACAATTCACGAATGTCCTATTGAGCAGATTCAAATCAGCCATATGGATCCCGCCACGACAGTCTCGTCGAGAGTAGAGTGCGAGCGCATGGACACGGTTGAACAGGTCGTCACGCGTCTGGCACTTCAGCCTCATCCTGAAGGCGGTTTCTACCGTGAGACATGGCGGTCTGAGGCCACTCTGCCCAGTGGCCGAGCGTTGGCCACTGGCATCCTCTTTCTTCTGCCAGGCGGGGACCCAAGCCGCTGGCATCGCACTGATGGTGAGGAAATCTGGATCTATCAGGGCGGTGATCCTCTCACCCTTTCGGTTCATGATCAGGACCAGTCCAGTGAGCATCTCATTGGGATGGCGCACGCGCCCCAAGCCGTCGTGCCCGCCCATGCATGGCAATCAGCGAGATCAGAAGGCGATTGGACGCTTGTCTGTTGCATCGTCTCGCCTGGCTTTGAATTCGAGACCTTTGAAATGGCGCCTCCTGGCTGGGAACCCACAGGCGTACCTTCTGGGGACCTGGCGTCCCACTGAGTTCGTAGGGATCGCGGTCTGCAATCTGGTCAAGGCAAAAAAGACAGGGCCACAGTCAGTTGACTGTGGCCCTGATGTAGATCAAGTGGAAAGGAGCGAATCAGCGGCGTCGTCGCCGGGCGAAGCCCGCGAGGCCGAAGAGAGCAAGGGCTGCTGGAGCAGGGATAGCTGCGCCCTCGATGTAGATTGCATCAATGTAGAGAGCTTCTGAGCCGGAGTTACTGGCAAATGAAATCTCCAAGGCGCCTCCGTCAACAACGCCGGACACGAGGAACCAGGCGCCAGCCGCCTCTTCCATCGCGAGCCCACCATCGTCAGTGCCGCCAATGTTGAACAGTTCCACATCACCCATGGTGATCGTGATCCAGTCCGAATCTTCATAACCGGTGCTGGCAATGAAGATTGCCATCGTCACGAAGTTGGCCGTGTCAAAGACCGCGGAGGTCAGGGTCATGATGCCGTCGGTGTCGGACATCTGATAGTGCTGGTCGCCCTCGTAAGTTCCGCTTCCGCCCGGCGAGTAGGTCGTCACGCCGACATAGTCGCCGTCGGTCAGGCCAACATTTGCGGGGTCAAACGGAATGTAACCAGCGTCCATGCCATCGACGTCTACCCATGCCTCACCTTCGTTGTTGATGAGGTCGTGGGCAACATTGGCGTCGCCTGTGTCGTAATACTTTCCACCTAGGGCATCGGTGTTCTCGAAACCGTTGCTGTAGAGCACGTCACCCAAGGCAACAGTGCCAAAGCCCAGCATTGTGGTGGCCGCGATAATCGTGTTGATTCGCATGGTCCCTCTCCTCGCGTTTCTGCTCGGGGGGTTCCACGCCCACGAGCCGCATTTCACTCCTAACTTCGGGGCAGCCCTCTCTTTGTGGGCACCAGAGCCGAAGCCTTCCGCCCAGCACTGTACCGAACTCTGTGGCCCTGACAATGGGGAAAAAGCGTTTTTTATCCGTGAAAAGGATGATCTCGATCACTGATGCCAACCCGGTGAGCCACAAGGACTTAATCAGTTCCTGAGAGTGATCGATGCGGCACGCCCTGAGGTCGTCGGCATTGGCCTTGTCTGGCTTCAAACGAAGCGTCCAGACGCTTCACGCCCCATTTTGACGCCGTGAAGCGGCTTTTCTGTCTTGAGGGGCTGCAGACCTTGTGTGCAGCCAATCTGGCAGTCATATGGGCCCTAGGCACTGGGCTAGGCGGGCAGGAATGGGGGAATGGGCCTGCAAATCTGCTGAAATTTAGGCACGCCACTTGCTCTACATGATTGCATCTCATCCTCAGTTTGCTGGTGATGAGAGGGGCTGCTGGCAGCAGCCAGCTGCCCAGGAAGGAATACACCTATGTCAAAAATCATCGGAATCGATCTCGGCACCACCAATTCATGTGTTGCCGTGATGGAAGGCGATCAGCCGAAAGTTCTCATCAATTCTGCAGGTAACCGCACCACGCCGAGCGTGATCGCATTTACAGACAAGGGCGATCGGCTTGTCGGCGAGCCTGCGCGGCACCAACAGGTGACCAATCCCAAGAACACCGTCTTTTCCATCAAACGCTTTATGGGCCGACGTCACAACGAGGTTCAAAGCGAAGAAAAACTTGTTCCCTACGAGGTCACAGGCGGCGCGGACGAACTTGTGAAGGTGAAGGTGGGCGCTGACTCTAAGGAGTACACGCCACCGGAAGTTTCCGCGATGCTTTTGCGAGAGTTCAAACGAATCGCTGAGGAGTATCTCGGAGAGGCAGTCGAAAGCGCTGTGATCACCGTTCCGGCTTACTTCAACGATTCACAGCGTCAGGCCACCAAGGATGCGGGCGAGATTGCAGGCTTGAAGGTCGAGCGGATCATCAATGAGCCGACCGCTGCTGCACTGGCCTATGGACTCGAGAAAAAGACCAACACGAAGATTGTTGTGTTCGATCTTGGTGGTGGCACCTTCGATGTTTCCATACTCGACATCGGTGATGGTGTCTTCGAAGTACTGTCGACCAGTGGCGATGGCCACCTTGGCGGTGACGACTTCGATCAAATCATCATTGATTATCTCGCGGAAGAATTCCGCAAGACCGAGGGGATCGACATTCGTAACGATGCAATGGCTCTGCAGCGACTGAAGGAAGCAGCTGAGAAGGCCAAGTGTGAACTCTCACAGCAACTCGAGACGAATGTCAATCTACCCTTCATTACTGCAGATCAGAACGGGCCAAAGCACCTCCAGGTCACGGTCACACGCGCGAAGTTCGAAGAACTCGCTGCAGCACTCTTTACGCGACTGGAGGGACCGTGTCGAACAGCGCTGAAGGATGCTGGACTTGGATCCGGTGATGTCAGTGATGTTGTCATGGTTGGCGGTTCAACCCGCATCCCTAAGGTGCAGGAAATTGCCAAATCACTCTTTGGCACGGCTGAACTCGACAAGTCCATCAATCCTGACGAGGTCGTTGCCATCGGTGCGGCGATTCAGGGTGGTGTGTTGCAGGGCGATGTCAAGGACGTCCTCCTGCTTGATGTCACACCGTTGAGTTTGGGCGTCGAGACACTTGGTGGTCTGATGACGCGACTCATTGAAAAGAACACCACTATCCCGACTTCTCGCAAGGAGACTTTCTCCACCGCGACAGACAACCAGACGAGTGTCACCATTCAGGTGCTGCAGGGCGAACGTGAAATGGCGGCCGACAACAGGACGCTTGGCAAGTTCGATCTCACCGACATTCCCTCTGCACCGCGTGGCATGCCCCAAATTGAAGTGGAGTTTGCAATCGACGCAAACGGCATTCTCAAGGTTTCTGCAACAGATAAGGCCACAGGCAAGAGCCAGAACATCGAGATCACAGGTTCCAGTGGCATGTCCAAGGATGAAATCGAAAAGATGAAGTCCGATGCAGAATCACATGCTGCTGAAGACAAGGCCAAACGCGAACTGATCGAGATGAAAAACCAGGCCGAGCAGGTCGTTTATGCCACGCGTAAGCAACTTGAGGAGCACGGCGACAAGGTCAGTGCCGAGGCACGTGGAAACATCGAGTCTGCCCTGAGCAACCTTGAAGAAAAGGTCAAGGGCGATGACAAGGCAGCCATTGAAGCAGCGCTTAATCAGGCGAACACCGCTGCACAGGAACTTGGCAAAGCGGCATATGAGGCCGCAGCCTCAGAAGAGTCTGCAGCTGCCGGTGAAGATGGTGAATGCTGCGGCGATGAGTCCTGCAAGAATGGCGATGATGTCATCGACGCTGAATACGAAGTCCGCGACGACAACAACAACTGAGCATTCTCCTCCGCTCAGTTGGCCGGGGTGGTACGGGGCCGAGTTTTTGACTCGGCCCCGTGCTGTGCGCTTATGACATGCAGTGCTGGCCATTGTTGTATTGGCCGCTACTATTCTGTACATGACAACTACACTTCAAACGACAGGCGAAGTTTCGCCGGAACACATCACATCACTAAGATCATCACTTCGCGGTGATCCGTCCTACAGACTCGCACGCAATGCTGTGACAAAAGTCGGCGCCGACGAGGCGGCGCTCGATCGCGATGTTGTATCGAATGCTGACTGGACCTTCAGTACCTGGCTCGATGATTGGGCGGTAACAAATCAGAAGAAATCCGGACGATGCTGGATGTTCGCTGCGCTGAATCTATTCAGGGCAAGTGTGATGAAGCGACTCAGTGTGAAGAAGTTCGAGTTCAGTCAGAATTACACGCTGTTCTGGGACAAGTTCGAACGGGCCAACTGGTTTCTTGAGTGCATCATCGAGACCGCTTCCCGTGATCTGGATGATCGCCGAGTGGCATTCCTCCTCGACTACCCGATCGATGATGGCGGGCAGTGGAACATGTTCATCAATCTCGTGAATCGACACGGTTTAGTCCCCAAGGATCTAATGCCTGAAACGCAGTCTTCATCGAATACTGCGCGGATGAACGCTGTTCTGAAAGGATTCCTCCGTCGATTTGCTGGTGATCTTCGTCAATCGATCGAGGGGGGCGCGAGTGTGGAAGATGCTCGCGAGATGAAGGATGGTCAACTCGCGACCATCTGGCGAGTTCTTTGCACACATCTCGGCGAGCCGCCATCTTCATTCATGTGGCAATACAACGACAAGGATCGCGCCTTCCATCGTGAGGGCGAGATGACTCCCGTTCAGTTTGCAGAGCGTTATGTCGACCAGTCAATGGCGGACTATGTTTGTCTGGTGCATGATCCGCGACCTGAGCACCCATTTGGCAAGACATATACCGTTGAGTATCTCGGCAACATCGTCGGCGGTGCGGAAGTGGTGTATCTCAACGTCGATACGGACACGATGAAGCGCGCAGCTGTGGAGACACTCGAATCCGGTGATCCTGTGTGGTTCGGATGCGATGTGGGCAAGCAGTTCCAGCGTCAGGTGGGAATCTGGGATGCAAATCTGTTTGATTTCGACGGTTTGTACGGCGAGGCTGAAGGCATGACCAAGACGGATCGTCTGCATCTTCACCACACGGCCATGACCCATGCGATGCTGTTTACGGGTGTAGATGTTCTGGAAGGCGTGCCGCGTCGTTGGCGTGTTGAAAACTCATGGGGGGAGGATGGCGTCGGTCGGAAGGGCTTCCAACTCATGAATGACAACTGGTTCGACGAGTATGTCTTCGAGATTGCCGCACACCGTGATCGGCTGCCATCGGAGTTGCAATCGGCCTTGAGTGAGCCTCCCACAGTGTTACCGCCCTGGGACCCGATGGGAGCACTTGCCTGTCGTGTCCGCTGAGGAATGAGGGCGGAAGAGAAGGATCTAGGCTTGCGACGGCCATGAAATCAGCCATACTTGGATATTGTGGTGTGGTGGGGGTTTGGCGAACGAGGAGCATGCGCGTGTACACGATCAGCACTGTGGGACTGCTATCCATCACCTCAATGGCCATCGCGGTGCCAATGCCCGATCCGGCCGATCTCGCTGGCTTGCAGATTGTGGAAGTAGACGTTCCAGATGAGGAAGTCGTGGACATTCTGCTCCGAAGCGGGATTGATGGGCTTGCTTGCAGGCCCGCACCCGGTCGTGGCCCCTGGGTTGTCGACCAGAGCGATCGAAGTCTTCTTGATGGACTCGGCCTTACCTATACGACATTGATCGCCGATCTTGCAGCTCATCAAACTTCGCGGAACGCCGAGCGTCGTGCGGCCAGGGCAGCTTCGCGTGGTCTCGACGGTTTCTATCTGGATTACAGAACATATGCCGAGTATCAAGATCGCATGGACGTGTTTCTTGCGAACAACAGTGACATTGCCACTGGGGTGATTCTGGGCCAGAGCCATGAAGGACGGGACATCCGTGGTGTTGTCATCAATGTTGATGGATCAGAAAAGCCCGGTGTGTTGTTCAATGGATGCCAGCACGCGCGTGAGTGGATTTCTCCTCCCTCGACTTGGTACATCGCTGA
>JAKVBW010000056.1 GCA_022446945.1 Phycisphaerales bacterium | reverse complement strand
GGCAATATCCAGACTGCGTGTGTACCGCCCCAGGCCATCCCAGCCACCGAGTTCCCGATTGCATGCCAGAGCCCGTTCCTCAGGATTGCCTGCAGCAGCACGAGCCTTGCCTGCCAAGCGAATCATTTCTCTGTACGCGCCTCGGCGATGGGCTTCGCCGGCTTGCCTGTCAAACTCACTGAAACTGCCAAGCGAAGCGTGTTCTTCTTCCAGCGTGAATCCCTGCCATAGGCAATCCGTCACATCGCCGACTGACCAATCGAGCACATCTGCGAGTTCAATGATGAGATCAAGTTTGGGATTCCCACTCGCAGGTACCAGTTTGGTGGCATCTCGTCCTAGGGCATCAGCAAGTTCGCGCCGCGACCAGTTGCGATACACCTGCGCTAGTTCGATCAGTCGCTCGAGCCGCGATCTCCTGTTGGTCATGTCAATCATCTGCTAAATCTCCGTCTGCCCAGATAGCACTGCCGCTTCCATTGCAGTCAGAAGTGTCGTTGAGTTGTCCATCCCGTCCTTCCTCCATGAGCTTCGGGCTCCGATGCGTGACATCACTTGATTTAACTTATCGATGATGCACCCGAAATGAATGATCAAATGCGAAAACGCAGCGTTGTTTCACAAGAGAGACAAGGGCTTGATTAAATCAAGATTCAAATGATTAAACGCATTCTCAAGTTGTGTGACTTCTGGCCGGAAACATCACAGTTTGATTGGCTGATTATTTTCGATATTCAACAACTTGCATTCGTTTGAATATTGAACAATGCTCGACTTGCTGTGGCTGACGTCGACGGTGTACCGTGCCCCCATGTGCAGATGGATTGCATACACAGGACCCGATCTCGTCCTTGCCGAGGTGCTTGTGCGGCCCACGCAATCGCTACTGGCCCAGTCACGACATGCCCTCGAAGCCACCTTCGAAGTCAATGCAGACGGGTTCGGGGTGGGGTGGTACCGCGCCGGTGTTGACGCACCAGGGGTCTATCACGAGACGCGCCCCGCTTGGAATGATGAGAATCTTGTGAGCCTCGCCTCTCACGTGTCCTCATCGCTCTTTATGGCGCACATTCGCGCTGCGACCAGCACTGTTTCCCGCACGAACTGTCATCCCTTCAGGCGCGGAAAGTGGCTCTTTCAGCACAATGGCATCATCGGCGGTTTCTCCCACATGCGGCACCAACTCGCTGCAGCTACCGATCCGGAAGTGTTTGCGCAGCAGCAGGGCTGCACCGACAGCGAGGCCATGTTTGGGCTTTGTCTCAGTGAAGGTCTGGAGGACGATCCCGCTGGGGCCATCGCACGCATGATTGCGCAGGTGGAATCTGCCAGAAGCCAACATCGCATCGATGATCCCTTCCGCATGACCATTGCCACCAGTGATGGGCAGACACTTTGGGCGGCGCGTTGGCAGAGCGACGGCGGTGATGGGCCATCGCTCTATCACTCCGCTTCGCAGGCGGCGCTCGATCACGCGTCTGCCCGGGCAGGTGTCATCGAATCCAGTGCCACCATGGTCGTCTCTGAGCCACTGGATGGTTGTGATCAACACTGGGTTGAGGTGCCTCCCCAAAGCATCCTCAGGGCAGAAGCATCGACCGTTGAAGTCTCTCCTATCGCCCTGTGAGGCTTGGGCCTGCGCGATCGTGTCAGTTCCCTCAATGCGGCGTTGACCACCCCAAAATCCGCTGGTAGGCTCTTCTAGTGTGGAAATCAGGGGTCGGGGGAACTGTCGTCATCCACCTGCGGGCCAAGGCGAGGGACGCATTGGGAGGGTTGGGTGACGTCTGGCCGGCCTAGACATCTTGGGTCGGATTGTTGATGGTGGCGGCGAGCGCGTGCGCCGCCGTCGCCCTGGAGGTTCACAGCCGTGACATCGGATCGGTGGTTCAAGCACAAACTTGTCGTGGCATGGGCGTTGACCTTTGCTGCGAGTGTTTCTGCAGCACCGCTAACGACCGAAGCCATCTCGCCACTGAAACGCTCTACAAAAGCCATTGATATTGCGCTGGCACCTGCAGGCGCGATCCCGATCGAACTGGATTTCTCAGAAGTCGCGCCGCTCTGGAATGCGAAGTCGGTCCGCTTGACCGGCATGCCCATGCCGGATGGGGATGATGTGACCCTCCGCTTGCGGCCGGTTGAGAACCCGGTGAATGCCATCTGGTACTACACCGGTGAAGATGCCAACGGCCCCATTCTGGAACACGTCGCTGCGGCACCGGTACTTTTGCTGGCAGGCTCGGTCGAAGACGTGCCGGGCAGTACCGTCTTTCTAGGGATCGCGGATGGTCAGGCGCAGGGCTGGATTGAAACGGCCGAAGGCCTGCACCTGCTTGCGACACCACCCGATGGGGGCGGCACGCTGTTCTACCGTGTGGGCAAAGACCGCGGCGGTCTCGATGTGCCAGCGCCCGGTGTCAGCGTGGATCTTTCCCGGCTTGAGAAGCAGGCGAATCCCTTTGTTCCCATCGGTGACCACGCCACCGTTCTCAGGGAATTACAAACACCTGGAAGCGAGATTCGAGAGCGCTTTCTGGAAGTTAGCGGCATTCGTCGTCTGCCCCAGATGCTCGACCTGCTGACACGCGATGAGGATGATGTCGATCCGGAGTACCAACTTGGCGCATGTTGTGTCATGCCTGGTATGTGCCTCCTGTTGACCGCCGAAGTTTGCAGCGGATTTTGCAGCGACGCCAAAGACACCTTCTGTGGAAACACCTGGGATGGACCACCCATTGACTTTGCTGCGGGCAATCTGCCACCGTGTTGGCTCGGGCCCGAAGTGGGTTGCGGGGGGTCTTGGACCTGCTTCGAAACCGATCCGGAGGCTGAACCCGAAGACCCCAGCTTTGGCAACTGGACAGGCGCTTGCTGCCTGAGTGTGGATGGCATCGAGGAAGTCCTGCAACTCGAAGCGTGCGTCTGCGCGCAGCAAGGGGGCCGCTTTGTTGCGCCGCCCGCTATCTGCATCGGTGAAGATCTGGCCGCGCCCGAGAAGATGCCAACAGACAATTTTGTCAGCGCAGACACAATCATTGCGCTCGATCCGGACATCTGCTCGAAACCCAGCGGCGCTTGCTGCATGGAGCAATCGATTCTGTGTGAGGACATTGCCGATCCCGATGACCCGATTTATGACCTGTTCCTGCAAGTGACCTGTCAATTCCTTCCTCAAGCCATTTGCGAGGACGCGGACATCCTGGCGGATGTCTTCAATGGGACCGGTTCACCGGGCTACTTTGTGGCGGAGTGCTATCCCTGCATCAGCACGCTTGAGGGTGACTCGGTCTGTCCCGCATCCATGCAACTTGAAACTGGGGGCGTCGCGCCGCCCATCCAACTGGAGTGTCAGGAGCCACGCATCGCGGTTGATACGGATTGGTGGTTTCTGGAACGGTTTGATGGCGATGCCAGCGCCGCAGGCACCTATGTCACGTTGTTGATGGCATCAATCAATTCGATTCTGGAGCGGGATGCCCTCGTGTCCTTCCAGATCGGCGATGTGGTGCTGCGTGGCGAGATCCCACATGATCAATACATCCCGGGTTCACCTGATTTGGGAGGTGGCATGGACTACCTCCTTCGTGGTGCATGCTGTATCGAGGATCTCAACGAGTGCTGGGAGCGTCGCACCGAGCAATGGTGTGAGGACCAGGAAGTCGTTCATGGCAATTCGACAACCTGGCTGGGCCCTGGCAGTTCGTGTTGGGATGCCGACGGCACACCCTGTCCCGGCAACAACTCGATCGTTCTTGATGATGAGGACGCGACGCCCTTCACCATTGCAGACATGTGGGGGCTCATGAATGACGAGTGGAACCGGATTGCTGCTGACCCGTTGCACCCGCTTTACGAGGTGCGTGACAGTTCTAATCTTGTTCTGTTGATGTCCGGCTACCCCTTCGAGCGGCCCTACTGGGCCTTGCCCCTGACTGCACCAGACCCCTATGTGTATCAGGAGTGGGGGATTGTTCCGCAGATTGCGGATGCAGGAACAACCCGTGTCATGTGCACTGACAGCGATTCGCCTTATGCCGTTGCCGCTGCGCACGGGTCCTTCCCCTGGCCGGGCACGCCCTTTGATCAAGGCAATGCCAACTGGGATCTGGTTGCGGCAACCCGCGCGATGGTCTTGGCATTCGGCGTGGATCCGACCAATGCTTATGGTCTTGACGACTGCATTGGTCCACCATGCCTGGACGTGAGTCTCACTTCTGACTGTCTTCACAGTTACTACTACGCGGGACTCCGCGACTTTGCGATCACGCCGCAGAATGCAGTGAGCATGCCGCCCACGCTCATGAGCTACTGCATGACTTGTCCGGGCGAGTCCGCCAATATGCAACTGCGCTTCCGTTCTGAAATCGCGGCGCGTATCTATGCGCGCTTTGCGACCATGACTTGTGAAAGCGGAGTGGGCAGTCTGGACGCTCAGGCACCGACGGCTCCCTATGCCGTCGATGACTTCTATATCCAAGCGGCAGCAGCAGTTCATTATCTGGATGCAGTTGCCAATGATCTTGCGCCCGGCTGTACGGATCAGAATGTCTTTGACCCGAGCACTTGGGATCCAGACACGTTTGACCCCAACACGGATCCTTGGCCGGAGTTTCCTCTGTTCTTGTCGCGGATCGAGCCAGATGCGCCGGATCTTGACCCACAAGTCTCGCCATGGTGGTCGTATCCACAAACAGCGCTGCCAGCGACGACGGTCATGGGTGGGACGATTGACATCGTTCCCGATCCAAACAATCCGGGGCAACTCGTGGTCGAGTACATCCCGCCGCCTGAATTCTGCGGTATCGATTTCTTTTATTACGAAGTATCTACCGATCCTCCCTTTGTCCCCGATCCCGACTCGCCTGACCCGGACAATCCCGATCCACTGTGGTTGCCGGAAACAGATACGGGTCTGGTTCGAATCACGGAAAGCGTTTGCGCGGGAGGGACGCGATCCATCGTGGATCTGCCGAATTATCCGCCGCAGAGCGTGACTGAACCCACGATTCCACCGACGCCGCCTGTCGCCGGCGCGCCTGATGTCATCGCGCTCGATGGCTTCTCGGTGGCCAGTCAACTCAACAGTCTGAGTTGGACAGCCGTCGAACTGGATCTCATCGATCCATTGTCGACAGCACCGAATGAGGCGTTCTGGCGCATCTGGGGGGTGCGTGAAGCGGGGGCGAGTCTGTACGGCGACTGCAGCGACGGCAACCCCTGCGCCATTTTCTATGACGCGCATCCCTTTGGTGGTCCCGGTGAATGCGGCCCTGTACAACCCTTTGTCTGGGCCGGTGAAGACCCTGTTGGCCCCATCGATGGGGATTGTGATGCGCCCGACAACTTCTATTTGCCTTCCGAAGGTGAATTGCTGATTCAGTGTCTGGAAGAATCAGACGATCTGCCTGGCGTGGATGCGGAGTGGATTGCAGGCAATTTCTGTGTGGACGTCGATACGATCAGTGCCGAAGGCGCCTGCTGCCTCGATGGACTTTGCGTCATTACGACGCCCTATGACTGCGCTGCCATGGGATGGGCCTGGGAATGGGTCGCGCCCGACCCTTTGACATGTCCCGGCCTATCCAATCCGAACTACCGGTGGGAGTGGACTTATGACACTTCTCGCGCTGGTTTCTTCATGGGCAATGGCACGACTTGCGACGATCGTGATTGGTGCCGGCGCACAGCACCATGTTGTTATGAGCGACCAGACGACGCTGGCCCGGCCTGCGCTCTGCTGACCTGTGAAGAATGTCTGGAACTGGGTGGCAAGATGTTGACCTGGGGCAGAGAGAATGTGCACGGCGTGATGGACTTCTTCGATGGCACTCAGTGGTGCAGCGCCGATCCGGATTGGCTCTATGTGGATGGCCCTCCGCAGCCACTCTGGGATTCGCCATGCGAGTACCCCGTTTGCGATCTTGATTTCACCAACTATCCGAGAGGGGCTCCGGTCGTGATCGAGCCGCCAGATCCGAGCCAAACCATCGGGGCCTGTTGCGTCCTTGCGTTGGATCAGGCGCCTGCTGGTGCACAACTCCAGTACTGCACGAACCTGCGCAGGCTCGATTGCGAGGAACTCGCCGGCCATCCGACGGTGGTATCCACTTCGTGGTCGATTCGGGGTCGGTGCGAGGATGTGCCCTGCACGCCGCTGGGCGCTTGCTGCGCGACGAATTTAGAGCCTCTGGAGGTTGTGTGTACCGACGGCGTGTCGTTTGAGGATTGCTTGGCGATCTGGAACGATGGCACCGACACCATCGCATTCACTCCACATGCCACATGCGCCGATCTGCCCTGTGATGCAGATGCCATCGGGGGTTGCTGTTTGCCACAGACCGGCGTGTGCTGCGAGAATTTCACCAGAGAAGTCTGTGATCTGATCTCTGGCGTCTTCCTCGGGAATGGAGCCGACTGCAGTACTTGCGGACAGGCTGACTCTCAGGGTGTGTGTTCGGTCGACTATGCAGGGATCGGTGTTTGCTCCGCCGATGTGAGCCAGTCCTTGTGCGAGTTGAGCCTGCTCGGCACGTGGTACGCCGATGTGCAGACGTGCAATGAAAGTATTCCGGATGTGGGTTCAGGTATGGGTGGTCCGCTCGGCGCCTGCTGCTACGAGTTCGAATGCATTTCTGCCGTTGCGGAGAATGACTGCATCCTTTCGGGCGGCTTCCCGATTCTGAAGTCTCACAACCCCTATCACCCGTTCTGCGCGCAGCAGGGGAATGAACCCGATCCACTCGGGGCTTGCTGCTATGACAATGATCGTTATGGAGAAGTTTGCGTCGATCTGACACAAGCGCAATGCACCTCGCTTGCGGGGACCTGGTGCAGTTCCGGCCTGTGCGGCGACGATTGTCCGGGAGATCCAGGCTGGGAAGGCTGTGCGCCGCTTGACTTCTGCGCACCAGGTCGATGTGAAGTCACGTGGCAACGGGATACGAATGACGACGATTGTCCGGATGCCATTTACACCAACACATTCATTGCCGCCAATCCGGAACGCTGCACTTCACGAGACGGCGTCTGGTTGGGGCAGGTCACTCGCGGGGCGCTCCCGCCCCGGACAGCGGGTGATCTGGATGGCGATGGCAGGGTCGGGACATCCGATCTGTTGATCCTGTTGCGATCCTGGGGTTACCCCGATCCGACCGCCGATCTGGATGGCAGCGGTCTTGTGGATGCGGGGGATCTTCACAGGATGCTTCTTCTCTGGAAACCTTAGGTGAACCGACGCCTTTTCTGGATGAGCGTGGTCTTTGCAATGCTTGCCGAGGGCATGCTGGTATGGGGTTGGCGGCGCGGGGGGGGCGGGGGTCTTTCAATGGGCCTCTGGATCTGGCCGCTGGTGTGGATTGTGTGCGCCGTCACCGGCTTGATGTTGCTTCCGCGAGAAGCGCGGACGCCAACACCTGCGCTTTCAGAGGACGCTGTCAGCGCATCACGTTTGCTCCGCACGCTAGGAGCGCGGACGCTTCTTGTGCTGACACCGGTGGTGGTGGCAGCCTACGCCGCTGTGATGTTGGTCGTTGCGCTGAGTGTCACAGGCGTGTGAGCGTCATCCTTCGCGGATGAGTGGCGGGGATGCGATACGGCACCCAATGTCGCGCCGGAAGAAGCAGCCTGGCAGATCGACTGCTTCACAGGCGGCATTCGCTTTTGTGCGTGCTGCTTCGAGTGAGTCGGCAAGCGCGGTGATGCCCAAGACACGGCCACCTGTCGCCACGAGCTGGCCATTGTGATCAATCGTTGAACCCGCATGAAAGACCTGGAGATCATCGCTGTCGAGTTCTGCGATGCCCGAAATGGGACGGCCCTTTTCGATCGGACCGGGATATCCCTCGTTGCACACCACAACGCAGCAAGCCGCTCTGGAGTCGAAGGAGATATCAGCATCAACAAGGGTTCCGACGCTTGTTCGCCAGAGGATGTCGACCAGATCGCCCTGAAGGCGCGTCATCAGAGGCTGACACTCCGGGTCACCGAAGCGGCAGTTGAACTCCAGCACTTTCGGGCCGCTCGGTGTGAGCATCAGGCCCGCATAGAGCACGCCGCGGTAGTCGACATCGGCGCGTCGCAAGGCATCGAGCATGGGAAGAAGAATCGTGCGCTCAATTGTTTCAAGCAGGGCTTCATCGACCAGTGGCGTCGGGCAATAGGCGCCCATGCCGCCGGTATTGGGGCCGACATCGCCTTCTCCGACCTGCTTGTGATCCTGACATGGATCCAGAATCCACATGGTGCGTCCATCCACCAGCGCAAGAATGCTGACTTCTTGTCCAGAAAGAAACTCTTCGATGATCAGACAGTCGCCGGCGTCGCCATAGATGCGATCAACCATGATCGACTGAACTGCGTCAAGTGCTTCGAGCGAGGTTGCGCAGACCACAACACCTTTCCCGGCTGCCAGACCACTGGCTTTGACAACAACAGGCTCGGCGCGTTCTGCAAGCATCTTGCGAATCGATGCGGGAATTTCAGGCATGGCCCTCTCGCCACGATCATCTGTCGACTCGAGCCAGCGCAGCAGATCAGCCGCATCTTCCGGGGCATCCTCATCCGCAAGATCGACTTTCAGACCGCGCATGATCCATCGGCGGGCAGCGTTTGCAGAAGTCAGGATCTTGCTTTCCGCCGTCGGGATGGCGGCCTGTCGCATGATCTCCTTGGCAAATGCCTTATCCGCTTCAAGTCGCGCGCCGGCACGACTCGGTCCGAAGACATGACGTGTGGGTGTTTGCAACGCATCCGTGATGCCTTCGGCGAGGGGGACTTCTGGTCCGACGACGATCAGATCAATGCCTTCCTTCTCACACCAGTTGCGAAGGTGAAACGTATTTCCGGCTTCCCATTTGTGTGGACATGGTTTGCCGAGTTTGGACAAACCCGCATTGCCGGGGTCCGTCAACCAGAGTGTTCCGCATCGCGGTGACTGGCGGAGTTTCCAGGCGATCGCGTGTTCCCGCCCGCCGCCACCGACGAGAAGAATGGAGCATTTGGACGGACATGAGGGGGGAGGGGAAGCCATATCTCCGAAGCGTAACGCACTCACGCGATGAACGGAGGTTCAGCGCCGCTTGCCGGTTCGCCGACGTCGCCCTCCGGGTGTGCCGGGTTCCCGCTGAGGTTTCTGTTGACCTGGATCGTTTTCGCCACTGCGGATCGCCGTGAGTCGATCTCGTAGATCGGCGGCCCGTTCGAATTCAAGTGCATCTGCCGCTTCCAACATGTCACGCTCCAAGGCCTCGATCAGTTCATCACGATCGATATCCATGGATTCGGATGTCTCGGCGATGGCCTCTCTGGCAGTGCGTCGCGCCTGCAGCTCTTGTTCAATGCCCCGGCGAACGGCACGTTGCACAGTGGTGGGGGTGACTCCGTGTGTCTCATTCCATTCTTGCTGCACCGTTCGTCGGCGATTCGTTTCATCGATTGCCGCCTGCATCGATGCAGTGACCACGTCTCCGTAGAGGATGCATCGGGCGTCGACGTTTCGAGCGGCGCGTCCGATGGTCTGAATCAGGCTTGTCCGGCTGCGAAGAAAGCCCTCCTTGTCCGCATCCAGAATGCACACGAGCGTGACTTCGGGCAAATCGAGTCCTTCTCGCAGCAGATTGACACCGATGAGTACATCGAAGTCACCTTCACGGAGTGATTTCAGAATGGCAAGCCGGTCCAGCGTGTCGATATCGCTGTGCAGATATCTGACCCGAAGGCCACGTTCATCGAGGAAACGTGTCAGATCTTCCGCCATGCGTTTGGTGAGGACGGTGGCCAGAACACGGTTGCCTGCATCAGCGACCTCACGGCATGTGCTGATGAAGTCGGGGACCTGCCCCTCTGCGGGTCGCACCTCTAGGACCGGATCGAGCAGGCCTGTGGGCCGAATGACCTGTTCAACAGGCTTGCCACCAGTCTGCTCGAGTTCCCAGTCGCCGGGTGTGGCGGATACATGGATGATCTGAGGAGAAATCGCTTCGAATTCTTCAAAGCGCAAGGGGCGGTTGTCCAAGGCACTGGGCAATCTGAAACCGTGATCCACAAGGACCTGCTTGCGGGCGCGGTCTCCGTTGTGCATCGCCCGAATCTGAGGCACCGTGACGTGGGATTCATCGATGAAGACCAGCCAGTCATCCGGATCTCTTCCCGGGACATGACTGAAGTAGTCCAACAATGTTGAGGGGCGTGATCCGGGGGGTCGACCTTCCAGATGCCGGGCATAATTCTCGACACCTGAGCAGTAACCGATTTCTGCAAGCATTTCCAAGTCGTAGCGTGTGCGTGACATGAGACGCTGCGCTTCGAGGAGTTTGCCTTCAGACTTGAGATTCAAGACCTGAGCGTTGCATTCTTCTTGAATGTCCTCGATGGCCTGTTTGAGTCGATCTTCCGGCAGCACGTAATGGACAGCAGGGAAGATGAACAGTTGCGTCTCCTTCGCGAGCGTTTCTCCAGAGACGGGGTGAATCAGTGAGAGCGCTTCGATCTCATCGCCGAACGTTTCGATTCTCATAGCAAATTGTTCATAGGCCGGGAAGATCTCGACGACATCGCCTCGAACTCGGAACTTGCCACGCTCGAATTCGATCTCAGTGCGGTTGTACTGCATTTCCGTCAGTGCAAGCAGTAGCTCACGACGATCGATGTTCTGTCCGAGTTGCAGGGACAGAAGTCGGTTCTGCCATGCTTCGGGTGAGCCCAAACCGTAGATGCATGAAACGCTGGAAACCACAATGACATCGTCTCTGGAGAGTAGATGACTCGTTGCCGAGAGCCTGAGTCGATCCAGATCGTCATTGCGGGACGCATCCTTCTCGATATAGATGTCACGTTGGGGGATATAGGCTTCCGGCTGAAAGTAGTCGTAGTAACTGACGAAGTAACAGACAGCGGAATCTGGGAAGAGCGATTTGAATTCTTCGTAGAGCTGCGCTGCAAGCGTCTTGTTGTGGCTGATGACAATCGTGGGTTTCTGAGTCCGTGCAATCACGTTGGCCATCGTGAAGGTTTTGCCCGTGCCTGTGGCGCCGAGCAGAACCTGAGCGCGCTTACCGCTGTCGACGCCTTCGCACAGTTGATCGATCGCGCCGGGTTGATCGCCCGTGGGCTGAAACTCGGACTTCAGTTGGAAGCCATTGCCCATACGACCCTCCTCATGGGGTCACTGGCCGTACTTCTCGTCATAACTGGCCGAGTCCATCAATCCTTCCAACGGTCCGGCGTCCGTGGTGCGGATCCGTACCAGCCACCCATCGCCGAGAGGATCGCTGTTGAGCAAGGCGGGTTCAGCCACGGCTTTATCGTTGACTTCAACGATTTCACCCGCGATCGCGGAGTAGACATCACTGGTCGTCTTCACCGATTCGACTTCTCCAACGGCATCGCCAACTTCAATCGTTGTACCCGCAGGCCGCATTTCGACATATGTCACATCGGTCAACTCGGCAGCGGCATGCGGTGTGATGCCGATGGTGACGGTGTCTCCCTCGGTCCGAAACCATTCGTGGCTTTCGCTGAACCGACAGTTCGCTGGGCTGGACATTCAAGTGGCTCCTATGCCGGCGGTATCTGAGGCCGGGGCCGCATGGTATCCGTCTCGCTGCCCGGAGGCCGTTGAGCCGCCGCATCGGATATCCTCAGTCCACCCACGTACCTGCGTGGGGAGGCGGCAGGCACTCGATTCAACGGTTTCTACCACGGACATCATGACGCTTCTCATCTCTCTGACGTCCCGATCGCTGCAATCCCTTCTGGATCCCGCAGCAGACCCTCCCCGCACACTCCTGGATGCGCCTGCTTATGTTCGGGATGATCTGGGGCTGCGTGGCCTGAGTCTCGATGTGGAGATGTTGGCGGGATGGTCCGTTGCGGAAATGGATGATCTCAGGCGTCGTGCGGATCAGACGGGCTGCCCGTGTCTGCTTCTTGTGGAGCGGACCCCCTTGGCGATCAGCGCACCAGGAGAAACTGGTGAGGAAGCCAGGGATCGGCTCGAACGTCTCGCGCACGCTGCTCACCGACTTGGATGTAACTCTTTGGCGATTTCGGTGGGACTGTCTTCGGACGAAGAAGCGTTGTTCGTCGGGGCGGTCCAGGCAGTGCAGGCCGCCATGTTGACGATTGAGCGACTGGAACTCAATCTGTTGATCGCACCCGGTGGAGGTGTGCTTCAGGCTGGGGAACGTTTGTCAGAATTCATCAAGCAGGTGGGCGGTTTTCGCATTGGCGCGATGCCCACCTACGGCGATCCGGATTGCACCGACGATGCGATCGAACACATCCGACATTTGGCGCCTTATGCCGGCGCGGTACATCTGCGGTGTGAGGGATTCAAAAGAGGGGGAGCGCATCGGGGGCTTGATCTTGCTGCGGGCGTCATGGCTGCGAAGGCTGTCGGCTATCAAAGCAATTTGGTTATTGACTATCTGGGGACGGGGTCTCCTGCGGAAGACATCGCCCGTGCAGCGGAAGTGTTGCAGGCGGCGATCGACGCGGACTGACCATGCCCGTCAACGCCCCGAAAGTGATTGTCACAATCGACGGCCCTGCGGGAACAGGAAAGTCTTCCGTCGCAGGCCAACTGGCTGACCGGCTCGGATTGGTTTGTCTGGACACGGGTGCCATGTACCGCTGTGTGGCGTTGTTGGCAATCCGAAACGGTGTTGCCGGCGATGATGCGTCCGCCCTGGTGGAATTGATGGCAAAGCATGAAGTGGGGTTCGATTGGGAGGCTGTGCCGCCTCGCATTCTTCTTGATGGGGAGGATGTTGAAGAGGCCATCCGCACCGCCGAGATTGGACAGGTCGTGTCCATTGTGGCAGCAGTTCCTGAAGTACGCGAAGCCATGGTGCATGCGCAGCGCGAGATGGCCGCTACCCATGGCCGGATGGTGAGCGAGGGCCGAGATCAGGGATCGGTGGTCTTCCCCGATGCAGATGTGCGGTTTTATCTGACGGCATCCGCAGAGATTCGTGCCGAACGGCGCTTTCGTCAGATGGAAGAAGGGGGCAAGGATGTCAGTGCTGAGGAAATCCGAACCGAGATCAATCGACGCGACCATCTTGATTCCTCTCGAACCGTCGGGCCACTGATTTGCCCCGAAGGTGCCATTGAAGTGGATACATCAAGTCGATCGCTTGAAGAAGTTGTGGACCTTCTCGAATTCGAAGTGCGATCCCGGGTAGACGAGGCGGCGTTTCCCCCGTGTTGAGCCTGTTGCAATTCAAGCGTCGGAATCCCGACAGATCCGCTTGGTCGATTTTGCTCTGGTGGACATGGGTACCGTTGATGGTCGGAACGAGTTGCTGGATTCTCTGGCGATTCCGGGTCCGGGGACGCCGGCGCATTCCCCGGTCCGGTGCCGCGATCGTGGTGGCCAACCATCAATCGCATCTCGATCCCATGCTGGTGGGGATCGCCCTGTGTGATCGCGTGCCCCGGATGATGGCGCGTCGGTCACTGCTGACCGATGCGCCCTGGCCTGTGCCATGGATGTTGCGGGTGGGATTTCGC
>JAKVBW010000055.1 GCA_022446945.1 Phycisphaerales bacterium | reverse complement strand
CACGCATCTTGGCACCATAGAGGTCGTTGCTCCAGACCAGACCCGTATTCCAGTTGATGAACTGTCTTCCTGCCCGGATGCTGAAGTCGATGGGGCCCGCAGCGCCTTGATTTTGCTTCTGCCAATCCGCGAGATCGAACTGATACCAATATCGATTTCCAATGGGATCCAGCATGCCATTATTGGAGTTGGTGCTGTTGTAATACTGGTTGTACAGGAAGCGAAGGTTGCCAAAAACCCGATGTCCTCCTGCCGCAGTCGCTTGGAGATAAAGGTTCGCCTCATACTGGCGCAGCCCGTAGGGGTCGTAGTTGGCGCCGTCCAGTTTGGCCCATCCGAACCTGAGTGAGGCGCCGTAATCCAGAGTCAGTTGCTCACCAAAGGTCTGGCCTCGGTGGTCTGCCAATCGCCTTTCGATCTCAGCGTCGAGCATTTGCTGCTCGATTCTGTTCAGAAGTGCGGTTTCACGATCCTGAGCGACCGCAGGATCGGCGACCAAGCCGATCATGCAGCAGGCGGCGATCCCAAGCAGCATTCGAAGTCGATTCTGATTTGCCCGGTTGGTTCGCACATGGCCTCCTGTCTGCCTCATGCCTGCCTGTATGGCTGGCATCCCGGGGGACAAAGATCCCTGCGACTGACACCATCAAGTTTACTAAAACCGAATCCTGCGTGGCACAAGACGGCATTTCATGCGACGATGGGACCTGTGAGACTCTTGATCACGGGTATTGGCGATGCATTCAGCGCAGCGTCCTTCGGTTCCAGCGCCGTACTGGACTCAGGAAGCGGTGCTCTGATTGGGATCGACTGTCCTGGGGCAGCGATGAAGATGTACGCGGAAGCAACGGAGAAATCGGGTATTCCAATCGCGATAGAGCGTTTGGATGACATTCTCCTGACGCACCTCCATGGTGACCACAGCGATGGCCTTGAAACCCTTGGGTTTGTGCGCCGCTATGTACTGAATGCAGATCGCCCTCGTCTTCACGCGATACCGGAGGTTCTGGATCGTCTCTGGGAGAAATTGGCCCCTTCAATGGATGGTGCCACGCGAGAGCAGGAAGGCATGAGTCGTTTGGAAGACTATTTTGAGCCTTGCCCGCTGGATCCCGCGGAATCCATTCGGATTGGCGGATTGACAGTCAGTTGCAGGCGCACACGCCATTCTGTGCCGACTGCGGGTTTCAAGATTCAAGGTGAAGATGGGACGTTCGGCTGGTCTGCAGATACCGAGTTCGAGCAAGCACATGTGGATTGGCTGGCGGATGCCGATCTCATCGTCCATGAGTGTGGTCTGCACTTCAAACACACACGCTGGGAGGAACTGGACGAGCTGCCTGATGCGCTCAAGTCCAAGATTTGCCTGATACATCTACCTGATGGGCACGATGTGCCAGAGGGCCCGATGAGAGTGCTTCGTGAAGGCGATGTTCTGACGCTTCCAGTCTGACCCGCAGCCGCTGCGACCTCTACAATACGGGTTCTCCCTTGGAGTGACATGGAAGAATCGAACGTGATGGAGCAGTGCATGACTGAGCAGTCCAAGGCAATGGGCGAGAACAGTTCACTAGAACTGGGCGGGTTTGCCATGCGTCATATCGGCCCGGATGCGGGGGATATATCGACGATGCTGGAAGCGCTAGGCTATGAGTCTTGCGCGGATTTGATGGCTGCATCCATGCCGGAAGAAATCCGGACGGCTTCAAGGGGTTCATCGAGGCCTCTTGATGAGTCCGAGGCTTTGCAATCACTTTGGAAAATCGCGCAGCGGAATCAGGCATTGCGATCCTGCATCGGGATGGGTTACCACGATGTCGTGTTGCCGCCAATCATTCTTCGATCCATCCTTGAGAATCCGTGCTGGTATACCCAGTACACGCCATATCAATCTGAGATTTCTCAAGGCCGGCTTGAAGCGCTCCTCAACTATCAGACGATGGTGAGCGATCTCACGGGCCTCCCTGTTGCCAATGCATCATTGCTTGACGAGGCGACGGCTGCTGCTGAAGCCATGTTGATGTGCAGGCAGATCGCCGGGAATCGTGGCGACCGCTTTCTTGTGTCTGACCAGTGTCACCCCCAGACTTTGTCTGTTCTTCAGGGAAGGGCCGGGCCACTTGAGATCAAACTGGATGTCTGCGATCTCGCCGCAGGTTCGATTGATTTTTCAGGTGTGTTTGGTGTTCTGGTGCAGTCGCCCGATACAAGGGGACTCATTCGGGACTGGAAACCTCTTGCCACCGCTGCAAAGGAAGCGGGCGCTGTGCCGGTGATGGCGGCTGATCCGCTCTCACTCATGTTGGTGACACCGCCAGGGGAAATGGGCTTCGACATTGCCATTGGATCCACCCAAAGGTTTGGTGTCCCGATGGGCTTTGGGGGGCCACATGCTGCTTACATGGCCACACGAGAAGCCCATGTGCGGCGGATGCCCGGGCGCATCATTGGTGTTTCCCGCGACAGTACCGGGGCACCTGCTCTTCGCATGGCTATTCAGACCCGTGAACAACACATCAAGCGTGATCGCGCGACCAGCAACATCTGCACTGCACAGGTTTTGCTCGCCATCATGGCGAGCATGTATGCGGTTTGGCATGGCCCAATCGGATTGCGACGCATCGCCGAGCGTGTGCGTTCGCGAACAGATGCTCTGTCGCGATCCTTGTCTGCTGTTGGTGTTCAACTGGAACCGGGCGAACGATTTGACACAGTTGTCGTTGTGGCGGAGTCGGAAGAGGCTGCTGATGCAATGGTCGCCCGCGCTCTGGACGCTGGTTTCAACATCCGACGATTTCTTGGTGAGCCAGCGATCGGGGTGACGTTCGACGAAACGACGTCCGAATCAGACGTGGCGGCACTTGTTCAGGCGATACGACCTGATGCACAGGTCGCAGTTGGGACCTCTGCCATCGAACCCAATCTTCAGCGTCAAAGCGGTTGTCTCTTGGACGAGGTTTTCAATCAGTATCGAAGTGAAACGGAAATGCTTCGATACATCACGCGTCTGCAAGCCCGTGATCTGTCCCTCGCGCATTCAATGATTCCTCTGGGCTCCTGCACCATGAAGCTCAATGCAACGGCTGAGATGCTTCCTGTCAGCTGGCGGACAATCGGGGGTCTCCACCCATTCGCGCCACGTTCTCAATGGCCCGGATATGAAGAAATGTTCTCCCAGTTGGAAGTCCAACTTGCACAACTCACCGGATTTGACGCAGTGTCTCTGCAACCAAACGCGGGTTCGCAGGGCGAGTACGCGGGCTTGCTCGTCATCCGCGCATGGCACCGGTCTCGTGGGGATGATGAACGCAACATCTGCCTGATTCCAATGTCCGCTCATGGCACGAATCCGGCGAGTGCTGTTGTTGCAGGATTCGAGGTCGTCCCCGTTCTTTGCAATGAAAGTGACATCTCGCTCGAGGATCTTGCAGAGAAGATTGAAAAGTATCGAGATCGCCTCGGCGCGATCATGATCACGTATCCCTCAACCCATGGTGTGTTTGAAGGAACGATCAAGCAAATCTGCGAGATGGTGCATCAGGCAGGCGGGCAGGTCTATCTCGACGGAGCGAATCTGAATGCGATGCTCGGCCATTCCAAGCCCGGAGAGATCGGGGCCGACGTGTGCCATTTGAATCTACACAAGACATTCTGTATTCCGCATGGTGGTGGTGGTCCAGGGATGGGTCCGATTGCTGTCGCCTCTCATCTTGCGCCATTCCTTCCAGGGCATCCAGTTGTTCCTTGTGGTGGTGATCCCGAACATGCGATTGATCCTGTGTCGGCAGCACCCTGGGGGAGCGCAAGCATTCTGCCGATTTCATGGATGTACATCGCGATGATGGGAGATAGTGGCCTCACAACGGCATCCGATGTTGCAGTGCTGTCAGCGAACTACATGGCCAAACGGCTCGAGTCCCACTACGCAGTGCTGTACCGGAACGAGGCGGGCTGCTGCGCTCACGAGTTCATCATCGATCTTCGGCCGTTCGACAAGTCTGCAGGCGTCAAACCAGATGATGTCGCGAAGCGATTGATGGACTATGGGTTCCACGCGCCGACGATGTCTTGGCCCGTTCCCGGGACTTTGATGATCGAACCCACGGAGAGTGAGTCCTTGCAGGAGATTGATCGTTATTGCGAAGCCCTGATTTCAATCCGGGAGGAAATTCGCGAGATCGAATCGGGTCATGCAGATCGAGAGGACAACGTTCTCAAGAATGCGCCGCACTCACTTGCGATGGTGACCTCGGACGATTGGTCACATCCCTATTCGCGTTCAAAGGCAGCATGGCCGATTGACTGGTTGCGTGAACGCAAGTTTTGGCCGCCAGTGGGGCGGGTGGACAACCCATGGGGCGATCGCAACCTCGCGTGTACGTGTGCAGGGATGGATGCCATCCGGGACGCCTGAGTCACTTATCCGAGAATGCGAAGGCGAATCGTCTCCGGCAGTGCGGAGATGCTCTTGCCGACCTGCTCACGATCGATCGGATCGACATCCAGAATCACATAGGACAGATCACCAAGACTCTGCAGATACTCGGCATGGATGTTGGCCTGGGCATCTGCAAGAATCGAATGCAGCGCGCTTAGAACGCCTGGCACATTGCGGTGGAAGTGAAGAATGCGCATCTGATCCGGATGATGACTTGGCAGATCCACTTCCGGGACATTCACGGCTGTTGTCGTCGTTCCTGTAGTAAGAAATCGTTCGATTTTCAAAGCCACATCGCGGCCGATCTGCGCTTGGGCTTCTTCAGTGCTGCCACCGACATGGGGCGTCAGGATCACATTTGGTGAGCCGGCAAGCGGGCATTTGAACGATTCCTCATTGGAACCTGGCTCCTGGGGAAAGACATCAATCGCTGCCCCGCCGATATGTCCATCTCCAATCGCCTTTGACAATGCAGCAAGATCAACCACGCTTCCTCGCGCATTATTGATGAGGGATGCGCCCGGTTGCATGGAGCGGAGTTCCTTCTCGCCGATGAGATCCTTAGTTGCAGGCGATGCCGGAACATGAAGTGTCACGGTGTCGGAGGCCTTGAGGAGTTCGTTCAACGATTCACATGCAATAGCATTTCCCAGTGGCATGCGGGGGACGATGTCGTGGTAGATGACCCGCATCCCGAGAGATTCCGCCAGCACTGAAACCTGCGAACCAATGTGCCCATATCCGATGATGCCGAGGGTACGTCCGCGGACCTCATGTGATCCAGTTGCGGATTTCTGCCATGTTCCTGCATGCAAGCCCATCGAACGATCGAACAGTTTGCGTTGAAGCGCAATGATTTCCGCAATGGTCATTTCAGCAACGCTTCGAGTGTTCGAAAATGGTGAGTTGAACACAACGACGCCTGCAGCAGCAGCGGCATCCAGAGCAACCTGATTCGTGCCGATGCAGAAGCATCCCACTGCTTCGAGAGAAGTCAATGCATTCAATGCCTCAGCAGTGACAGCGCTTTTGGACCGAACCCCCAACACACGGCATCCATTTGCAGCGTCGATGAGTGCCTGGCCTTCCAGGGCGCCATCGATGCGATTGACATCCAGACCGGAACGATTCAAGGCATCATCAGCATCTGAGTGAATCTTTTCCAGAAGCAACGCATCCGATGTCATAGGGTGTGCTCCTGAATGCGGAGGCACGCTTCGCCCGCTTCGGTACCGAGCCGTTTGGCGTCGATGCCCTCTCCCACAGCGATGCGCATCCATGCATCGGGTGTCAGTCTTCCAATGGCACAGATTCGGTGTGTTTCCGAGGCAAGATCTTTGCCCTGCATGTGACTTCGAATCTGATGGCTCATGATGTGACCCAAGGCATAGTCAGCCAGATAGAGTGGATAACCAATCATGTGCTGATAAGCGGCGAGTATCGCATAGGGATCGGGACCATAGTGGGCTTCGTAATGTCTCGACCATAACTCTTCTGCAATCTGAAGGACCTGGGTACGGAGCGAATCCGCATCAGCATCGGGATTTGCATACAACCATCGCCACGTATGGATCTCAAGAAGTGCGGGGCCCGCAATCTGGCACGCATTGAGCATCGTTTCAACAGTCGTGCAGTCCAACGTATGGGATTCATCCTCCTCCAATCCGAGGATTCGTGGCGCAAGTGCCTGATAGAGGAAAGCAAAGGCTTCGGTGCACGCTGTATTCGGTACACCGCGCAGTGCAGGTCGTGGGACGAAGTGTGTGGAGCACAACTGTTCAAGGTTGTGACCCAACTCATGCATTGCCGTATCGAAACCGTCCCAACCGAGTTGATCATCGAGGCTGTTCGTTCTCAGCCACGCGCCGTACTCCGGAAGCATTGGTCGCATGGCGTGGCCTGCACCTCTGGCAATCTCGACTTGAACGTTGTTTCCGAGGAAGTCAGCAGTCCCTCCAGGGAATCCAAGATCTCGAAGCAGTTCAGGAATTCCCAATTGCAGACCTCGGTGGTCTCCAAATCGTGCTTTGACGAGCGCATCAAGATCCCCCACAGGTCTAGAAGGTGCAATTTGATCGAAATAGATGTCGTGAGATTCGAGTGGTCGACCTAGACGCTCCTGTGTCAGATCTGCCAGGGCCGCACGTGCAGGGGATTCCAGCAGATCCAAAAGTAGCCGTTCCGCAGTGTCTTCGGGAATCTCTCTGGCAAGGTCGAACTTACGAGCGATTGCTGTGGGATGGTCAGGATGATGGTCGTCGTAGGCGCGCGCAACAGTAAACATGTCAAGCCAACGCTCATAACGTTCGAGGCCCACCAGTTCGCCAGGAGCGTTTCCGCCAATCGTATTGGCACCGCTATCCCAATCGCCCAGATCCTCTCCATTCATGATCGAACGGGGAATGGTCCCGTCAATGTGTCTTCGCATGACCCACATCAGGGCACGTTGCTGCGGCAGACCTTCGTCTTCACCATAGGCACCACGGACTTCTTCGCGAATGAGCCAATGCGCGATCAATCGGCGCTCGGCATCGAAGGGTCTGGTTCCATCGTCAATGATGAGTGATCCAACAGGAACGTGGAAGTCGGAGACAAATGTGTCGGCCTTGTGCCCGAGATCCCTTGCCAGATCAGCAACCTCTTGGGGAATACGCGGCCCAAAAGTCTGGCAGATTCTCGCTGCCGCCCACTGGGCGGCGCTCCAATCGGCGCCCTCATCAATCATTCGTTCCAATGTCGGCCGGTCCAGATTGAGGAGGGCGACGAAAGCGAGTTTCTGGCGATAGAACTGATCGCTGAGATCAGGGGCAGGATCAAAGGTGGCGAGAATGTCATCAACTTCGTCCATGCGTTCGCCTCGTAGATCTGACCAGCGACGCAATGTTCGGTGCATTTCATACAAGTGACCGCCAATTTGCTCAACAGCGATCTCAAGTCGGGCGACGAGCGCATCAAGTCGTTCACCTTCGGGCACGAAGTGATCCATGCAGAAGTGACGCAGGGCTTCTTCATCTCCGTCTACAGCCATCCAACGTTCTTTCACTCGGGCAACGCCCGCTTCAATGCGTTCTCTGCTGGACTGACCATGTCGTTCGATCAGGGCATCAATGAGGATGTTCTGGGTCGTTGTCGCTGTCGACATCGCGGGCTCCTTAAGAGGGGTCGATTCTACGCGCTCCGGGATCGGTACACTGGCCGGATGCAATGCTCACTGGCCAAGTCGACGACGATATTTTGGATCCTGACCTTCCTAGCAGCAGTCTGCTTGCATGGTTGTGGCTCGGGCACCTATCGCACCTCCGAACAGGGGGAAATTGTTGTGGGCCTCGAGGCGGCGGGGACATCGATTGAACTGCGGGTTGGCCAGGTTCTACTGGTCCAGCTTCCTGATGGGCGTGTCCGTGGCCGCGTGTGGCAGTTGATCAAGGGCCCCAACATGCTGATCCTCCGCCCGGATGACAACCGATTCAGTACCTCATCGCTCGGGGAAGACGACGAGGAAGTGAGTGTGCAGGAACTTCGTTTCGTCGCCGAGGGAGAAGGCGAGCAGGTTCTGAGCCTGGCTTTGGTGCGTCCAGGGGCCGGACTCTCACCAGGCGATGATCGCTGGCTTGCAGAAGTTTTAATCCGCTGAGAAACCTAGTCGGCTTCTACCTTCTGAGGTGGTGCACGATGGAGCATCGTGTCGAGCATGGTTCCAATCAACGCGGTGCCCTCACCATGTGTCCGGTTGTCGCCAGTCACCATGACGCGAGGGGTGATTTCGATTTCTTTTTCTCCAATGACTTTCAGGAGTTCTAGAAGGGCTGCGTTCTGTTCGCCGATCTCCTCCGCCAGTTTTCTGAACAACTCAGCTTGAGCTTCAGCTTTGATGCGGATTGCTTCTGCCTCTGCGCCCGCTTCAATCACGCGTTTCTCGCGATCCTGCTCTGCAATCTTGACCGCATATGTGGCGGTTGCGAGATTGGCTTCTTCAGAAGCTTCCTGCTTCGTCCTGCTCAATGCCTTCTGCTGTTCCGCAGCGCGTTGCTGCTCTTGGAAGGTGATTTGCTCTTGTATGGCGATTTCCCGATCAGTTTGGGTTTTCAGTAGTTCGCCAAGGGAAGACTCATCGCCAATCTGGCCGATGCGGACAGCATTGACCGTCACGCCGACATCGCCCATTTCATTCCGAATCGTTTCTGTGCTGGAGGCTTCCTGCTGGGATCGTTGCTTGACATAGTCGAGCGCCTTCACATTTTCAGCATTGTTCCGAAAGATGGCTCTAACGACTGAGGCCAGGTAGCGATGCAATTTGGCATCATCACCGCCAAACTCCGCAACAACCTGAGGCGCATCCATTGCGTTGATGCGATATTCCACACGCACATCAACAGGGAATGTGAAACCATCCGAAGTTCGAACCTCAATCTCGCGATCATCTGTACCAACAGCCGTTTCGGGTCCGATCCCGTATCGGATGATCTGCTGTTCGGTTGACAACATCGTGACTTCATATGCCTTTGTGTTGAGATACAACTTGTCCGGGTGGAGAGGTTCTCGCCAGATTCCTCGCTGGCCGCGGTCGACGATGCTCGCGACGCCACCGTCTTCTGTGCTGGCAGACTCACCGACGTTTGACTTGATCACGCCAACAGTCGCTTTCGGGATGTTCGTTGCTTCGACAAGTTCGATCTCATACAAGCGTGTGTTGACCCGGTAATGTCCGGGTTTCAGCACAGATGCCTGCGGGCCACGGTGACCAGCACCATCCACGAGGAAGTGTTCGGCACGCAGCATCGCCGCATGGTCATCCCATTCAGCGGCGAAGGCCTGGCCGGAAGGGAGCGGCTTCCCGTCAAGCGCTGTGATCAGTCCGACTTCGTCGGGACCCACTTCGACAACCCGCACAATCTCGACGTCGTACAGGCCAGGCCATAACCAGAAATGCCAGCCTGGACCGAGGATTCTTGCTTGAGGTCCCTTTTCATTGTTGGTGGCGATGATGCTGCCTGATGGGAGATCTGATCCATAGTGTTTGACCACGATGCCGATTTCGTGTTCTCCGACATGTCTGATCGAGCTGAAGAGAATGAACACGAAGAGAATGACCAGCGCGCCGATGGCGCCCAGCACTCTGATCGTGGACTCCTTGGATGACATTGCCCAGGCGAACACGCCAAAGGCTGCAATCAGACCGATCAGTATTAGAATCATGGCCATGCTTTTCTCACTTCTTGTTCGACCGCACTCTTGCGGAATCGCACACATTACGAGGAAACGGCGTGGCGTGTTTTCATGTTTTCAACTAAGGCAGTGAAGGTGCCCAGTGCGGTCCTGTTGCACCATCAGCCCAGCGTTGCATGCTTCCCAGTGCTTCAAAGGGCTCCATTGACACATGGCCGTCAGGGGCGGCCACCACGATCCGATCGTTGTGACGCGGTGAGAGATATCCCCCCACGGTTGCGGGGTCTGTTTGCGGATCGGGCGCAACAAAGGTGCCATTTTCCGTAGCCCATCGAGGCGATGATCCACCCGCTGCTGGTTTCCAGGGTGGCTCCAGTCGCCAATAACCTTCAAGAATCCTGCCTGATCCACCGTCAACGGGGCCGCGGCTTGAGGCGAAGGCAATGAGATTCGCTGGTTTGCGGATCCTCGCGAGAGAGTCACTGTAGAAGGGGCGTGCCCCCTCATCTGTGCTTTGCACATACTGGCTGAGCGCCCATGTGTCACAGGCCGGAGTTTGGCGGCCACCCAGAAAGTCGGTATTGAGACCGAAGGATGGGTGAAGCGTCGTCAAGTAGACGCCTTCTGCGGGATCTGGCGCGTTCGCGATGGTGTTCTCCCAGAAAGAAGCCTGGTCGCCCACCCATAGTGAATCCTTAGGAGAGTCCATCCAAGGAAGCAATCGCCAGATCCATCGGCGGCGGGCGATTTCGGGAATCGGTGTGTTGTTCCAGATGACCGGTGCTTCGGAAGGTGACAGCGGCGTGTCCATTGCCGTTTGGCCTGGAATCAGTTGGCCCTGATGATCCATCGACCATGATCGCCAAGCGCCCACCAGCCCGCGTGCGGCACTCTGTTCGACCGCAGCTTGTGAGGCGGATTGAAGCCCATTGGCTACAGGAAGGACCAATGCGATCAGGACACCGAGGATGGCGACCACCACCATCAGCTCCATGAGGGTGAATCCTGTACTTAATGGTGAGAAGCGAGTCTTCATCTTGATGAGATGCATCCATCAGGGGTGGTGCAGAAAATCACTTCCGCACCAAGTTTCTATCTTTAAATCGGGGGTATAAGGGGCTATTCAAAAAAGACTTACAACTCTTGCGATTCATTCTCAATAATCTCTTGCGATCCATTCTCAATAATACTACATTACGCGGCCTTATGGGGGATCCGGCCTAGGGCCGGCATGGTTCCACTTCTTTCAGGAAGGAAGAGACATGATCGTCAGTACTGCCGTAACTGTGATGGCCTTGGGCCTCAGCACCGATGTGCAGTTCGCAGCCCCTGACTTTGATCGTTGGAACTACGGCTTCAACAACACTCCGGGTTCAAGGAGTGTGGGGTCGACCTTTAGTGCTTTTCAAAGTGGCTATCCGTTTGATGATCGGGACGGGCAGGTGCTGATCGGATTTATCACCGGTAGTCAGGTTGATTCCGGATATCCCGCATCTGCCTACCGGGTGGCATCTTGCAGCCTCACTATCGCGATCGCCTCCGATGACATTCCCTATGACGGGACACTCGATTCCGTTGCCAGTTTCGATCCAGATGGAAGTGGTGATGATGATGCCGGGCGACCGAGCATTCTCAATGGTGTGGGATTTCGCAACGGATGGGATGGCTGGTCTTTCGGGGAAGATGGCAACTTCGGCGAAGTGATGGGAGCGGGGGTTCGCAATGCATACCCCTTTGATTTCGATCAGGATGGACTTGCTCGTGATATTTCCAACAACTTGACCGACAATTTCGATCCGGTTCCTTGGAGCGTTGGTCAAATCAATGACGTTGCGCCAGGTGAGATTATTCCCGCCTACAGCATCATGAACTTCGAAGTGGACGTCAGTGACCCGGACATTCAATGCTATATCCGAACGGCGCTGGCAGATGGTCTGCTTGAGTTCATGATCACCTCGTTGCATCCCGCCTCTAAGCCTGGATCTGGCGGCGAATCGAATTACCCCGACTGGGTTCTGAAAGAGAATCCACTAGTTGATCTTGGCGTGACGACGCCTGCGGGCATGCTTCTTTCATTTGACCTTGTCGAACCGACCGGAATTCCGGGAGACGTTTCGGGTGATGGATGGGTCAATGTCGAGGACTTGCTGGCCACGCTCGCTGCTTTCGGGCGATGCCCCTGCTGTCCCGAGGATACCGATGGTTCGGGGGTTGTTGATGTTGACGACTTGTTGTCCGTCATCGGCAATTGGAATGGATGAACTGAGTGCTTGACTGAGACACGATCGAGCCACGCTGGCTCGTTGAATTGAAGAGGAAAAGACCCATGAATTGTTTTGTAGGTACAGCCGCACTGTTGCTGATTGGAACGCCTGTCCTTGCCGGCTTCATTGCCGAGGATATTCCTGACTGGCGAGGTGATGCGAACACTGTTTGGTACGAATGGGAATCGTTCACATCTGCATCGGCTGGCACAGGTCCGAATTTCCCGACCAATGAACCCTTCCCGAGTGGCCAGGCACTGCTCTTCAACTTTGGAGAAGGCGCCATGATTAGTGGCGAACAGAACATCTATGGTTTCGGCGGCCCGCTCAACATCCATGCCTATGCCTATACCGACAGTGATGTCCAAGAGGTTGTTGGGAACATTTCGATGTATGGCACGGAAATGCTGTACGACCAGGTCATGCTTGCGTGGACGGACGGCATTGAAGGCGGCGAATCGGGAATGTTGTTCGGCGCACCATCGGTGAACTACTGGGAGGAAGTCGATTTCGGAGCGGGCGTCGGAGCGATTGCGAACGTCAGTTACGCATTCGATCTCTCGGGCATTGCTGCAGACGTTCGTGAGATTGGTCTGTTTGTATCAACTGCCGGACCACATTCGAGCCTTGATGCACTGGTACTCGATATTGCAACCATTCCCGCGCCACCCGTCGCAGCACTGTTTGCACTTGCTTGTTTCGGTCGACGGAGGCGATCGGTCACTGGCTGACTGATTGAATCAGAATTCTTGGGTGCGTTTCTCAGAGCAGGAACGCACCCAGTGTGAAGCCTGCTGCAACGGCCACAGCAACGATGATCGACACCGTGAGGGGTGTCAATCGCGACTGTCCCATGCTGCCTCTGTCGTTCTGACTGCCAGACGGTTCCAGCAAAGGTTGGATGGCATCCACGATCTCGCCAGCACCGCGGAACCGATTTTGTCGGTCGTGCTTGCTGGCCCGATCAGCAATGTCTCTCAATCGATCTGGGAGAGGTCCACTCAGATCTCCACACCATGTTCTCAGAATCATCCCGATATCGAACACATCGACGCGTGCATCTAGTGAACTCAGTGACAGGACGGGACGTTCCGGCGCACCCTTGAACGAAGTCAGGTGTTCTGCCGCAGCACTGTCTGGGACAGCGTGTGCAAGTGATGCAAGCAATCCAGGTTCGATCAGACGGAAACTCCCGTCATCGGTTGCAATGATTCCATCTAGGGTTACCCGTCCATGCAGCAATCCCTGGAAGTGCAACTCCTGTAAGGCATCACATACCGGAAGGAGTTTTGTCACGAGACGCCGCAGTTCAGCGTTTGACGTGGCGGCGTTGTCGGGCAGAGAGTCACCCTCGACGCGTTCAGTGAGGAAGAAGGCCTCAGGGCCTCGACCAAGATCAACGGTTCCAGCATCAAGGATCCGCGGAAGACCCGCGTGTTCCAGACGGAGCAGTCGCTCCGCAAGAAGTGCAACGCGCCGCGCATTGTCCACCGCAAGGCGTTGTCGGGCCAGCCATAGCACAGCGGGTGGCCGATCCTCGGATCCCAATGTTGCCCATCGCTCGAACAGTTCGTCATCCTCTAGACGCCCGTCAAGCTTGCAAGTGCCGATCGTGCGTTCACCGCCATCTTGCAGGTCCACCCGATCGATGTCGGGTCGCCCGGAAATGCGGTGCGTCGTCCGAGTACGCGTCAGCGCGTCCTCAGCAGAGGAATAGTGTTGGAGGAGCTCAAGGACTTCACTGCGGAGATCATCATCGTCGCCACAGACCGATTCGATGAA
>JAKVBW010000054.1 GCA_022446945.1 Phycisphaerales bacterium | reverse complement strand
CGCCATCTGGATCCTGCTCCTGTTCTCCTTCGGCATGCTCGAAATTGGAGAGGTGGTCGTCGAACAGGCCGGCATGGAAAACGCGATCCCCGCGACGGGCATCTCACAGGCATGCAAGGTCCTCTTCTCCTTTGTCGCCATTGTTCTCTCGCTGAGCGTCCTGCTCGACAAATCGCCAATCTGGTTCTTGTCAGGTCTCGGCGCATTGGCCGCCGTGATGATGTTGATCTTCAAGGATTCAATCTTGGGACTGGTCGCTGGCATCCAGGTGAGTGCCAATGACATGGTTCGCATTGGCGACTGGATCACGATTCCAAGCCAGAATGTCGATGGTGACGTCGAAGAAATCACGCTCACCACAATCCGGGTCAGGGCCTTTGACAAGACCGTCTCACTCGTACCGGCTTATGCGTTGATCACCAACCCATTTACGAATTGGCGGGCCATGTCCGAATCCGGTGGCCGCCGTATCAAACGATCGATCGCCATCGATACGAACACCATCCGCTTTGTTGGTCGTGATGATCTCGAGCAGTACCGAAAGTTCACCATTCTTGTGGACTATCTCAATCAGAAACTGGAAGAGATTGATGGATGGAATGCAGAACACCAGATTGACACGAACCATCAGATCAACGGTCGCCAACAGACCAACATCGGCGTGTTCCGCGCATACATCGAGGCCTACTTGCGGCAGCATCCGAAGATCCACACAGGAGAGGGGTTCACGTTCCTGATCCGTCATCTGGACCCAGGGCCGAATGGGCTGCCCATCGAGTTGTATGTCTTCACCAATGACAACCGATGGATTCCATACGAGGAGATTCAAGCCGACATCTTTGACCATCTACTCGCATCCGTGCCGGAGTTCGGACTTGCCGTTTTCCAATCACCAAGCGGCCGGGATCTCAGAGCGCTTCAAAGAACCTGAACGACCCCCACCGGCCTTGCGGGTCGCTATCCTTCTTACTCATGTCAGATCCACAATTCGGCGATGTACAGATGCATGTGGTCAAGCCCAAGGCGCCAGTCGTCGGCCGCGTCGTCGAATCGACACCCTGCCTGAAGGGAAGATCAGCCTCGTATGTCCGGCACATCGCGATCGATGTCTCGGGAACACCTCTGGCTGGCACATTTCGAGCCGGCCAATCCTTTGGTGTCATCCCTCCTGGAGAAAATGAGAAAGGCAAGCCTCATGCTGTGAGGCTTTATTCCATTTCTGCGCCATCGTGGGGAGAAGACGGGAATGGCAACGTCGTCTCGACGACCTGTAAAAGATTGATCGATGAGTACAGCGAGAGCGATAGCGAGAACCACGAGTTGTTTGTCGGCGTCTGCAGCAATTACCTGTGTGATCTCAAGGTTGGCGATGAAGTACTGGTCTCGGGGCCTGCAGGCAAACGCTTTCTTCTGCCTGTTGACACTGCCTCTCACGATTACGTCTTTGTCGCAACGGGTACTGGGATTGCGCCGTTTCGGGGCATGGTCACTGAACTATTGGAAAACCCTGATGGCCCTTCGAGCAGTGAAATTCATCTGGTCATCGGTGTTCCCTATGGAACCGATCTCATGTACGACGAGTGGTTCAGCAAGTTGGCCGAGAACCATTCGAACTTTCACTATCACACGGTGATCAGCAGACCTGAGGTGGGTCGTCGCATGTATGTCGACCAATACATCGTCGAGACGGAGGATCCCTTCCACCGTGTTCTGGCGAACGACCGAACACTTCTGTACATCTGCGGCATTGAGGGCATGCAAGTAGGGATCTACCGCCTGCTCCAGACGCTGGGCGTCGCAGGTGAGTACCTGCGACTTCCTGAAGACCCTGTCGATCTGGAGAATGCGGATCACGCGACGATCAAGCGGATCAAGCCGGGCGAACGCTGCATGGTCGAGGTCTACTAGTCCACCGGACTCCGATTGATCAATCGAATGCCGCTGTCATAGACGGTAGGCCATCATCATCGCCCAGTTGCAGGCTCGTGGCGATCCGGAAGTTCGATTCCACGCGATGCCGTTCGGCGAAGAAGAAGTCCAGCGTGTAGGTTTCCCCATCTTCGAGACCCAGTCGGTCGAGATCCACAAACTGCTCTGTCGCGCCATGCACACCACCAAGGTCAATCACCAAATTGCCGTCGACGTAGACCCAAACATCATCATCACCGATGAACTGAAAGAAGTTCTCTGCTTCAGCGTCGTAGGTAAATTCGGTATGCAACTCGAACGTAAAATGGAAGTTGTGATCCGGAGATCCCCCGCTGTTGCCGAACAGCATGTCATCGATGGGGAAAAAACCGCCGCGCTGTGAGTACACCGGATCCAACGTGTCATCGAAGACGTAGCTTCCATCCGGCTGTTGGACAAAGGTCAGGGTCAAAGGCATGCCCAAGTTGGTTCCTGGAACGTCCCGATACCACGAGTAGAAGGACCATGTGGAAGTAATCCCACCATCGCAACGCGGTCCCCAGGAAATCGGCGTATCCCCAAGCGATTCGTCATAAAGGAGATAACAGATGGGGTTTCCGGCGGCATCCTTTGCCTGCTGATAGACCTTCCGACCATCGTCGATGAAGATCGGGCAACCATCCGCATCGAGATTCTCCCCGATATTTCGGCAATACAGTCCAAAGCCACGTTGAGGTCGCTTTTCAAAATCGCTGTGCCCGCCGTTGGTTTGACGCTCCTTGAAGTCACGAACCGTCCCGGTCAGCTCGATTGTCTCGGGAGAGGCCATTGCAGAGACATGAACCATGCAGAGGCTCAGAACGACTCCTGCAGCCGAACTCAGGGCAAGAACATCTCGATTCCGTGGATTCACCATCATTGTGCTCCCTAGGGTCCGACTGAACCCTACGTTTCGTCCTCAATTCGCCAAAGTGACGATAGGAAATAAGGAGCGAGTGCCGTTCAGCCTGTACGATCTGCACCGCGAAGGAGAGAATTGCAGCATGGATGCACTGCGTATTCAGGGTGGAACACGACTATCCGGCACACTCGCCGTTGATGGTTCAAAGAACGCCGCCCTTCCCGCCATGGCTGCGGCCATCATGGCTGATGGCCCCGTCACCCTTCACGATGTTCCGACCCTCTCGGACATTGCCAACATGACGAAACTGCTCCGTGAACTTGGATGCGAAGTCACGGGGCATGGTCGAACCTGCACAATTCAGACAACCGATACGGCTGCCACACATGCGCGATATGAAATCGTCAGGACGATGCGAGCCAGCATCTGTGTACTCGGCCCCCTTCTGGCTTCTCGTGGGGAGGCCCGGGTCTCGATGCCAGGAGGTTGCGCAATTGGTGATCGACCCGTCGATTTGCATCTCCGAGGACTCCGAGCGCTGGGGGCGCAGATTGAACTGGATGGTGGCGACATTATCGCGAGAGCCGATCGACTGAAAGGTGCGACCATTTTCCTCGGCGGGCCATTCGGATCAAGCGTGCTCGGAACCGCCAACGTGATGTCCGCTGCAGCATTGGCGGAAGGCTGTACGGTCATCGAAAGTGCGGCCTGTGAACCTGAGATTGCGGGACTGGCTGATCTGCTCAATGCCATGGGCGCAAAGATCCAAGGCGCCGGAACCCCGCGGATCGTGATCGAAGGTGTCGAACAACTTCATGGCGCGGACTACACCGTCATTCCGGACCGGATCGTCGCAGGGACACTCGCAATGGCGATTGCCATGACGAACGGGGACGCAACCCTCACGAACTTCCCTCACGACAACCTGCTCGCTGTACTTGATCGTCTTGACATCGCAGGTGTCCACGTCGAACGCGAAAACACTGAAGAGGTTTCAGGAAGATGTACCGTCCGGGTCACCAGTGACCGCAGGCTCCGTCCGGTTCTCTATACGACGCAGCCCTATCCCGGATTTCCAACAGATCTGCAAGCCCAGTTGATGGCACTACTTTGTCTGGCTGATGGCAACAGCATCGTGACCGAGCGGATCTATCCCGACCGCTTCCTTCACGTTTCTGAATTGACGCGTATGGGAGCGACGCTCTTCAGATCTGGGTCAACCGTCGTCGTTCAAGGTGGCGCTCAGCTAGTCGGCGCGCCTGTCATGGCGGGAGATCTCAGAGGCTCTGCTGCACTGGTACTTGCCGGGCTTGTCGCCAAGGGAGAAACTGTCGTCCAAAGGGTGTATCACCTGGACCGTGGCTATGTGCGGCTGGAAAACCAGTTGAATGCGCTCGGCGCTGGAATTGAGCGATTCGAACTCGGGGTATCAGATCCGATCGAGGTGGGATAAGACAACGCCTGCAGCGACAACGACATTGAGCGAGGGCACCTCGCTCGACATCGGGATTTCAACCACCTCATCCGCGACATCAAGCACATCTCCGCTCAGTCCCTCACCCTCTGCACCAACGACGAGCACGCACCGCGGCGAGCCGCTCCAAGTCCTGACTGAACTACCCCCAACACCCGACTCGGCTGCCGTAATCCCGAAACCGAAATCGGACTGCAAACGATTCAGCGCTCCTGCGAAATCATCCGCCACACTCCATTGAACACTCAGTACGTGCCCCATGGAGACCCTAATCGCCTTTCGATAGAGGGGATCGCAACACCGGTTATCGAGGATGATCTCGTTGACACCGAATGCCGCCGCTGTACGGAACAGTCCGCCCATGTTGTCCGAATTGTTGATCCCCGAAGCAGCCAGAATGGTGCATGATTCTTCCTGTGAAACCCGCTCGTATGTCCGCTCGATAGAAGTGTCCTGTTCAGTCGGCCGCCAACCAGCTGCCAGAACACCCCGGTGAATGTGAAACCCTGCGATAGATTCCATTGTCTGTAGCGATGCAATGTAGACCGGAATCGCAAGTCCGCTTGCATCGATATCAGCAGCAAGGGATTCATACTTTGCAGGCGTCAGCAACAGACTGTGCAAATATTCAGGTGTCTTCAACAGTCGCCGCACCACCATCTCGGACTCGGCCATGAACATCCCCTGTCGACCGCGAAGATCTCGGTCGCGGACATCCCGAAAGACGTCCACGCGCTCATCGTCGAGGGATGAAATGTCAATTGTCTCGATCACTCGCTGGTCGGCGGTTCTGCAGAAAGCACCTGAGAAAGTTGCGATTGTGCCTTTTCATATCTCTTGACGGCGTTCATCAGATTGTCTCGTACCAACTGAAAATCCTGAGCAGATTCGTTCAGGGATGCACCGCGAACTTTCACAAGCTGATCCATGCTCGCAGCCGCGGATTTGAGATCTGCAGCGCCAAAAACGAAATTGCGTGATGCTTCATACAGCAGTTCACCCGAAATCTGCTTCTCGCTCGGCTGATAGAGAAGTCTCCAAGGCGCATTGCGGGCCTCGGCAAGAAGTAGATCCAACTGCTGTGAGGCGAGTTCAAGATTCGCAAGCGTGTCTCCGACATCGGCCATCCATAGTGGCGCATGCGCATGGAGATCGGCGATCACAACCTTGGCATCACTCACGGCTGAAGTCAAATTGTCGACCATGGCCTGAACTTTGGATTCGTTGTTGACAATGAACTCACGAACCCTCTGGATCGCCTCTGCAATATTGTCGCCCTGATCCAGAATCGTGGTGATCTTTGCTGACCAACCGGGCTCTCCATCTACACCGGTCCAATCCGATTTGACGCGAGCAGAGATCGTTTCGACATCACTGAGCGATCTTCGCAGATCGCCCGCAGCCTCATCCCCCAATACCCACTCGATGACAAATCCGTTCCGATCCAATTTCTGGAACAAGTCCCCAAGATCACCCAAACCCGCGGACATGGATTCCGCTTCCTGTTCACCGATGATCCACTCAAGAACTTTTCCATCGACCTCGAGTCGATGCGCAATCGCTTCAACACTTGCAATCGTTCCTGCCAGCGCGGCACCTGATTCTGGGCCAAGCAAGGCGCCGATCATCCCGCCTGAGGGTGTCCCCTGCAGAACATCACCTGGTTGAAGTTGTTCTCCGGGCGCACCTGAGTCGGCTGTAGACCGATTGGATACATCCCAACCCACCGAAGACACAAGAACATAGGAGTCCGAACTGATCAGACCGTTCTGAACCGTGGCAACCGCGTTCGTATACAGAGGCACATCTTCAGGAAGTGTGAAACTCACTTCAATATCTCTCAGCGGGCCCTCCCCGACTTGCGGTGTCACTGACAGCACCTTGCCGAGATTCAGTCCGCCAACGCGAACATCACTCCCCTTCTTCAGAAAACCGACGCCTTCGGACACTGTGAACCGCGCGTCATAGGTCGACATCGCCGGACCGAACATCTTGCCCCAGAAGTCGCCCAGAATGAAGATCACGACAATCCCCAAGGCCAGTGAAATCAAGACAAAGAGCCCAGCCTTGACATTGTTGTCGCTATGACGCGTGCTCATTTCACTTTCCGCCTTTCTGTACCTGCCTGCTGAAGATCCCACGCCAGAATCCCGTTTCGCCACTTTCACGCGCTCCACGAGTCGACTGGACGGATCTTCCACCGGTCAATTTACTGTTGTCGATGCCGAGAAGATCCGCTGCATAGGAAGAATCGCTGCCTTCACGATGTTCAGTCATCGGACCTTCTGCATCTCCCCGAAGGAACTGCCGGATCAGCTGTTTGGACTCATCCAACGCCCCAATCTGATCAACAGGCCAATCTCGAAGTGCTTCGAACTCTGCTCTTGGTGCGTTCATGAGCACACGCCCATGGTGCAACATGACCATGCGATCTGCAATTGTGAAAGCCGAATCCATTTCGTGTGTCACAACGACACTTGCAACACCCAATCGATGAGTCAGATCGACCATGAGTCGATCAATTGCTGCAGATGTCACTGGATCCAGACCCGCACTGGGTTCGTCATAGAACAGAATCTCGGGATCAAGTGCCAACGCTCGGGCCAACCCGGCTCTTTTCTTCATGCCACCACTGATCTGCGCTGGATACTTCTCAGCAGCATCACGAAGATCGACAAGTTCAAGCTTGATCTTCACCATCATGTCGATGATAGATGCATCCAACTCGGTATGTTCTTCGAGTATCAGTGCAACGTTCTCAGCGACTGTCATTGAATTGAACAGCGCACCTGACTGAAATAGAATCCCGAATTGCTTTCGAACACCGTTCAGCGAATCTTCATCCAGTAATGCGAGATCGCGGCCGAGCACCTCGACCGTTCCTTCATCTGGATTCAGTGCGCCAACCATGTGACGAAGCGTTGTCGATTTACCACAACCCGAACCCCCCATGATGACGACCGTTTCGCCCCGCCGAACGTCAAACGTGACGCCGTCAAGCACGGTCTGATCGCCGAAACGCTTGACGACATTTCGCATGGAGATGACGACATCTTTGTCGGTTTGATCAGTTTGGATGGGTTGACTTGTCATTGCTCTGCCCCATCAGGACCAGTGGGCCATGACAGCATCGAGCCATCGGGCAGTACGAAATTGAGTCGATCGAAACTGGTGACCCAACCCCGCTCGGGATCCGACAGCAGAAAGCGAGTTGTCATGGACGCAGCAGAATGCTCGAACATTGCCTCGTACGGTACCCGGATGGCCCAAATTCCGTCATCAGGAGGTTCTTCCACATCCTGCACCACCTGACGTGTCGATTGAATCTTGCCACATGCTGCCGTCAGCCGGTCAAGAAACAAGATTGCCTGGTCAGCCGTTCCGGACTGTCCCATGCCTGCCAGAAATGCATCGATGTCCCCACCTTGCCCCGCTGCAATGATGTCAGCGGGTCCCTCCAACAGCGGCACACGAACATGCTTGTCCCACCACCATGCCGCTGCCGAAGTCGCGGGCGTCATCACAAGGCCCACGGTGATCGCTGCCCATGCCAGACGCCGCCCCATGCGACCCGTTCTTGAAATATCACGAAGTGCCCAGAGACCAACCGGAATCGATGCAAGCGTGATCAATGGGCAAAGCCCGCATGCGAGCACCATTGCCAGAACAGCCCACGGACACAAACGCCGTGAATCTGTCATGGAACAGATACATCCGATTCAACCGGCAGCGACACATCTCCAGTGGGCGTTGATATCGAAATCGAACGGATGCGAGCGATCAACCACTGCAAGCCGCTTTGATCCGGCGTCATGTCGAATTGGCCTGATCCATCCACCGTGCCGCCATCCACTGTCACAACCAGCCACGCTGACCATGTGGGTTGCCAAGGATTGCCATCTGTCACTGGCTGCATAGATCGAATGCCAACCGCCTGAATGGGGCCCATCCCGTCAAGTGCGTCCATGAATGGGGCGAGTTGCGCAGAAGTGGGCGGGACAAGATCTGGCGCCCACATCGCAGATGCCTTGCTGAGTTCTCCATCCTGCAGTAACTGGAGATACTGGGTCGCCGTCCGAGATACCGATTTCTGTGCAAGATCTTCCGCCCAATCAGCGGCGGCCCACCATGCCCACCACCCGACGATTGCCATCAACAACCCCCCCCAGAGCGCGATCGTCGCAGCGCCGCGGCCCCGAATCATCTGTGGAGATGCCGCAATGCGTCTTCGAGCGAGCCCGCCCAGGACAGCGCCGATCAGGTTGAGTGGTACACACAACGGGACGACAGCTAGGACAACCGCGATCACGGCAAGCACCGACGTCCGCGGTTGGGGGGAAGGATTCGAAGAAGGCTGTTCTGAGTCTGGCATGAGAAGAGGAATGGTACGTACCATCGCAACATGACGACGCTTGCAGGCCGGCGCGTGTTGGTGATGGGTCTTGGACGCTTTGGGGGAGGCCTCGGATGTGTGCACTGGCTCCTGAAGCAAGGGGCCGAGGTCACCATCACCGATCAAAGAAGTGCGGAAGAACTCGCTTCTTCTCTAGAGCAATTGTCGACTCTGACATTTCAAGCCCATTTGGGCGGCCACAGCCATGACGATTTTGCAGAAGCCGATCTTGTGGTCGTCAATCCGGCCGTACCGCAGCCATGGCTCAACCCCTATCTTCAGACTGCGCGGCAGGCAGGCATTCCGCTGACGACAGAGATCGATCTTCTTGTCAGACGCCTAGATCGGAAACGCTGTATCGGAATTACCGGGACGGCAGGCAAATCCACTACTGCTTCAATGGTGCATCATCTGCTTGAGAATTCCGGAGCGCGTGCAGTTCTCGGTGGCAACATTGGTGGAAGTCTGCTCCCTTCTCTCGATGCGATCGATGCCACGACATGGGTAGTCCTGGAACTGTCCAGCGCACAGTTGTATTGGCTGGATCACTGCTCACAATGGTCGCCCCGCATTGCGGGCACGACAAATGTCGCACCCAACCACATTGACTGGCATGGCGATGAAGAACACTATCGAGCCTGCAAGGATGCCATTCATAAGCATCAGATGGATGGAGACACTTGGATTGACGGCACGTCACTCCATCCGGCAGATTGCCGGCTATCCGTACCTGGAACACACAACCGTTGCAACGCGGCCCTCGCCATCGCGATTGCTCAGGCCACAAAGCACGACATCGATCCTGATTCCCTCTTGCGTTTCAAATCACTTCCCCACCGACTTTGCCCCGTGGGCGCGTGGGATCCACCGCGTTTCATCGATGATTCCAAATCGACGACCCCTGAAGCCACCGTGTTGGCAGTCCGCTCATTTTCAAACCCCTCTTGCGTCCATCTGATTGCTGGCGGGTATGACAAGGGAGTTCCGCTGGATCAGATCTCATCATTGGCCCCTGAACTTGCGGGGCTGTACACGATCGGCGCGACAGGAGACGCCATCGCGGACTTGGCAGACTGTGAGGTTGCTCGATGCGGAACGCTTGAGGCAGCGATCAGAGAAGCCCTTCCACGTATGGATGCGGATCATCTGCTGCTCTTGAGCCCTGGCTGCGCATCCTGGGATCAGTTCATCGACTACCGCGCCCGTGGGAAAGCATTTGCGGACATCTTGGGAGCACAGTCGCAATCAGATGTCGGCGGATCCGATCAACTCTCGAATCGAGCCGCACCCTTGTGATTTCGCCCATCTTGTGAGGCCACGCATGATTTTCCGGGGTCGCCGTGGATCAACAAAGAGCGCTGTGCCCACACCCACTGCCGATGCGCCAGCCAAAATGAACTCCGCTGCATCCTGCCACCGCATCACGCCGCCCAGTCCGATGATCGGGACTTTGGCAGGTCCAGCCACATCCCGATACACATCCGCAATCATGCGCACGGCAAGCGGATGAATCCCTGGGCCACTGACACCGCCAGAACGTCGACCGATGCGTGACCGTCGCGTCTTGACATCGATGGACATTCCCGGAACGGTATTGATCAACGTGATGGCATCAGCACCAGCCTCGACTGCAGTTTCAGCGGCATGCGATGGCGATTCGAAATCGAGCGGAAGTTTGACGATCATCGCCGCACGTTTGAGGACCGTGCGAAGATCTACCAGCAAGTCCCGCAGACTGGAAGGTGATTCCGCAAATGAGCGGCCTTCGCTCGTGTTCGGACAGGAGACATTGACTTCGACGGCTTTCACAAAGGCCATTGCCTGCATGGCTGCTGCAACCTGCTCGAATTCATCGATCGACTCTCCTGCCATCGAGCAGATCGCTGGAATGGGAAGATCCCGAACACGCGGCGCGACTTCTGCAATGAACCCATCGAGTCCGACATTCGCCAATCCAACAGCATTGAGCATGCCGTGCTCAAGTTCGGCCAACCGCATCGGTGGATTGCCGGCACGCGTTTCCAGAGTGATGGATTTGGTGACGATCGCACCCAAGCCCCGCATCCGGGTGATGGACAACAACTCCTCGCCATAGCCGGCAGTGCCTGCCGCAGCGATCAGGGGCGTCTCCAGATGAAGACCTGCAAGGGACACGGTGCAGTCGATCATGGTGAGCAGGCTAACGCCCAAGGCGGCATCAGAGGTCTCCCGAGGGTACGCTGCCCCCATGAATGACCAGAGAGAACGCATTGCTCAGTTCGAAAACATGGCTGCAGCGGACCCGACAAACGAGATGGCCCACTTCAGTCTCGGAAATGCCTACTTTCAAGCCGGCATGCCGACTGAGGCCGCAACCTCCTTTGAGAAGTGCATCACGCTCAATCCTGAGATGAGCAAAGCCTACGAACGCTGCGGTGAGGCCATGATTCAAGCGGGTTGGGAGGACCGCGCAGTCCAGATTCTCGAATCGGGATTTCGCGTGGCTGCCACGCGTGGAGACCGCATGCCTCAGGATGCCATTGGACAACTCCTCGATGGACTTGGGAGACCTCACCCGGATGTCTCCGACATTGCATCTACTCAGACGGCATCAGAATCTGACAGCGACGCCGAGGCTGGGACGACGGAAGGCAAACCACTGGATGGACCACCGTTTCGAGGACCGCTTGGTGAATGGATTGGCCAGAACATCACTGCGGAAAACTGGGAGATGTGGATCAACCAAGGGACCAAGGTGATCAACGAGTTGCGACTGGATCTGTCGCGACCCGAGGACGCCACCATGTACGACCAGCACATGTGCGAATTCCTCGATGTCCCCACGGAACTCAGGCCTTCCTGATGGCGTTTTGATCTCGAAGACTTGTCTTCATCCCCGCCGTCAACCACAAGTCAGGAAAGATTGCTTCGAAAGAGCCTGCATGTCCTGTGCGAACCGAGGTCAGCCGATCCGCCGGCAATAAATGCCCCACTCCAGAAGCAGTACAAGCAGTGAGGCAATCAATGCCCATGGCCACAATGGCCGACTTGCCTCCTCAATGCGCGCAAAGTTGTCTTCCCCGATGATCTCGCTTAAGGGCGGCCGAGACACATCTCCCTCATCCGCGACCGGCGCAGCCACTGCAACGACACGATGCCCTGCATCAGGATGCTTCCAGACAACGAGCCACGGCCCCGCCTGCTCGACAGGCCCCCAGACAACCCGCCGATCGAGATCCACACTCCTTGGGAAACGCCTCCCATCAGGCGCGACGATCTCCACCTCAGAGACCCCGCTGGGCATCACAAGTGAAATGACATCGCCGGAAGGAATCGGCAAACCGCTTGCATGCCCTCTCCGTGTCAGCCAATCGACACTGTCGGCCAGAAAGGTGATAAAGGTCGGGTCCCACGGCCATGTACTTCCAGTGGGGTCAAAGGCAACATGAATTCTGCGATCCTCGTCCTCTTCCCAAGCCAGCAACAAGGGCCCACTGCTTCCCTCGATCAGAACATCCACAAATGAATCAAACGTGATGTTCTGCGCATCTCCCACCCAGAGTTCGCGCGGCCCCCCGCCTCGGAGCGCCGGATGTCCAGATCCTCCAGGGATCGCAGAATCGGATCCACGATGGCCTGATGCCGAACAATGCGATGATGGAATCTCTGCTCCAAATGCCAGCGTGGCCATGGGCGGTTGTGAAGTCAAAACGCCGGCGGACACGACCACAAGGTCGACTTCTGCTGGGATGCTTCCCGGATCGAACTCAGAGATGTGCTCCACATCAACCCCCGGCAGAAGTGTGAGCCCTCTGCCAACGACCGAGTCCTTCTCTCCAATGTGGACGATCGCAAGCCGGCGGGGCGCTTCCAGCGTGACCCACGCCGCATCATCAACAGGCGCGGCATCTCCTTCGATGAATCGGACTTCGACCGACACATCGCCCGAGGCCCGGAGCCCATCGAAGACGAGATCTCGACGGCCGGGTTCCCACCGACCTTCCACACCCCTGATGGCAGGAGGCATTGTCACATCAACGACCCTGCGTGCGGCACCATTCAACCCCAACTGAATCTGCTCGGAACGCGATTCCGGCAGCCAGTTCCATAGAGAAGTGAATACCTGAACCGATGCTGGGTCATCAGCTCTTCTTCGAGCCATCAGTGAACCCACTCCCCGGTTCGACGTTTCGGCGCGACCGACAAGATGCAACGCCATCTGATCTTCTGCTGCAGGGCTGTAGTCAGCAAGAAGACCTCCATCCGTGAACAGTTCGATGCGCACGGGTGCAACACCACGAGGATTCTCTGGATCCGGTTCCGACGACCAGATACGTGACATGGCCAGTCCTTCTTCCAGACTGGCGGTGGTGTCAACTGCCTCAAGGCGTTCCAGAGATGCATGCAACGCTGCGTTCGATGAGGTAAAGGGTTGCACGATCGTTGCCTTCGCCCCCAGAGAGACGATCATGGTGGCGCCTGAATCGTCAAAGAACCAACTTGAAGGATGCAACCGGTCGATCGCATCGTGGGCAGCATCGATCGCCTCTTGAAATCTCGGCTCTCCGTCGGGTCCATCAAGTGTCTTCATCGAAGAAGAAGTATCAATGAGAAGCACCGTGCGTTCCCCGCGACCCGTTGCCGTTTCAATTCTCGGCTGCATCAGACCCAACGCCAACATGGCCAGTGCCACCATTTGCAGTGCCAGAAGAAGATTGCGGCGTAGACGCTGGAATGGCGTATTGGCCTGGATGTCCTCTGCTGCCTCATTCCAAAGATGCGTCGAGGGCACGATGCGTGTTGCCCGACGCAGGCGCAGGATGTAAAGAAGAATCAGGATGGGTGCCAAACACGCGAGCAACCAGAAACCGACCCAGGGGGACAACCAGATCATCGAATCAAGCCCCCCTGACGAAGTTCCTGGAGAAGAACATCTTCGACAGCTGTGTCAGTCCTCACAGTGGAGCTTGTCCCCCCGCAGTACCCCGCAGCACTCCGAAGGCCCGCAACGCGTTGCTCCAGCCGCGCGCGATATGCCTCCAGCAGACCTGGTGTCACGGTGACTTCCCTAGAAGGACCACCTTCCTCATCTTCCAGCCGGAGATCTCCGGTCATGCCATGGCCGGCGGGGTCCACTTCCTGCGGACTGAGCACTTGAACACAGTGCA
>JAKVBW010000053.1 GCA_022446945.1 Phycisphaerales bacterium | reverse complement strand
TGCCCTGCATCAACATATGTCAGTGTGCCATCCGTATCGAAGACACCCATCCAGAGAGTCAGGTACATATGCGAAGCAGTGCGGGCAAGAAGGAATTCACTGACATCCGCGATGGCCAGCGCCGGTGAGCCGTAATGGCGAATGGCTGCATTGAGGTAACTCTGTGCCGCCGCCATCAGCACAGCAGCACCGACTCCCTTGCCTGTCACATCTCCCAGTACAACGCATGTGCGATCGTCAGAGAGCTTGACGACATCGAACAGATCGCCACTGGGACCTCGCCCAGGATGAAACGCCACTTCATAGTCCAGCACAGTCTGGTCGCGTCTTGTCAGAGGCACCATGAGCTGCTGCGCCTCTCGTCCCGCTGCAATTTCGGACTCCAGAAGGCGTTGCCGCTGCTCGATGTCCATGCTTCGCAAATTGGCCATGGCAAGTCCGCCAAGATGCGCAAGCGCACTGCAGAATCCGGCGGCGTCCAGCGCGACCTGCTGCTCTTCACCTCTTGCATCGAGATAAAGACATGCCGCAACCTGTTGATCCACAACAACGGGACAGCACATGGCGCTGTGAATCTCGAGTTCCGCAATGCTTTGTCCCCAGTTGCCCTCGCCAGGATCCTGCGAGGCGAGAGATACGAGATCTCCTTCGCTCGCCCTGATCACAAGTGAACGACTGAATTGATCCGGCGGAGTGCCCTCGCGTGCGCAACTGCCAAGCACTTCAACAGCAGCGTCATCGCCCACCAGACGAATCAGTGCGGCGCGAGAATAGCCTGTCCCTTCGATGACGGATTCCAACAATGTCGCAGCAAGCTCACGTTCATTGGAAGCCTCGTTCAATCTTCCAGCGCAATCGAGCACCAATTGCAGGCGGTGATGCGCCAACTTTCCTGTGCTTCCTGGATCAAGTCGCTTCACATTCGCCAAATCAACGACTGCGTCGCTCTGATCAACCATTGCCACAGTGGTGGGTGCCCATGAACCCACCTGCAGAATCCACGGACCAACGGCCATGCGATCCCCTGGCGCCAGCGGCACAGCCTGATTTGCTGACAAACGAACATCATTGAGCCAGGTCCCATTGGCCCCACCCAAATCACCCAGCATCCATCTTTCCCCCACCCATCGGATCTCTGCATGACGGCGAGAGACTGTCGCGTGGTTCAGCCTGACTTCGCAGACTGAACTGCGGCCGATGACGGCGCCTGCTCTGGAGATCTCGGGCAATTCCAAACTAGGCCCTCGAACAATCGTGAGCGGCAGCAAGGCAGGAGTGGATTCAGTCGATTCCAACGGCATGAACAGGCATCCTACCCACACAGGAGATCAGTACACTGATTCGCTTTGTCCACGTAGCTCAATTGGATAGAGCGTCGGCCTCCGAAGCCGAAGGTTGCAGGTTCGAATCCTGCCGTGGACGTCCCTCTCCGCAGTAGACTGCAGACATGGCGGACATCATCTGTCCCTGGTGCGGAGAGGGGTCCTTGGTCGAAGATGCTCGATTCATCGCCAGCAGCGCGATGACAACGGCAGATCCGGTCCTCGGTCCGCCAAGCATCATGCGATTCAAACCTCTCCGATTTGACGCAGGGTGCCATCCTTTGGATCCCACTGGAAATCGGGCGACCGTGCCCGCTTGCGCGACCTGCAGAATCGCATGGCCAGCCGACATGTGGCTGACGGCGCGACGCGGCACCCTCGCCATCTCAGCCAGTGACCCACAGCGATGCGCTGAGTGGCTGCTTGAAGGAGCCACACATCGCATGAGCGCTCTGAAAGCTTCGTTAATCGACGCCTCCCCGACGGAGCCACCCCAACCTGCTCTACAACCGTCTGTATTCAGACTGCGCGATGCAGGCAGCGAAATCGCGCTACTTTGTCTGGTCGAGCATCAGATGACAACACATCCCACCGCCATCTTGCTCGATGAGCATGCGGCCATTCCTGAGAGAACCGACGTCCCAATCATCCGACTCACCAGGGACGACACCTCGTTTCCAAACATCATTCTCCGTTCAGGGAATGTCGCCATCGATAAATGGCCGCGCGACGCCCAACAAGCCTATCTCGCTTCCATGAACAATGAGGCAGCGGCGGCCATTGTGCTGCTTGCACTTGGACTGAGCCATGGAGACAGCCAACATGCGTGAGCTCATCCATGGATGGTCAGATGATGCATATGGTGGCCTCGGCGGCTTTACGGTACTTCAAGCCGATGCTTTCTCAGCAGATGCGAAACATGCACTGGCCATGCGATCTGGGCTAGACCTTCCCAGCATGACGAGCGATATCGATGCGCCTCCCTGGGCCGTTGCGCACCGCCAGATGGTTGTCGATGGCGCATCCTGCGCTGTTGTGAGTCGCCTTAATCTGTCAAAGGGGCCCGATCCGGAGCGATTAGGCCGCATCGCCCACCATACTGTGATCGATTCTGGCGATGTTCCTGCCTATGGCCCCGTGAAGTTCATTGCAGAGAAGTTGTCAGATCAGATTCCATCTGATCAGATCACTGCCACCGGATCAGACGGCCACTCCCCATTATCACCAGCGTGGGCAAACATGATTGCCACCGCTGTCATCTCAGCCCGACCGATTACGGTTATTGCGCCGCAGACAATGCACATGGACATTCTTCAAGCAGCCGAAGCGTTGCTTGACCATGAAGCCAAATGGCGATTGACATTCGTTGCAGGACCGAATCACTTTTTCAGCGATGTACTGGTCAGACTTGTAGAGTCCGCCACAGATGTGCATGGCGAGGTGATAGACATCAGTCAACCAGCGCCACAAGGCGCGAATATCCGCCATGCCCCTTCTGTCCAGACAGATCCCGTGATGCAAGTCAAGTTGGATCCCGCTGCAAAAACCTGGCCCATGATCTGGCTGCTGCTGATTGTCATCATTCTCGGTCTGCTGAGCGTGATGTTCGCCATGGGATGGCTCTCATGAATCTCGCATTACGCCTGCAAGAAGCCATTGCAACAGACGCTGATTCGCTCGGCATCATCAGTATGGAATCTTCACGACTGCTGGAACTCTGCCGGACGCTGATGCAAAGAGGCGATCTCACGACAGCAGCAGCCATCAACGTGGACGCTGGGAACATCATTGGACTCTGCGCAAAACTTGCAGCGAGCGACGACGGTTTACCGCAAGCACTCACCCTTCCCCCATCGGACACTCTAAACGAATTGATTCTTTTGCCCGCTATTGCTGCTGATCAATCGACCTCCACGCGGCAATGGCTCACGCTGAATCTGGGAGATGCCCCACTCGAAATGCGGCTGAGGGCAGCACGAGATCTCCGATTGGCGGAACCATCTAATGCCGTCTACGTCGCGAATCATCAATCGCTTGAAACAGCGGCTGTCAGCATCTGGCGTTCGGAAGTGGAAAGATGCCTAGACGCAGAAGATGCCGAGGCGATACAGGTTCTGGGCAAACAGCTAACTGCCATGGGCTTTCTGGGTGGAGAAGGTCGCCAACTTCTGATCAAACTCGAGGATGCTTTTCATCGTCTGGATCGTCTTCATGCCCACGAAGAAGCACACCGGATTGCGATCGAGCTTCACCGTGCCTGGGCAGCCATGGACTTGAAATCCGCGCGAGCACTTCAGGCTGCTTGGAAATCCGCGGCAGACCGATCGGAAGATTGTGATCGACTCGAGACCCGAAGCGTCTTCGCGTGGATCAAAGAAGAGGATGAGATCGACGCCCAGCGCAAACGAGGCATGACAGCTGTGGCAGATCTTGTGAGAGCACTGGATGAGTTGGCGCCGGCGAGCGCCATTGAACGTCGGTTCGCTTCTTTGATCGCAGAGGGCATCCCGATTCCTCCCCCAATACGCACCCGCACCGCGCACCGTCTGTCACAAATTCGTCATCAACGAAGACGGCAATTCGCCCTTGCGATGGCTGCGATCATCGCTCTGGCATTCTCAGTCGTCACCATCTGGTTGGTTAGAGCAGGCAGCGTCGAGCGTTCTCAGGCGATTGCTGCAGCAACGACTTGCATTCAGAATGCGCTGAATGAGAACAGGCTGGCAGACGCCGTGGCATGCTGGAGACAGGCGGAGTTAAGCGGGCTGACTGATGAGCCCAGCATTCTCGCCATGGAAGACCGCGTCCGGCGGGCTGAAAGTAGCTATGAAGCAAAAACTCAACAAGGCGCCGCGATGCTCGCAGCCGCTGAAGCACTGATCAAAGATGACATCTCACTTCTGGAACTAACCGAAGCTGCTTCGCTACTCGATCAGGCGGATGAACTGCTCGGCGAGTTGGAACAACAGGCAGTATCTGAAGCACGCATGCGACTCCGTGCTATCCAACGCGCACGCAACGAAGAAGAGCGGATTCTGAGACTTTCAGAACTTGATGCCATTGATGAAAGTCTCGATTCCCCCCGTCCCACCGCGAGAGATCTTGAGGGGTGGCAAAGTCGTGCAGATCAACTCGACCAGATTTCTGCTGCGATCGCACTTTTGCAGAATCGAAACGCCGTGGATCAACTGGATGTTGCCACTCGCCTTCAACGAACACAGACCAAACTCGACACACAAAGGCAGGAAGCCGCAACAAGAATCGATGCTCTCGAAACAGGAAAGGCCACGCTCGCCAATCTGTATCAAATCCCAAGGTCAGCATCGGAATGGTCAGCACGCTGGCAAACACTCCTGACCGATTATCCAGAGGCAATTCCAACCATGGACCGTGCCACCTGGGTTGCTGCCGCAGAGGCCGCAGAGGCAGCCTCTGCCGTAGAAGATTGGGCAGGCCGCACCGCACGCCTGAATGATGCAGGCCTCTGGGGGACTGGAAGTCGTGATGTCTCGACAATCGGCCGGGTCCGGACCAGTTTGCGATCCCACTTGGAACGTTTCAGAGGCAGTACACCCTACGATCAGACAGCCGCTCACTTGTTGGAAATTGCAAACGCCTTTGCCGACCGACTCACCTTTGACAAACTGGTGCGGTCCATTGAAGAATCAAACTTGCTCGATCTCTATCGCGGGGTATCCGACGAAGGACTGGTCTACCTTCGTTCCCATGAAGGCGGATGGCGTGTCCTCCGTTCACGTCAGGATCTCCCGGTGTCCCCCCCTAATCTGGATCCTCTTACGGGCGAGGAGACCCGGATCTTGCGTGGCTTTGCCAACATCGAGCCGCCTCCGGGTATTGCAGCATTGCAACACGCTATCGATCAACGGGCAACTGTCAGCATTCCTCCTGCACCCGCGACAGCAGATCTCCTTCGCGCCATCGAGCAAAGCGGGGAAAATGACGAATTGCTGCTCTTGGCAATCTATCAAGCAATCTGGACAGCCATTGCTGAAGCAGACATTCCTCTGCCTCGCGACCTTGCACAATCTGCCGCCCAATGGCAATCATCTCTACCCGCAACAGCTTCGTCAGCGACTTCCGGAGATTGGATCAGATTGGCAGCCCGCAAGGGACAAGAAGGTCCACAATCGAGATCCCAAATTGAAATCAGACGGCAGGCCACTCAGGCAATTGGAACTGTCCCTCAAGCGGATGACATTGACAAACTCTGGGCCATTGAATCTCAATTACTGCAAACCCAATCGGAGCCACGCCACATCGCTGGCGTCCTTGTCCCAACAGATGATCTTGAAGATTCAAGAATGCATGTTCGACTCGCTAGCCAAGCGTCCGGTGAATTGGAACTTTTGATGCGGGATGGCCCTGATTGGGTTTTTGTTCCCCTCGATGCAAAAACCAAGGATGGAGAGATGGTGCAACCTCCACCAGGCCTATCTGACGCTCCAGCGATTATCTTCCACAAACGATGAAACCTCGAAACGATCAAGGGGAATGGGCCTCAACACCTCCACGCGTGCTGTCCTATGGCCACATTGATCCGGAACGACGACTGGGCCTTCCTTCCGGGCGGTTTACAACGCCTGGTGCTTCCGCGGTCTTCATACTGGGATTGCTTGTCTTTGCGCTGATCTACGGTTTGGCCTGGGCGGCAAGTGGATCGGCATGGGGCGCTATTGTCTGGCTTTACCTCACCGGATTTTCGGGCATCCCAGTTCCCATCATGCTGCTGAGTTGTTGGTCTCTTGCGATCATTCTGCTCAAGGCGATGAAGATTGCCGGGCAACGCACTGCGCTCAGGCTTCGATTCATGCCCGAAGACCCAGGCTTCGTCCTCTCCGTCAGTACCGTGGATCGAGTCATTGATTCCATTGAACAAAGCGTTGACGAACCACACCGATTCCTGCTGCTAGATCGCGTGCTAACCGCGTTGAAGTCCATTCGAAACATTGGCCGTATTGCAGATCTCGATGAGATGTTGAGATCGGCAGCCGAAGCGGATGATGATGCCATGGACAGCGGCTACACCGTCGTCCGTGGGTTTATCTGGGCCATTCCCGTTCTGGGCTTCATTGGCACCATCATCGGATTGACCGATGCAATCGCAGGCTTTGGCGGCGTCCTGGATGCGGAATCCGCAGGTATTGAGATGCTGACACTACGCCTGACAGAAGTCATCGGAGGACTCGATACTGCCTTTGTCACAACGGGCGAGGGCCTCGTCGCTGCACTACTCCTCCATCTCGCGATCACCCTTGTCCGGCGTGCCGACGAACAACTCCTCGACGATTGCCGAACCTATGCCGCGCGCAATGTCACTGCACGCGTACGCGTGACACACGGTGATGCCACATGAGCCGCAGACGACGATCTGCTGCAACGATTTCGTTCTTCTCGTTTCAGGACATCATGATTGGCACCATTGGCGTCGTCTTGATCATCACAATCGTGCTGCTTATCAATGTCGGTCATCGCACTGCAGTGGCGATTGCGGCTGCAACTGAAACCTCAACACCAGAGGAACAATCTGCGCTAGAAGCTGAAATTGAGGCACTACGCCAGCGAATGCAGGCCGAGGAACAAGACGCTGATTTAATGATGTCGCGAACAGCCGCACGATGGCAAGTAGAAGTGGCCCGCACACAACGCCTTCAGGATGAACTCAATCGAATGCGCGACGCTGCTGAGTCAGCCACCAGTCCTTCACATGTCAGAGAAATCATGGAACTGGATGCCATGGCCAGTCAGTTATCCAGCGAACTGGAGCAGCGAAGAAGACGGCGCCAGATTTCATATCTCATCGATGACTCGAACTCGGACGCCCTGGTTGCCGAACTCATGAGGGATCGAGTAGTCACCTCCCGAACAGTCGTCGAAGGCGCACCACGCATGCGGACAGGCGAAGCCTCAAAACTGGCTCTCGCAATCATCAACGATTATCTCGCAGCAGCCGCAAAACGTCCGACACATCTGCTTCTTGCTGTCAAGCCTTCGGGCATCCGTGTATGGCAGGAAATCAATGCTCTACTCAGAACTGATCCTGCTCTCAAGGATTTACAGATAGGCGTTGATCTCATTGGAGAAAACGCAAGCACAACGGGACAGTTTCTTGGCACGGGGGAACTGCCTTGAGTCGCCGACAGGAACATGAGTCGAGCCTCGATCTCCTGCTGGACACCATCTGCAACATGTTCGGAATGGTGATCTTCATTGCTGTTTTGGCAGCTGTGATCGCAGGCGCAAGAGGAGAGAAAGCCATCGCAAGCAGTGAATTGGTCGATCTGGATCCATTGCTAGAAGAAAAGCAAGCACTCCTCGACACGGATCAACCTGAATCCATACAACGCCTGCGTCAAGCTGAATCGGCCTTGGCAACGCGCCTTCAGCACAACGAGAATCTGGCGAAGATGATTCAGGCCGCAAGCGCGCAATTGGATGCAAGCGACCCGGATGCCGAACGCGATACGAAGCAACGACTCATTGCCACGCTCAAACAGGATCTGCAGGATGCCATTGCTGCAGAACGTGTGCCAGTACGAACACCTCGCAGACATGTCATTCGCAACCGCCTACCCGTTCAGATCGTCCTGACGGAGGGGCGATTCCTGATCGTCAATGATTGGAGCAGTTGGCATGATCTACAGCGCCCCGTTGAAGAACGGTGCACTTTCTGGTCAACATGGAATCCTGCTGTCGTCGATACGGCCAACTCCGCATTTGAAGACCATGGTTCCTGTGAATATCGGGGCGGCAATCTGCTCATCGAGCGAAGCATTGTGTTAATCCCATCGGGTGGACCGAGGCTGGGTGTAGACGACGATCTTTCCAAGATTGAGCGAATCTTGGACCAACTCGATCCACGAGCTCACTACATTTCCTTCCGCGTCACCCCGGACTCATTCGACCGTTTTCACGACGCTAGGCGATTGGTCATCGATCGTGGGTTCGAACACAATGTTGAACCCATTACGCTCGACGAGAACTTCGTCTTTCGTGATCGCATCGAGCGTGGCGCAGCAATCGGTCAATAATCACTGCCCCGGCATCACTCCGCAAGGGTCGATCCGCCACCGTGTCGCCTTGCCAGCTCACGCAGCATGACCATGTCGGCATTTCTGCCAAGCCCGACCGCATGAATGCGGGTACGTGGCGTGGAAGCATTCAATACGTCTAGCCTTGGCAAGAGATTGGTCTTCTTTGAGACGCGGCCATCCGTCATGAAGAAAATCTCATCCGGACGCGGGTCAATTCCCCTAAAGGCATATTCAAAAGCTTCAGTCGGATTTGTGCCCCCGTGCGCGCCAACCGCAGAGAGTTTTCTGCCAATCTCCCGGACGCGGCCTGGCGATGCAGCCGTCCACTTCGATTGCAAATCCAGCAATTCATTGCTGAAGGGAAGGACGACGAATCGAGTGCCTCTTGGTAGTGATCCAAGGGATCTCTCTAATTCATATCGAAGTCTCGCGAGCTTTGGCCCTGCCATCGAGCGGGACAAATCAACGATGTAAGCGATGTACCGTCCCTCGGCCTGCAGACCGAAGAAATCAACGGTCGGGGCAGAGATGGTCGCTTCACGGTTCTCGACGTGCAAATCCCCATCAAATGGCACGGGAACAGGTTGCTGAATGACGTCCATCATCATCGAAGGATCGACAGACCTGTACGTCACACCCCCGATCACAAGCCGATCTCCTTCTCTGCGCCATCTCAGTTCACAAGGCAAACCGAGTCCGGGCGGATCCATGGAAGGACCACCCGGCCGATCCAGAAATTCCGACGGCCTATCAACGAAGGCGCGCACTTCGACGTTGCTGGAAGTGAAACCAACTTCGAATTCTCCGGACATCCAGATCGGCTCATCCTCTGTCCATCCCAGAAGCACCCGGCAGACCCGGCGATCCGGATCGATGCCAATCAACCTCTTATCAGGCCCGGTAGGCAAAAAGTCGTTGGAGGGATCCTCTAGCCTCTCCATCTCCCAGGTTCCACGAACGAGCTTATGCCAAGGCTCCAACTCGCCATCAAGCATCTCTTCTGAGAGATTCCCCCGCACTTCTGCGTGATCCGGTGCAACTGTGAGCGATTCATCTAGATCATCGAGAGAAAAGTCTTCGAATTCCCATTCGGCTGGCTGATGTGTTTCGCCCAGTGCTGACGGCGCTTCAAATGAAGAATCGATTGGCGAAGCGTCACTCGGGCCAGATCCCTCCTCGACAGATTCCTGTCTATTCGGATCTTGTTTGTCTTCTCCGAGCAAATCCTGTTCGATCACTGCTGGATCGGCTTCACGGGCCAAGTCAGCAGACTGTTGACCTGAAGGGAGCGAAGTTTCCTCATGTGATGCGTGCGATGCTTCCACGCCCATCCCTCCATCACTTCCCTCCTGATCGTCGGATGTGTCACCAACACCCGCACCCCCAAGGCCTGCGCCGTCGGATGCAGTGACAGAAGTTTCTGAAGCGCCACCCGATGCCGCCGTACCACCACTGCCAGAGGGACCGCCACGTTCAGCATCACTTCTTCCAGGACCTGTGGAACTGCTGTCAACGGATGTCGGCGCGACGGCCCAGCCGGAGAGATCTTCCTTGATCGCAGACTCTGCAGAAGAAGACAGTTCCAGGGTTCCGCCGATGGCCTCGCCCGAATCTCCGCCCTCAGCGTCCACACCCTCGGATTCGATAGCCGTCTCCTCTGCAGCTATTTCCTTCACACTCCCCCCGATGCTGCCGCGCCGTTGTTTGACTTCGCCTAAATCCGCTTCTGAGATATTCAATCTCGCAAGTTGCTCACCGCCTGCCCCGCCACCCTGTTCGGCACGAGATGCCTGATCACCCGCGTCCTCGGAGATGCTAGCGCTACCCGTCTGTGAGCTGTCATCACCTGAGGGCTCCTGATTCTGCAACTCACCCTTCTCACCTTGCCCATCCTGTGTCTGGCCTGCGTTGTCAGCAGCATCGCCCGAACCTTGTGGCTGATCGGCGCTTTCGCTCTCGCCTGCCTGATCACTTGCTGATGCTGGCGATTCGGATGTCTCCCCCTCAACCGGTTCCGCAGCGTTCGTGGGAGTTGTTTCTGGCGACTGCGGCGGCGCAGATGCCTCTTCCCCCACCTGTGCGGTGTCAGTTGAGACCACCCCTGAGTAATCGGGAGGCGAGGTATTGTCATTGGTGAGAACCGGTGTGGATGCAGAGGGAAACACCGGATCCCGCATGGTTGTTCTGCGTTGTCGCCCAGTCGAATCCACCGCATGCGACCTGCTCTCTACAGAGACATCTTCATGTTCAACCGATTCCTTCTTGTCGCGCGCCGCGGGAAGAACACGATCCCGTGATGGCGCTTCTTGGCGGACTACTGTGCCCTGAAACGCTTCTCTGGACGACGGATCGGGAGCGACTGACTGGGTGGTTGACCGGCTGCAACCTGCGCAAACGAGAAGGGAAGCCATGACATGTAGATACCGGCGTGTCATTTCATTTCCTCCGCCTTGTCATTCGCACGCATCTCCCGAAGGATTCGCTGTGAGGCGCGAATGGCCTCTGTGGGCATGTCCTCGCTGTCCCAACGTTCCTGCGGCCGCATGTCAACCCAGGGTGTTGGTACCGCATTCACCGCAATCATCCTGAGAGAACAATCAGCCCCCGCAGGCGTCCAACGTCCATCTATCGCAATAGCCAAGTCCACCAGTTTGGGCGTGGTGCGCAAAATGCGGCCGAGAGCATCTAGCCTGGCGCCCAAAGCAGTATGTCGCTCCCGGGGAGGTCCAGGCGGCAACGATGCCGCCCATGCATGCGTCAGGACAGGATCAGCCCATGCAGGTATCTGGCCATTTCCGAGAAGTGCCCACGCCGCATCCAAATGGTCACCGGCGAGCAGGATCTGATCAATGGGATGAACCTCTTCCGTGTTCCGATCAGAGAGACACCATTCGTCGACAAGACCATCGATCGTTTGCATCATGCCGGCCACGCTGAGCCGCGGACTCGGCAAGAACGACAGACTCATGGCCTTGAGGTCGTTCAGCTGGCGCGCGATCTCAACGGGATCGGCCAATATTGCAGGCGGCGATTCCTTGGCCTCAGGAATCTCCGCTTCATCGGAAGGCAGCACAACTGGCGGTGGCTCCGGACTTTCAACTGGCGCAATGTCAATGGAAGATGGGGCCTCAACAATCGGATCAGGCGGGATGATGATCTCGGGCTGGGTCGAAACTGGAACAACGTCATGATCCTGCTCTTCGACAATCAAAGCTGGTTTGGCCGGCGACCGCAAAGGGGATGCATCCGCACGACCTGCTGACTCTATCAATGGAGCAGATGCCGGCCAGAGCAAGAGAATCAATGCAATCGCCACAAGCGACGCTGCCGCCGCCAACATCCACATCAGACTGGAGATGGAACTGCTTCTTGGCTCAATCGTCACTGCCACATCAACATGAGATTGCGATTGCGTGAACTGCTCGCACCAGTGTTCGATTGAATGAACGTTTCGATAGAGCGAACCCGCCGAACGATCAATCGTTGCGATGTGCAAAGACTTGACGAGCCGGAGAAGACCGAGACCCCAGCACAGATCAGCTGCAACATCAGCCGTAACACTGGATACGACATGCATGACGGCACGGTCGTCGCTGGAGGTGGACGCAAGAAGAACAGTGCTGCCAGCGCTCACGCCACGAATCAATGGCGAAAGCGATCCTAAATCGCATGTTCGATCGGAAAGAGGTGACCATTGGACCACATCTCCATGTAACCATGCGTCTTCGCCCCACAATCCAGCGCCCAGCAATGAAGGCACACAGTGCCGAATGGACCCGATCCAATCACTCTGTGACATGACAAGCGACCGGAATGCGAGTGTTGGTCGACCCGCGTCGTCTTCGGGGCCGACGACACAACGCGTCAGCGCATAACGCCCGCTTGGAAGCCTGCGTCCGAGGACCAAACGTTGCACTTGACCTTCCCGCAGAACCGGTTGCCCGAGGTCAACATCTGAAAGTGCAGCTGCATCCTCTTCGCCAATGCCTGACGAACAGGCCAGTTGCCTGTATCCATCTACAGATCCGATGAGATGAGTGTCAAATCGGATCATGATCCGAATGCAACCATGAATGCTCCGGCCACAACGATCAATGAAACAATGGCCACGATGGTCCAAAAGACACCCCATTTCTGGTGGTGCCTCTTGGAAAGTGCCTGATCCTGAACAACTGCCCTTTCCATCGCATGTCGTCGTGCCGCCTTCTCATTCTCACGGCTTGCTTCGTCCAATGCTCTTCCGACATGCTTCATGCAGTACTTGACGACATCGACCAAGCCATCAGGGGGGTGCTGGGTGCTCGGAACGGGGCGCCCGAGTGCATCACGTCTGGTTCTCACTGCCGCTGTTGCAAAGATGCGCATCCGGTTCCCGTAGTGAATCAGGTTGGGCATGTGCCGCTCTACAAATCCCCGCGCCCCGCCCTCAGATCGGACAAGTCCGACATGCTCATCGCACTTGGTCAACGCGACCGCGATGGGCACATCCGTTCCTCCAGAAGATTTCCTGATGTAGTCAACTGCGGCGACCATGCCGTAGTCGTCATCTATACGAGCCTCGATTTCACCTTGCCGGACATTGCCGGGATCGATCAACAGAAGAATCGCGGCGGCAGCGTCGACATGCTCGATCAAGGAGGCCACTTGATCACTGTGCCCTCCTTCCACAAATGCCTGCCTGAAGACTTCTCCGGGGTAGTCCAACATGACCATGGTGATCGCACGACCATCCCAGACCACTTCCACCTCACTGGTCATCGAGCCTGCTGTTGCATCAGGCCATTTGCCTTGTTGAAGTTGCTCGACGACCTCCATGCAGCGTTGGTGCATCGCCCCCTCACGCGCGCGCATACGCAGCCCGCCAGCCCCTTTCCAAGCCTGTTCGTAGAGCCGGGCCAAAAAAACCGTCTTGCCAGCTGTTCGTCTTCCCAAGAGCAGCAAACGATCGCGCTCTGGCCGTGCGATGGACGTTTCCTCAGAGAGCAGGCCTTGATTCAACTGCATCGACTTGCTCGCCTGGTCCTCATGAGCGCCTGTCCTTGATGCTGCGAATGCTTCCTACTTGCCGTTGGGATTCGAAGTGGTGTAGTTCGGGGCTTCCTTGGTGATCTGGATGTCATGAGGGTGTGATTCGACAAGCGAAGCGTTGCTGACGCGAACAAATCTTGCTCTTGTCTGCAGATCTTCAACACACTCACAACCGCAGTAGCCCATCGCTGCGCGCAATCCACCGATCATCTGATGCACAAAATCGCTGAGACGGCCACGGTAGGGAACGCGGCCTTCGACACCTTCGGGCACGAACTTGGTTGATTCCTTGACACCGCCCTGTCCATAACGATCAGCCGACCCTTTGCCCATAGCGCCAATGCTGCCCATGCCGCGATAGGTCTTGTATCGCCGCCCACCATGCAGAACGAGCTCACCTGGACTTTCGTCTAGCCCAGCAAAAAGAGAGCCAAGCATCACCGATGAAGCACCAAATCCGATGGCCTTGGGCACATCGCCACTTTGTCGAACGCCTCCATCGGCAATGACCGGAATGCCTGCTGGCTGACACACCACGCACGCGTTGGCGACGGCCGACAGTTGCGGAACACCGACACCGCTGACAATCCGTGTCGTACAGATAGATCCAGGCCCGATGCCGACCTTCACAGCATCCGCGCCGGCCTCAATCAAATCTTCCGCAGCCTCTGTCGTTGCGATATTGCCAGCAATGACATCG
>JAKVBW010000052.1 GCA_022446945.1 Phycisphaerales bacterium | reverse complement strand
GGACTTTCCTCGTTGAGTCACCAGATCCTTGTGGGTCCGAGTGAATACTTCACCGCACTGGTGTTTGCGATCCACAGCATGAAGGCACTTGGAGAGCAGCCATCTTTTGATCCTCAACCCTATCCACTTGACTGGCAGGCACTTGCGCAGGGATCATTTTAAGTTGTTGCCTCAGAGGCACATAGATCACTCTTCGTTGATCCGTGCCGCTACCCTGCGTTGCCCATGAATACCCAACTCTTCAAATCGCTTTGCGAGACGCCTGGTGTGCCTGGCCGGGAAGAACGCGTCCGCGAACTCGTCCGTGGTGAGATCGGTGGTCTTTTTGACGATGTCCGAGAGGATGCCATGGGATCTCTGATCTGTACGAGGGAACGGACGACGGGAACCAAGCGTAAACCCACTCGTGTCCTGATCTGTGCGCACATGGATGAGATTGGATTTTACGTTCGTCATGTGGATGAGCAGGGTTATGCGTGGGTCAACCCCGCAGGAGGATTCGATGCTCGGAATCTGTTTCATCGACGTGTGCTGGTCTGTACTGCCAAGGGTGATTATGTCGGTGTGATGACTGCTGGGGGAAAGCCGGTCCACATCTCTACACCTGAAGAACGTAAACAGATTCCTGAGCCTTTGAACTTCTACGTCGATTTGGGAATGGATGCCGCGACAGCGCGCAAGAAGGTTCAAATCGGCGATTTCGTAGTGATGCACGAGCCGTTCGTCGAACAGCCTGAAGCTTTCATGTCAAAGGCAATCGACAATCGATTTGCTGTCTTCTGCGCAATTGAGTCCATCAAGAAACTTGCCAAAGGCAAGGGGCATGCATGCGAGATCGTGGTGGCTTTCACAACTCAGGAAGAGGTAGGCCTCAGGGGTGCGTTTACAGCGGCTGAAGCAATCGATGCCGATCTGGGAATTGGTCTGGATGTCACGCTTTGTGCAGATACGCCAGGCGTTCCAGAGGCTGATCGCGTTACCAAGCGTGGAGATGGTGCGGGTGTGATGTATATGGATTCGTCGATGATTGCTGATCAACGGCTTGCTGATGAACTCTGCAAGATTGCTAAGCGGCGAAAGATTCCTCATCAACGTTGCATTCTGCCTCGCGGGGGACAGGATGGTGCAGCCATTCAACGATCTCGCCACGGTGTGCGTTGCGCAGCGCTCGTCTGCGGTACACGCTATGTACATACAATTACCGAATCTATTCACAAGGGCGATCTGCAGGCAACCATAGATCTGCTCGCCGCCTGGGTTCAGTCGGTCAAGTAGAAAGGGCGGACATGAAGATCTGGATGATTGCTGGAAGTTTGACGCTGGTTGGATTGATCGGTGCGACTTCTTTGGACGAACCAATCGCATCTGCTCCTCCGGAACAGTGGACTCTTGATCCTGTTCACTCAACAGCGATGTTTCGCATTCATCACGCAGGTGCAGGGAGATTCTGGGGTCGATTCAACGAAGTCACTGGGACTGTCGATTGGAATCGCACGAATACTGATGCGCCAAACTTTGATGTCAGTGTGAAGGCTGACAGCGTTGACAGCGGCAACGAAAAACTCGATGGTCACTTAAAGGCACCTGATTTCTTCAACGCACGAGAGTTCGAGACGATCACGTTTGAAAGTGAAGGCGGTACGCGGCTCGAGGATGGGAGATGGCGGATCGTTGGAGATTTGACGCTGCTGGGTGTCACCAAACCCGTGACAGCCGATGTAGAAATCACCGGAGTGATGGGCAGCCCCGTAGTGGCCAAGGCAGGATGGGAAGCCCGCTTCGAGATCAACCGCTCCGACTTCGGGATGGACTGGGGGATTGACCGGGGGTCGCTCAGCGATGATGTACAACTGATCATTGGCCTCGAGGGGGGCATTGAGCCAGGCGGTTGATCCGTGCTTGAATCGATCCTGATGAGTGTTGGATTGCCCGCATTGTTGATGTCGGTGATCGTGACCTGTTTCTGGTGGCCCAAGGCATTTGCTGGGGGTTGGTGGGGCCGGGGGACGGTTGTCATTGTTCTTGTAGGTGCAGTAACGGTCTCATTTATTGCAAGTGTGGGATTGCCTGCATGGCCTCCTTCCCAGAAATGGCACGGACTTGTCTGGTTTGCGACCGCTCTTGGAATTCTTGGATTGGTTGACACGACTGTGCATCGTGATCAATGGGCAGTGCGCATGTTCTTGGCCGGATTAGTCGGACTGTCCGCGTCGTGGCTACTGAAACTACCCGCCATGTCACAACTGACAGTTGGATGTGCCATCGGCATCGGGGCTTTCCTCACAGCGATGACCGATGCACGAGGTGGTCGCGGTTTGACGATGCTTGGTTGGGGATGGGCTTCAGCAGCTGCAATCTCGATGTTGACATTGGTGACTGGGGCAATCTCCGTCTCCCTGATGGCTGGGGCATTGTCTGCGACCGCCGCATGCGTACTGGTCCTCGCAATCATTTTCCGTGCACGATCAGTTGGCGAGATCGGTGGTGGTGCACTCGTGATGGGTGGGCTGCTCACCGCGTTGGCGCTGACCAGTTACAGCTATGACTACGACACAGTGCCTACTTGGGCATGGTGGCTGTCGCTCGGCAGTATTCCGGCAGTCTGTTTGTTTGAAGTAGGGGCGTTTGCCAGATGGCAGGGTCTGTCAGCGTCCATCATTCGCTTCGTGTTCGCCGCTGCGCTACCTGTTTGTGCCATTCTGCTGAACTGGAGTTTGATTGAAGGGGCACTGAGTGGCTGATCCCAGCCCCCGTTCAACTCGAAGATTTGTTGGCGTGGCCATGGTGGCCTTCGCGGAGTTGTGGGAACGTGCGAGTTTCTACAGCATTGTCTCATTGCTGGCCATCTTCGCAGTTGCGCCTCGCGACCAGGGGGGGATGGGCATTTCGAAAATTGAGGCGAACCTTTGGGCGGGAAACTACACGCTAATGGCCTTCGGACTGCCGATCATATTTGGACTCATCGGCGATCGCATACTGGGCCACTATCGAGCGGTGGTTCTGGGGGCTGCGATCATTGTCAGTGGTCATGCCGTTCTTTTCATCGGAGATCCTACAAATGGATCCATTTTGTGGATGGCACTGTGGCTTATCGCCTCAGGCACAGGGCTTCTCAAGCCGGCCATGCCATGCATCGTCAGTTCGTTCTACGATGAAGATCAGGTCGGTCGTGATCGTGCTTTCAAGTTTTACTACATGATGATCAACATCGGGGCTGTGCTTGGTGCCGGGGTTGTGGGCATGATTCACACAGCATGGGGCTTTGAATGGGCCTTTCTGTGGGCTGGACTGGGCATGCTTGTTGCGATGGCGCTCTTGCTTGCGGCACGACCGTTGGTTCCAGCCATTGAACGCGGGAGGCCAACGAAAGCTTCTGTCTTAGCCGGTGAAGTGCTGGACCCCATTGCGGCCGACCGCCGGCGTTTCAAGATCAACACCACGATGCTTTGCACTCTGTTTGCGCTCTTCTTGGTCTGGTCGCTGGCTTATGGATTCTTTGCAGGGAGTGCGACCAGTGAGCTCATCGGCAAGTCTTATGTGGACCGTGTTGTTCTCGGCTGGGAGTTCCCTGCCGAATTTCTCTACATGATCGAGCCTGGCATCATCGTCATCGCGACGCCTTTGTTGGCGTGGGGACTGTCCATGCTGGCGCGTCGAGGTCGATTCCCAGATCCTGTGTATCAGATGGTGCTCGGGGCATTGCTGGCATGCGCTGCTGTCATGCTTCTGGGATGGCTGGTCACGGGGGTTCCAGAAGGTGCGAAGAATGCGCCAGTGATTGCTTTGGCGTCCTTCATCGGGGCTTATGCGTTTATGAGTGTGGGGGAAATTCTGATCGCTCCGGTCTACATGGCAGTCATCACTCGACTGGCACCTCGCCGTCAGCAGGGAACTTGGCAGGGGGCGATGTTGCTCGGGATCGGATTGATGAGCTTTGGTGTCAGCCGGGTCAGTGCTGTCGCGGAGGCTGATGGTGGTGTGCGGCGGGCTGAGACCTTCATCGTCACCGGTTTGATCGCGTTGGTGGTTGTGGGTGCCTTTGTCTTGGCCTCGCCGTGGATCGTTCGAATCATCCGACGGGCGAATGGCAACCAGATGATTGGCGACGCTCCAGTTGGAGAGGAACTCGAAGCACTAGCACAGTTGGATGCTGGTGAACCAGCCATTGGTGTGAAGGTCGAACCCCTTTCGGGCGACTCACACTCAGAGTAAAAGGAAGTCTTCATGTTGTCAGGATTGGTTGCACTGTGTCTCATTGTGTCTGTGCCGACCACAGGTGAATTCGTCAGAGTCGATTTGCCCGACGGCGATCGGCTCACCGGCAAGATTGTTTCTGTCTCAGGCGATTCCGTTGTGATTAATCATGCCGTTCTTGGCAAGGTGACTGTGCCATTGGACGCCGTTCAGGCAAGTGAGGCGAATGCCAAGTCGGGAAAGGGACAGTCAGCTAAAAGTGCTGATACCACGCAACCTCATCAGTCGGACTCCGCAGCGTCATCCAAGGCTGTGCCAAGCCCACCGCCCGATCCGTGGAAAGCATCCATTTCACTTGCTGCGACTGCGAGTCAAACGACCTCAAGCACTTACAACACACGGTTGGGAGTAGAGGCGCATTACAAAACCGATGCCGAGCAGTTTGATGTGACGGGATCCTGGTACTGGAATCAGTCGAATGGCAGAACTTCCGACAACGATATCCTCGTGCGAGCCGCGCAGCAGTGGTTCATTGCGGACAGTCGATGGCTTTATTTTGCGCAGGGAACATGGCAGTACGACCAGTTTGAAGAATGGACGCACCGTGTGAGCCCCTATGGCGGCATGGGTTACAAGTTGGTCGATGATGACTCGTTGAAACTGACTCTCAAGGGTGGTGCAGGTGCAACTTGGAGATATCACGGCAACAGTGTGGATCCTCAACTTCTGTTTGAAGTCAACACCAACTGGAATATCGATGAGCGTCAGCAGCTTGAGGGGTTTGCATCCATTGCACCCAACCCAACTGATTGGAGCAACTATCTATTGACTCTGAAATTAGATTGGAAGCTAAAGATTGCAGATGACTCGCCATGGTCCTTCAGCCTCGGTATTCGCAATATCTACGATTCGAATCCGACCGGAGATTCGGACGGGAATGATCTGAAGGCCTATGCAGGCCTCAGCATGGATTTCTGATCGCACGACATTGGCGGATCGGGTTCAGATGAAGCTTTGGAGGTTCTCCTCCAGCCACGCGCGATCTTTCTCAGACTCGATATCAGCACCAATGTTCAAGGCTTCGATCGCATGTGTTTTCGCTTCTTCATGGTTGTCATTGGCAGAAAGCGCACGTGCCATAACTTCATGCGCAAAGGCGAGATCAAAATCGCTGAATTCATGACGTATACAGGCTTCCAGATAGAGCTGGGCATGATGGAGGGCCGCTTCGGGTCGACCAGCTTCGGCACAGCACCGGCTGATTTGCCATTCTCCCCGGGCAAAATTGATCGGCTCGCCTACAACACTCCAGTGCCAGCGACTGGCGTACGCAGCACGCACCATTTCATCCGTATCTTCCGAGGTGCGATTGGACTTTTCCAGAAGTGACCATGTGTAGTTGAAGAGCGATGCTGCGCATTTGCGGTGATCGGCCTCGGAAATGGCAGACTGCGGATTGGAATCCATGACTTCATAGTAGCTGTCCGTGCCTGCGGTGTGGATGGAACATCCTCCCCTCGGCATATCTTCAAGACCTTTAGATGCCGGTCTCGTCTCGGGTAAGATTCTTCTGAGTGGGTGAACGATCACGACAGCATTTCTTGATGTCATCCACGCTTGACTTCCAGTAGGGTGGAGCAGAGGAGGCAATGATGTCTCGAGTTGGCTTGATATCCATCATGGTTCTCGGAGGCGTGCTCTTACTCGCATCGCGCGATGCTCATGCGACAGATGTTGCGCAATTCAAGCAGATTGGTGCACCTCCAGAGGACGTCGAACGTGGCTGGTTGTCGCCACCACAAACGGATCAATTTGGTGCTATTGGGCGCTGCAGGCAAATCGCAATCGAAGGAACCGGATCCCCGGTTGAAGTGACAGTTTCAGTCCCAGGTTCGGAACGCCTCGCAGTCCTGCCTGTGGGTGAGGGCTCGGAGAAATGGGCTGTCACCCTCATGGGTCCTGACGGTTCCGACCGAACGGCATCTGCGCGAACAACTCTTGGATCGCTGCACCCATTCGGAGCAGGCGATGCAGTGCGCTTCGACATCAGTGACCCTGATCCAGGATCCTGGACTCTCCGTGTAACTGGCTTGGAGAGCGGTGAGGAAGCACTGGTCATGGTTCGAGACGAGTTTCCCGTCGCGATGAGGAGCATTCGCAGTAGTTGGCAAACAATTGAGGGGGAACCCTTCACCTTGACGGCTCGTTTTGAATCAACAGATGGAACAAAGCGTCACATCGATGTTGTGTCTGCAACCGCAAGAACACTGAATGGAGAATTGTTGACGGTCGCTCGGTCCAATGACCATGTCGTCGTCCCTTTGACACTTCCTAGAGGTGATCACTTCATCTGGATTGATGCTATCGGAGTTGATGTTGACACGGGCGACCGTTTAGAGAGGAGCGTCTTGCACCATCTTCATATTGAAGATGATCCGATCGATGTCGAAACGATCGCGATCGTGACGCCGATCGACCAAGAACGCGTATCGCTTGTTGTCCCATGCGAGCATGCGGGCACCCGCGACGCCGTCTTGGGCGGCGCGGAAGTGTGGACGGTTGGGCAGAATGCGGAATGTCTTGCTTGGATTGGTGGTTTGATCCCCCTTAATGGGGATGGCGCTCATCTGACACTTGACACCCGCTGGCTTCTCGGCCAGTCCAATGATCTGATCGACATCGAGTTACGCAATGTCCGGTTTGCAGATCGCAACTCCTGTGTTCTCCTTGGTGAGAGAAGCGTTGTCAGAGTGGGGCCTGTGCTCGTCTCACGCAGTCAGCTTGATGACAGCGCACGTCGCGAGATGCGCATGGGCCGTGGTGATCGCGGTGGATCCCGTTTCGTGACCCATCCTCGAGCTACGCCCGGGGGACATAATCTCATGTTGGTTCATGGTTACTGCTACAGCGGGGATCCAGACAATGCATGGACAGCGCCGCAGTTCTCCGGGGACGTATCGGTTTATCAGAATCTGGATCAGAATTTCAGCCATGACGAGTTTGCACTAGACATCCTTTCATTTGGAAGCCAGTTCAAGAGTTACGGCATTGCGGGGCACAGTCAGGGAGGTACCGCAGGTCTGCATTTGTACACCTTTTACTGGAGCGGTTTGGATTGGGCCACGCCCGCCCCTCAGGATGGAGGGCGACTTCTGCAGGCGCTGGGAACGCCCTTTGAGGGAACGGCGCTGGCAGGGAACATTGCAGCATTAGGCGAGATCTTCGGCATTCAGTGTGGTGCGAACTACGACATGACTTATGACGGCGCTGCGTATTGGCTCTCATTTGTGCCGGGCTGGTCTAGGGCGGAGACATGGTCATGGACCACGACTTTTACGGATAACTGGTGGAGCTGGGATTACTGCCACTTCGCGGCTGATCTCGTGCTCAGTGATCCTGAGGACGGCGTCGTGGAGGCTTTTTCCGGTGAACTGCCGGGTACAAACTTCATGGGCTTGAAGGAAGGCTGGTGCCACATCGGTGGGATGGTCGACCCCGCACAGATTTTCGACACCATCAGGAACGATGAAATCAATGCGGAGGCTGCGAGATGAAACAGAGCGCATGGATTCTGAGTGTTCTCTGCATGCACCAGATGGCAGCTGCAAGTTGGTGCGGTTCAGGTCAAGCCAATATTCCGGACGATGGAGTGTCGACGCGCGTCTGGCTGGCACAGGCAGATGAACCCGTTGGCAATTTGGTCGTTCAGACTCGACTCTATGTGTCTTTGGAACATCCTTGGATCGGCGATTTGTCGATCGATCTGGTTGCACCAGATGGCACCAGTATCAGCATGCTCGATCGGCCGGGCATGCCCAATGGGGGCTGGATCGGCCCTTGGGGATGCGGGGGAGACGACATCATGGTGCTCTTTGATGATGACGCGGCCGAAGCTGCCGAAGACACGTGCACACAGTTTGATGTACCTGTTCTCAGCGGCAACAAAAGACCGATCGAAATGCTTGCCGGTTTCTATGGTTCTGAAGCAGTGGGTGACTGGCAGATCAGGTTCAGAGATGCATCCCCAGTTGATGCCGGAACAATTGAGATGGCGTGTATCACGCTGGTAACGAGTCCGGATTGCAACGAGAATGGGATTCCAGATGTTGACGATATCGGTGGTGGGGGAAGTGATGACAGCAATGGTGATGGCGTTCCGGACGAATGTGAGTGTCCAGAAGACATTGATGGGGATTCACTGGTCGGTGTCAAAGATCTCCTCATCATGATCAGTCAGTTCGGACAATCTGGAAACGCAGACTTTGATGGTGACGGGCTCGTGGATGCGGACGATCTCCTGATACTTCTGGCCGCTTGGGGTAATTGCTGACCCATGAACATCAACGATGCACGGATGCTGATGCATGATTGGGTGACTTCGGAATCTCTCCGGCACCACATGGAGTGCGTTTCAGCCTGCATGCGGCATTGCGCGCAACGCGTCGCGCCCAATGAAGCCGAGAGGTGGGCAGTCTGTGGTCTGCTGCATGATTTTGATTATGAGCGACATCCCACTGAAGATGAACATCCATTCGTGGGGGTCGCTTATCTCCGTGAGCACACGGATGTTGATGAAGAAATCATCGAGGCAATACTAGGCCACGCGACCTATAGCGGAGTGCCTCGTCAGAGTGACATGGCCAAGCATCTTTTTGCAATGGATGAGTTGGCGGGTTTCGTTGTCGCATGTTGCAAGGTGAGACCTGGTGGGATCGTCGGTTTGACACCGAAATCCGTTCGCAAGAAACTCAAAACCTCAAACTTTGCTGCAGCAGTGAATCGTGAGGATATTGCTGTCGGCGCGAAGGAACTGTCGTTGGAGCCGGGAGATCACATCCAGTGGTGCATCGATGGACTTCAGTCGGTCTTTGAACTCAAGGATTGATGCGTACCTGAACAATCGGGAATTTGCAGCAGTCTGCTCCTTCGCTCATTGTCTGATAGGCATCCAAATCAAATTCTAGACCATGTTTCTGTGGATCAATTCTGTCAAACCACAGATGATCAAGTCGGCAAAGGGCAGTTGTCAGTTTGGGCAGACCATGGCTACTGAAGAAGTCGTAATAGAAACAACGTGTGACGTGAAAGCAGAGAGCATGATCATCACCATGCATATCGGATTTGAAAGTGGCGCCATATTGTCTGATCATTCCGCCGAGCAGGCGCGCCGCACGATCAAGTCGACCGCCGCGACAGGATCGAAGCACAAGCCAGATTCCTAGGCGGGAAAGCGGGGTGTCGAACCCTTTCAAGGAAGCTTCCCCAATGAAGTCAATGGCTTCATCATCCGAATTAAATTGGGGTCTCAGGACGTGCCATGCCGCAAGAATCCATGCGCTCCAGGTCAGATGACCCCGAGATGGCGGATCGATCGCGCGCATGCTGTCTGACACCATGATCTCTCCGGCTTTCCATGCGATGGATTGCATGGTCGCCTTGAGTTCATCTGCGGGGAGAGAGAGTGGTGGACTTTGGAGAGACTCTCTCAGGCCTCTTCGAACGCCTTTCGCGCCGAAGTGCGCGAAAAGAAGGTGCCGCAAGTGTCCTGGAAGATCCTCAGTCATCATCGAAGCCTAGCAGGCTTGTACGATAAGGGACATGTTAACGGCGGTTTTCATTTGTGCGATTGGGATCAATGTTGTTCTAGTGGATGAACTGGAACCCACTTTCCCGGATCGCCTTCCAAAAACATCTGTCAAGGCTGTCGATGTGCCGCGTGGCGGAATTGCCGGTGTGCATCTCTGGATTGAGGGCCTCTCAGCAGAGAATCCGATCCATTTGGATGTTCGTGGCGCAGGAACCCTGCCCAAAGCGAACTGGTATCGATTGATCGATGTGCCAGTCGAAGAAAACACGGGTCCAAAAAGTCGTACTGAACGTTGGGACAAGGCTGAAAATGCTCACGTTGTTCGAGATGCACCTTTCCGGATTTATGAAATTCTAAAACCGGTTCAACAGGTGATTGACATCAAGTCTGAACAGATCTTGATACGCGTGCAGTGGTCCATACCGCTGAACGCAATTGCCGGCGCGTACGATCTAGATCTCGTTGTATCTCAGGGTGATACAGAAACTGTTACTCCACTAACGCTTCACATTCACTCCGCTGCGATACCGCCGCCGGGATCAGACACACTCGGTTACACCAACTGGTTCAGTCCCGGCAACATCGCGCAGTACCACGATCTGGCTGTCTGGAGTGAGCCATTTTGGAGGATGCTTGAGCAATACGCAGCAATGATGGCGTACGGACGGCAGAACATGTTCTGGGTGCGTTGGCCCGATTTCTTCACGAGAGTCGAGGGACAGTGGAAACTTCAGTCAGAGAGACTGGTTCGCTATGTGGATCTCTTTAGTGATGCGGGTCTCTACTGGATTGAGGGAGCACCGTTTGCAGGTAGACCGAACGGCGATTGGTCCAGTGAAGTTCTGGAACTCAAACTCGGGGGTGACCAGTTGACGAGTGATCGGGGGATCACCATGTTTGCGCATCAGGCTTCCCAGATCCATGATCTGATGGTCGAACAAGATTGGGCGCACCGTTGGGTTCAGCACATCGCAGATGAGCCCACAGACGTCAACGCCAAGGACTATTGTCGGGCTGCAGAACTGTTGAGAACACACTTGCCGGGCGTTCCCCTTTTTGAAGCCACCATGAGTAGACAGTTGACTGACTGTGTTGACATGTGGTGTCCCCAGGTGCAGGCATGGCAGGGCAATCGTTCATTCTTTGATGAACGGAAAAGGGCAGGCGACCGTGTGTGGGTCTATACGTGTCTGCGGCCAGGTGGTCCTTGGCTCAATCGCCTGCTTGATCAGGAACGGATCCGGCAGGTCTATTTCGGTTGGGGGGCAGCCAAGGAGGGGTGGGACGGCTATCTGCACTGGGGCCTCAATCACTGGAAGGCAGACCCCTTTGCGCAGAGCGTGGTGGACCATCCTGCGATGCCTGACACAGACAATTGTCTGCCTGCAGGCGATACACATGTTCTTTATCCAGGTCCTGCTGGTCCGTGGTCAGGACTGCGGTTTGAAGCGCACCGCATTGGTATGGAAGATCATGCTCTGCTCATGCAGGTGCCAAGTGAGGATCGGATCTCAGTCATAGATCCTTTGTACCGAGCCGCTGACGATTGGAGCGATGATGTCGCGCTTTACCGATCCGCTCGACGATCGATGCTTGAGATGTTGTCGCGGAGTGTCCCTCGGATCGAGATTTTGGGATTTCCAGGCTGCCCGATGACTCCGGACATCACACGGTCGGTACGTCTTGCAGCACCGTTGGCGGAGATTGTAGAAATAGATCTCTCTACATTGCCCGTTGAAGACAGACGTCTGTGTTGGCCGGCTCCGACAGTCCTTGTCAACGGCAAAGATCTCTTTGGTGCTCAGCCTAAGGATCGCCCAGGTCTTGCCTGCCGTGTCTATCCCGGTGGACCTCCGGCAGAAGCTTCTGTCGTCGAAGCGATGGCGCAGACGCTAAACTCGTCACCATGATTGCAGTTGCAACACCGGATCCTGTCGTGACGACGATTCCCACCGATCTGACCAACATGTTGACCATGTTGGCAGTGGTTGTCGGCATCGCCATCGTCTCTCATATTGTGCTCGCCTGGTTGCTTGGTCGGCTATCTCGTCTTTCGCGAGGCCGATTGCGATGGGGAGGCGTCTTCGCAGGGGCATTGAGGTTCCCCGCTGGTCTTGCGATATGGCTCGTCACTGCAACCTGGATCGTGGCTATTGGCGCAGGAATGTGGGCGCATTACTCACAAGGCGATGATGCTATTGCCGGCGACGTCGAACATCTTGTAACGGTGGCATTGCCTGCGACGCGGATCATCATTGCAGTGTTCTGCGGCACTGTCTTTTGTGCGAGAACTGTCAAACGAACGCAAGAATTGCTTGAACGTCAGGCAATCGAAACCGAGTCCGATATGGACATCACAGCATTGCAGGCGCTTTTTGGGATCGCTGTGGTAGTTGTCTGGATTCTCGGAATCATCGTCGGAATGCAGGCACTCGGTATGAACATGAGTGCCATTCTCACAATTGGGGGAATCGGCTCTGCGGCATTCGCATTCGCATCCAAGGATGTCATCGCGAATTTCTTCGGTGGCATCATGGTTCTCTTCAACAATCCTTTCAGGGTTGGTGATTGGGTTGTTGTCAAAGGCGTTGAGGGCGGCATTGAGCGTATCGGTCTCTACGCAACGCTCATTCGTACGAGTGACAAGCGTCTGGTTTACATACCAAATTCGACGTTCGTGAGCAGTGTCATTGAGAATACTTCGAAGCGGAACAACCGGCGTTTAAGCGAGACGATAGGTGTTCGTTACGACGATTTCGATTCGGTCGAGTTGGTTATTAATGATGTGCAGTCCCTGCTGGATGGAGATGGTGACATCGATCAGAACCAGCCGGTTAGAGTGAATTTCGGTGGCTACGGCGATTCAACGATTGATATTTCCATTTTGGCTTATACGCAGACGACATCCATCGCCGACTTCGTCAAGATTCGAGAACGTCTGATGCTCGAGGTAGGGCGCATTGTCCATCGGCATGGTGCAGATTTCGCATTTCCCACCATGACTGTTGATATGCCAACATCGACATCGGTATAGATCTGTCAAAATAGAAAGCAGCCCCGCGAAGACGATCGCAGGGCTGCTTCAATGATCCGGGATTGCAGTGCGATATCTACTCTTCGCCTTCCTGCTTGTCCTGTTCGTTTCCGATCAAAGCGCCAGTGACGGCGCCGCCAGCACCACCAACGACTGCGCCCATCGGGCCAGCGATAATTGCGCCACCTGCTGCGCCCGCGCCACCGCCAATGAGCGCGCCAGTTTCTGTATGGGTCTCGCAGCCCGCAAGACCGGCTGCAGTGAAAGCGATGAGTGACAGAGCTGCGATACGCATGGTTGTTCTCCTTGGCGGGCAGTGTCCGCCGGTTTGGCCGGTTTGTCAACGTATGGACGGGCTTACTTCAGGATTCGGCCAAGGATTAACGACATTGCAGGCGCGTCCTGTCCGAGCGATGTAGTCCTGATGATACGTTTCGGCCGGATGAAAGGTCTTCGCTGGGGCAATCTCTGTCACAGCAGGTGCACTCAGACGGCCAGATGCGTTGAGGGTTTGGACAGCTTCTTTGGCGATTCGGGACTGTTCATCACCGACTGTCCAGATACCTGAACGGTATTGCGTGCCGACATCCGGTCCTTGGCGATTCAGTTGGGTTGGATCGTGCATGCGTAGAAATGCATCGACCAGTTGTCGATAGCTGATGGTCTTCGGATCAAAAACGACTTTCACAGTTTCCGCATGGCCTGTCTGGCCACCGCAAACGGATTGATAATCTGCTTGGGAGTCATCGCCCTGCATGTAGCCACTGACAGCATCGACCACCCCCGGCCCTTTCTGCATGTAGTGTTCGATTCCCCAGAAACAACCACCTGCAAAATATGCTGTTTGCGTTTCGATTGGCCTGCTGGGTTCGGGAAGAGGTGTGCCATTTTCGATGAACTGCAGGGATGCAGAGTTCAAGCAATGACGCTGACCTGTTGGTGGTGGACCATCTGGAAAGACGTGTCCAAGATGAGCAGTACATCGAACGCACGAAATCTCAGTCCTGAGCATGCCGTGACTGCGGTCTTCAGTCTTGGCGACATGTTGGGGATCGAACTCCTGGAAGAAACTCGGCCAGCCCGTTCCAGAGGTGAACTTATGCTCGCTTGAGAATAGAGGCAGACCACAGACAACACACACGTAGACCCCGTCCTTCTTGTTGTCCAGAAGTGTGCCGCAGAATGGCGCTTCCGTGCCCGAACGCTGCGTGATTTCGTAGGTCTTCGGATCAAGTTTGGCCGCAAGTGAGGCACGTATGTCCGGAGAGAGTTCAGCGATGCGATGTCCGGAGCGGGAGATGGTGGACATGGTCGATGTTTCCTGGGTGACGGGCGATCCGGAAGGCGTGTCTGCACAGGCGGTCATCGTCAACAGACTGGCGAGAATGAACTGAAGGATACGCATACATCCATATACTAGGTTTGAGATGAGGAGGGGGGTTCACATTCGATTTGAAACCTGCGATATCCT